>CACELY010000006.1 GCA_902560505.1 uncultured Alphaproteobacteria bacterium
CTTTTCAATTCTATATCCTACACAAATCTTAATTTTTTCAAGCTTATCTAAAACGTCAATTTTTGTGAGAGCAAGACTAGTAACACCATTAAGCAAACAACTTCTTCTAACCAGCGGTGCATCAAACCAACCACATCTTCTGTCTCTACCTGTCACTGTTCCCTTTTCATTTCCCTCTTCTGATAGATAACGTCCAACACTATCAGTAAGCTCGGTAGGCATTGGACCCTCTCCCACCCGAGTGGTGTATGCTTTTGTTATTCCTAATACAGAGTTGATTTTATTATGAGCAACACCGCTTCCAATTGCTGCTGCTGCCGCAATTGTTGAAGAAGAGGTAACAAATGGATAAGTACCAAAATCTACATCGAGCATAGAACCTTGCGCGCCCTCAAATAAAATATTTTTATTTTTTTTAATCTGTTCGTTAAGGATTTTCCAAACGGGCTTTATGAACATATTAATTTTTTTACCCACTATCATCAATTCATCAAAAAGTTGTTCTTCATCTATATGAGTGGCGCCCAATCCTGCCCTCAAAATATCATGATGCTCTTTAATAATATTTAATTTTCTCTTCACTTGGTTTGGGTCTTTCAGATCACCGGTCCTTAATGCCCTTCTTCCAACTTTATCTTCATAAGCTGGCCCTATTCCTCTTCCAGTTGTACCTATTTTTTCTTTTCCCGCTTTCTGTTCCCGCAAAAGATCTAGATCTTTGTGAAAGGGTAGTATAAGAGGCGTATTCTCAGAAATTAAAAACCTGTCACTACAAATCTTTATTCCCCTCGAGTTTAATTGTTCAATCTCTTCCAGTAATTTCCATGGATCTAATACCACTCCGTTCCCAATTACCGCAATCTTATCTTCTCTTATGACTCCGGATGGCAAAAGTGATAGCTTGAATACTTGATCACCAACAACTAATGTATGACCAGCGTTGTGACCTCCTTGAAATCTAACTATGGTATCTGCCTTTGAAGAAAGCAAATCTACGATTTTTCCCTTTCCTTCGTCGCCCCACTGTGTGCCTATTACAATTAAATTACTCATTTCTTGATCTAATCAGATTTCAAAACTCAAAGTTTTTGCCTCTTTTACACCTTTTAGCCTCTTTATTTCCTTTAAATCTTTTGGGTCAATTTTTTCATCAATCCCTAATAAAGCTAGCGCTAAGCCAGCCTTTTCCTTTCTCCCTAAAGAAAAGGTTGCAATGTTTACATTCATCTTGCCCAACGTCGTTCCTAGTAGGCCAATAAAACCTGGTGTATCTATATTTGATGTATAAAGCATAAATTTCTGCGGCATTGTATCCATATCAATTCCATTTATTTGAATAAATCTAGGCTGCCCGTCAGAATAAACCGTCCCAGCTGCAGATCTAATGGCCCTTTCGGTCTTCACCAAAATTCTAATATACGATCCAAAGGCTCCCTGCGAGTCTTTTTTTATCTCACTAATTACGATACCTCTTTCACGAGCAAAAATTAACGATGACACAAGATTGACAGACCCAATACCAACAATTGGGTTAAGGATTGAAGCTACGATTGAACAAGTCAATGGACGCGTATTCAGTTCGCCAACCGAGCCAACATATTCAATGTTTATCTCCTGTAGACCTGATTCAATAATCTGCCCAATAAAGCCACCTAATACATCAGATACTTTGACCCAAGGTTTAAGTAATGGTGCTTCTGCAGCAGATATTGAAGGTGAGTTAATAGAATTTGTTATTGCTCCTTCTTTTAAATAATCTGCTATCTGTTCAGCAACTTGCACCGCAACTTTTACTTGAGCTTCTGAAGTAGAGGCTCCAAGATGTGGTGTGCAAACAACATTTTCCAGACCAAACAAAGCGTTATCCACTGCGGGCTCTGAACCAAATACATCAAAAGCAGCTCCAGCAATTGATTTTTCTTTCAGCGCTTTTGCAAGTGCGTTTTCATCTACAAGACCCCCTCTTGCACAATTAACTAGTATCGCGGTACTTTTCATTTTTTTGATCAAAGAACCATTTATGATATTGGTGGTCTTATCAGTTTTTGGAACATGTAATGAAATTATATCACTTTCAGCTACAAGCTTTTCGAGCGTCTTTACTCTTTCTATACCGAGACCTTGTACTTTTTCGTCGGTTAAAAAAGGATCATAAGCTTTAACTTTAAGTTTGAGCCCCAAAGCACGATCCGCAACAATTGAACCTATATTTCCAACACCAATTAATCCCAAGGTTTTCCCTGTTAATTCTTGTCCCATAAACTTCGATTTTTCCCACTTTCCTTGTTGCGTCGAATTGTCCGCTGCGGGAATTTGCCGACAAGAGGCGAAAATCATAGCCAGAGTGTGTTCTGCCGTAGTTATTGCATTGCCATGAGGCGTATTCATTACCACAATTCCCTTAGAGGATGCCGCTTTAAGATCAATATTATCCACGCCTATACCTGCTCTACCAATGACCTGCAAATTTTTTCCTCGATCAATAACGTCTCTTGAGACTTTGCTAGCGGATCTAATTATTAGTCCTGAGTAAGGTTCAATGACCTCCTTAAGGCTATTACTTGTTCCACAGTCTGGCTTGTAATCGAAATCGATATTACTTTTTTGGAGAGTTTCTAATGCTCTCTGTGATATCTTATCGGATACTAATACTCTATGCCTTTTTGCCATTGTTGGTTGTCCTCAGTAGCCTGATATTATTTCGTGGAAACAGTACTCCAACCAAGGTAGTAATTTTTGAATATCATCCAGATTAATTGTTGCTCCACACCAAATTCTTAAACCTGGTGGAGCATTTCTGTGACCCTTTATATCAAACGCAGCGTTTTCTGCTTCTAGAAGCGCAACAAATTCTTTAACAAAGCGGGTTTTTTCGTCTGGATTTAGTGAAATAAGCCTCTCGTCTGAAAACTTTAAGCATACTGACGTATTTGAACGGTTTCTTGGATCACTTACTAAATTTTCTATCCAAGGCGTTTTATCTACCCACCCCTGCAAGCACTTAAAGTTTTCATTACTTCTTCGGATTGTTTCAGTCAGTCCACCAATCTCCTTGATCCACATCAAACTATCTAAGGCATCTGCTACACAAAACATGGATGGTGTATTTAACGTTTCTCCTTCATAAACTCCTTCTATCAACTTTCCATTTTTAACGAGCCTAAATATTTTAGGCATTGGTCTTTCAGGATGAAATGTTGAAAGGCGTTTTATGGCATTAGGACTCAAGACTATTACGCCATGACCTCCCTCCCCACCAAGGACCTTTTGCCAAGAAAAAGAAACTGCATCAAGCTTTTCCCAATCTAATTTCTGAGAAAAAACTGCAGAAGTAGCATCACAGAGCACTAACCTTTCATCACTTTTTTCAACCCAGTTTGAGTTGGGGACACGCACGCCAGAGGTTGTTCCATTCCATGTAAAACAAATATCAGAGCTTCTAGAAACCTGATCAAGATCCGGTAGGTATCCGTACTCTGCTTTTTCTACCTTACAACGCTCTAATTTTAATTGATCGACAGCATCCTCTGCCCAATCGTTACCAAATGACTCCCACACTAGCATAGTCGTCTCGTTTTTTCCTAAAAGTGACCACATTAAAAGCTCAAATGCTCCTGTGTCAGAGCCCGGCACTATAGCCACTTTATAGCCCTCAGGAAGCTCTAGTATTTCACCAGTTAAATTGATTAAATTTTTGATTTGTTGGAGCGGTTTTTTTGCTCTATGTGATCTTCCAAGATAGGCTATTTTCTCTATTGCGTCTGCACTCCATCCCGGTCTCTTAGGACATGGTCCAGAAGAAAAAAGGGGTCTTGAAGGTTTTTGCGGTGGCTTAATATTCATAACAAACTACTTCACATTGATATCTTTAAAACTTGGTCTTTTTCAATATAGACAAGCAAGTGGCAATAGTCTCTTCCAACTTATTTTTTTCTCTATGCTCAACCATTAATCTAATAACATTTTCGGTGCCTGATCGTCTGATGAGAATACGGCCCTTACCAGATATTGAGCGCCTGACATCTTCCAACCTATTTTTTATTTGCTCATTTTTTTCGAAATCGTTGCATTTATGAGCGTCTATATTTACCACTGTTTGTGGGAATGGCTCGAACAAATTAAAAAGCTGACTTGCTTTTTTTTTGTTTTCTACCAAAACACTCAATACTTGCAATGACGTAATTAATCCATCACCTGCATTTGAATAATCCGACAGAATGATATGGCCTGACTGTTCTCCACCTAAGTTTAACCTTTGCCTATTCATACATTTTGAGACGTTTTTGTCACCTACCTGCGTCCGAATCAAGCTTACTCCTATTTTTTCTAGGTATAGCTCTAAGGCCAGGTTAGACATAACTGTCGCTACGACAGTATTTTTATTCAGTGAATTTTTATTTACCCAGGCTTCAGCTAAAAGTCCGATAACTATATCCCCATTAGCTAACTTCCCCTGCTCATCAATGAATAAAACTCTGTCAGCATCGCCGTCTAAACATATCCCTATATCTGCACTGTTTTCTAGAACTGCTTTTTGTGCTTTTTCTGGTTTTGTTGAACCACACTCCATGTTTATATTAAAACCATCTGGAGCCACGCCTATTGACACAACCTCTGCACCAAGCTCTCTTAAAATTTGGGGTAAAATCTTGTATGCTGCACCATTAGCGCAGTCCACTACTATCCTAATTCCGCCTAGGCTTAAATTACTTGGAATAGTGATCTTTGCAAATTCGGTATAACGGCCAAGAACATCATTTATCCTACTCGCTTTACCTAGATCACTTGGAACCACTAATGGTGATTTGTTCCTAATCTCTTTACTGATTTCCTCTTCAATTTTTGTATTTATCTTTAAACCATCTTTATCAAAAAATTTTATTCCATTGTCTTCGTATGGGTTATGGGATGCCGAAATCATAATGCCGAGGTCAGCTCTCAGGGATTTTGTTAGAAAACTTACTGCAGGTGTAGGCAAAGGTCCAAGTAAGTTTACCTCCCAGCCCATAGAGATAAAACCAGCAGTTAGAGCATTTTCAACCATATATCCGGACCTTCTCGTATCTTTGCCTATAATAACCTTAGGAAGATTTATACCTTTTCCGATCACATGACCTGTTGATAAAGCAATTTTCAATATCGTTTCGGGATCAATAGGGTAGGTATTTGTCCTTCCTCTTATCCCATCAGTTCCGAATATATTTCCTTCCATTTATGCAAACCTTATTTTATTTAATAATATTCCAAACTTTCATTGCATCGACGGTCTCCTTTACGTCATGCACTCTAACAATGTTCACCCCGTTACTGACTATCTTCAGCATTGCTGCTATCGAACCTGATAATCTTGCCGAGGGCAGCCTTTCTCTAATAATTTCGCCAATAAAACTCTTACGTGATACCCCTATCATGAGCGGACATCCTAATCCAAGGAACAGACTAGCTTTTTTTATTATTTCCATATTATGGCTAAAACTTTTTCCGAAGCCAATGCCTGGATCTATAATAATGCGTTTTCTTGATATGCCTGTACTTTCAGCTTCAGCGATCTTCTCTTTAAGATAATCATAAATATCTAGAAGGACATTTTCATAACGAGGTTTATTTTGCATATTTTCTGGCAAGCCTTGAGAGTGCATCAAACACATACCTGCTTTATATTTTGCGACAACGCCAAACATTTGTTCATCAAATGATCCTGCAGAAATATCATTCACTATGGAAGCTCCAGCTTGCAAAGCTTTCTCAGCAACAATTGCCTTTCTAGTATCAACTGAAATTATAGCTGAGGGAGCAGATTGTTTTATTTTCTTAATTACTCCTATTACTCTTTCTATTTCTATACTGGACGCAACCTCCTTCGCTCCAGGCCTTGTTGATTCACCTCCTACATCTAATATACAGCAGCCAGCTTTAAGAAGATTTAGACCTTTTTCGACAAACTGTTTTTCTGAAAAGGATTGTTCTCCATCGTAAAAACTATCAGGAGTAACATTCAAAACTCCCATAATAAGTGTAGTGTCGAAGTTTAGTCCCAATTTTGAATTTGGCTTCGATATAAATTTTTTTAGAAACTCTTTTTTTACATCAGACGTAGGGATAACCTTTGAGCCTTTATTCCTTTCAGTAACTCTAAATGAATTAAAAACGATATTGCCACCATAGATAGTATGAAAGTATTCTGCTCCGCCTTGAAAATCGTTTAACTCTGGGAAAAAGTATTGCATTTTCAAGTCAAATTTTGTTTAAAGTGACTAGTTAATTCACTGAAATTATCGAAACTAAAGTCAATTCCAGCTTTATTTACAGTTTGTGGTGCGTAACCCCTTTTATGAAAAAAAAAGCTCGCACCAACCGCTTTTGCTAAAAGTAAATCAATTGCAGTATCACCGACATAAAAATAACTTCCATTACCTAATTCTTTTACAGAATGATAAAAAACTTTTGGGTCAGGCTTTAAAACTCCAGTGCTATCACCGTATGCAAATCCATCAAAGTATTGATAAATATTGAGATCAAACAAAACCTTTTTTGCGCTGCTTTCAAACTTCTGCGTACATATAGTCAATTTTAACCCTTGGCTTTTCAAAAACTCTATTAGCTCCAATACTCCTTTATAAAGAGAACAACCCTTAACAGGATCTTCGTAGTATCTATCTTGAAAAAACTCAAAGTAGACATCCAAACCGCTATCTGGAATACCCCCAGTAGATACCAAGAGCTTCTCTACCTGCTTTTTTGTCCCACCGCCAATGAATCCTTTATACTGTTCGAGCTTTATTGGATCTCTCCCAATACTCTTCAAAAGTTCATTTCCAGCATTCAGTAAGGCCGGTGCCGTATCAGCAAGGGTTCCGTCCAAATCAAAGGTCACAATTTTTTCTTTTTTTGACATTAAACCAATTTACTATCAGCAATACTCAACAGTAACTCCTATGTTACGCATACCTTCTGTTAATACAGAAGCCAATTTATCTTGTCGGAACAAGTAAATCTTTTTCATTAAAAGGTCCTTTGTTAAATGGCAGGCCATGCTTAAGGCAAATTCTTTATTTAGAAACACATCGTTTTTGGAAAACCTACAGAGATCGGTTGGACACCAAATACAATTAACACCTCCTTTCAACAAAAAAGCAACCTCAGTCTTACTTCGTGCTAATTTTAAATTTTTAAATTCTTTATTGAGCACATAAGCATTTTGTGCAACAGACATTGTCAGTATTTCGCTATCGGTTTCTGGACTCATTTCTGTGAAATCTTTATAGATCTCTGAAGGGCAGATAACCCAAGTCATTGTTGAAGTGGAAATAAATTCCTTTAAAAAACAAATATTTTTTTGTTGTAACATCCTATTCGAAATGAATAACAGACCAGCATTAGGAATCTTAGTCTTGATAACTAAATTATTCTTGTTAAGCAAATTCAAATTTGTTTTAGATGTATCTGGTTGAACCTTCGTTCTACTTATCTGAACCCCAAGCCTTCCCAGACCCCTATCTAGCTTTTCGAGACGCACAGTAGCCATAACCACACTATCTAAACATAAGCACGAAATAGCTATTTTCTCTGCTAATGTTTCTAGCAGTGCAACTCTTTTCTGACCAATTTCATCCTCAATTACTTCAATTATATTGTCATATGATAATACTAAATCAACGTTATCATGCATTGGTTGATTATCGGTATTCACTTCCAAAATGACATTGAAGGATACTCTTTGTTTAACACCATACTCTGGCTGAAAGGCGCCGATGTCTATCTCTCTTACATAGTCTCTTACTAAAATATGGTCTACATTCGCCTTTTTTTTTCCTCCTAGGTCAAGGAGGTCTTTTTTCTTAAATTCTTCACTAAACAATGGGTAATCCTAATAAGTTTAAAATACATTATGCTAATTTCTGTAAAATATATGTCTACCTATTTTTCTAGTCTTTTTAAATTTCTTTGACCAACTGGGACTTACTTCCGACGCATGAAAAAATGTTGCGCCGTTTGTTACATCAGAAAAAGCACCATTTAATATCATCGATGAAAGCTTGACTATCCTTCTATAGGTTTTTTTGTCATAAATCAGTTCTAGTTTGCCATCACAATTGTACGAAAATTGACACGCATGTCTCTTATGTGCCCCCTCGGAAACGACCCCGCAAATAGTACCGGGGAATTGGCTAGAGTTTTTCCGATTGATAATTACATCGGCTACCGCAATTTGTCCCTCTATCTGTTCACCTCGTGCTTCAAAATACAAAGCCTCTGATAGGCATTTGAGTTCCCTATTCATCTTCGGCATTCGCATACTGTCGAGAGCTCCCTTAGAGAAAAATTGTTTTTCACTATTGTTCGATAAATATGCTCTATCATACGTAATCAGACCTGACAGTCTTGTTAAATAGTTATCATCAATGCTATCAAGCCGTATCATTTCTTCTTCAATTGTTGTCCCCAAATTCACGATAACCGGACGGATACCCTCATTATCTTTCTTTTTCACGTTTGAATTTGTTTGCGCGAGAGCTAGGTGACTAATTAATAGAAAATACACGAATAAAATAGGCAATGATGTCCTTCTTTTAACAAATAAGTGTTTCATTATTAGGCCTTACTCTAGTTTAAATTTCTTATTCTTGATTGAGCCGCGGCCAACCTAGCTATCGGCACTCTATAAGGCGAACATGATATGTATTCAAAACCAACAGAGCGACAAAAACTAATGGATGTCGGATCACCACCATGCTCACCGCACAAGCCTGTTACTATCTTTGAATTTGTATTTCTAGCTCTTTGAACTGCTATTTTAAGCAATTCACCCACACCCTCGACATCAATAGTTTTGAAGGGGTCGCCATTAAAAAGTCCTTTCTCTATATACTCTTTCATAAATCTATTAGAGTCATCTCTACTCAAGCCATACGTCATTTGAGTTAAGTCATTTGTACCAAAACTCAAAAAATCACAGGATTGCGCAATGTCACCCGCTCTTAGCGCAGCTCTGGGAGTTTCAACCATTACTCCTAACTTATATTTAAGATCTACAAAATTGTTCTTATTTAATTGTGAAAAAACTTCTCTAATTCTATCTCTCACCAAATCAACTTCTTTATTAGCGGAAATTAATGGTATCATAATTTCGGGATTTACTACTATTTTGTATTTCTCGAAAACCTCAATGGCCGCCAGAAAAATAGCTTGCACCTGCATATCATATATCTCGGGAACCATCACACCAAGCCTCACCCCTCTTGTACCCAACATGGGATTGAACTCAGATAGATCTTTAATGCGATCAGCTAGTTGCTGTTCCGTCATCGCCATAAGATTTGCCGTCCTCTGAATTTCTTGTTGTGAATTTGGAAGAAACTCATGCAGAGGCGGATCTAAAAGCCTTATAGTCACAGGAAGGTTGGACATCTCTTTAAATAGGTCGATAAAATCTTCTTTCTGTATCGGCAGAAGCCTCTCAATTATTGATCCTCTTTCCTTATCACTGTTAGTGAGTATCATTTGTCTAACTAGATTTATGCGATTGGAATCGGTGAACATGTGCTCCGTTCTACATAGGCCGATCCCATCTACTTCATAAAAAAGCGCTACTCGGGCATCTTCCACCGTATCAGCGTTTGCTCTTATTTGAATATCACAGAACTCATCAGCCCATTGCAAAAGTGTGCTAAACGTGCTTGTGGTCTCAGGTGGTCTTAGTTTTACTTTTTCAAGATATATGGCGCCTGTAGAACCATCTATTGTAATTTCATCGCCCTCGGATATTACATTGCCATCCTCTAATATCAGTAATTTTTCCTGTTCCTTAAAAACCACATTTCTTGTTCCTACGATACATGGTATTCCCATTCCTCTAGCTATAACGGCAGCATGGCTAGTCATCCCTCCTTTTACTGTTAATACACCTTTTGATAGAGACATAGCATTGATGTCATCAGATATAGTCTCGGTCTTAATTAATATTGCATCAGTTTCAGTCGAGTTATATTGAATAACTTTATTAGTAGACATAGCTACCCTTCCAGAGGCAGCCCCTGGGCTTGCTGGCACTCCCAAAAGTGCAACTTTCGGTTTTATATCTTCCGATACCGATGGATGAAGAAAAATATCTAGGTATTCAGGGTTAATTAGCAACAGTCCATCTTCTTTTTCAATTATATTTTCCTGAACTGATGTAACAACAAACTCAATAAACTTCTTATGAGGTAATATTACCTCTTTTAAACCAATCAAAAACAATGTGTCGCCATCTAACAGAAAACTTACCTCTAATGGTGACTTAACTTTTTTTGTCAAACTCTCAATCAAACTAGGCAATGAATTAGGTTTGGGTACTTTGCTAACCTCCTCTTTGCTAACCGGGTTGAAAGCCGACTTTTTATCACTTTTATCTAATCGAAAGCACTGATAGCTTGACTTTCCTATATTATCATCAAAGTTCTTAACTTTAAAATATTCCACTGGCTTGTCTTCAATACCAAAGTGCATTTCTTGTAGAATTATTGGTATTAACTCCTCACTCTTCCTACCACTGACATCCCGAAGTATTTTCTGAGTAGGACTAATCCAACCTTTATAAATTGAGGTGATTACTTCTATTAATTGCTCTGAAATATTTCTTGGAAAAGTTGAACCAGTTTCTAATGAGATTAATTTTTTTATCCTGCTAATTTGATCAGGACTGCCTTCTTCAAAAACGGATTCTGGCCTTTTTGGATTTTCTAATAATCGGCGAAGTTCATCACAGGTTTCAAGATCTATATTATATACAGTCGAAGAAAACATTCCAAGAAAGCTAAAGTAAATCTGTGATGCCTTTCTAATCCCTACCGTCTTTTTAAGGATCTCATAACTGCGATCGTCAAGCCCAATATAAAGAAATGGCTCATTTTTTAGGGAAAGATCTATAACTGGACTAGGCCTGATTACCAATAATTTGTTCTTAAAGTGTGAGAGAATTTCAGCTGGAACGCATTTTTTCTCAAATATTTCTTTAACCAATTCACCAGAAAGGAATACTGTATCAGGCACAGGAAACTGCCACTTTTTAGCCAAGCTGAGGTTGCACGCTTTGTACCCAAACTCATCTATTTTTTTTTGATCATCTGGTATCTCATTAAATAAATATCTAGAGCTTAAATTTGTATCATTCATTTTTTGTCCAATTCCGAAAATACTACAACTCTATCCATAGTTTCCCGAATTTGATTCAAAAATGAATATCGTAAAATCCGGAGCGCATTATCTTCACAATTAATTTGCACATTATCAAGAAACTGATTGACAGAATCCACCATTGAATTCAATTCAATAAGAGCAGTCTTGAAATCTTTGCGTTTCAAGCTGCCTTCTACTTGCTCTTTGGTTAACATCAATTGTTTTTGTACTAATTTATCTTCTTCAGTTGCAGTTTCTTTAGAAAATTCTTTCTCAGCACCTAAGACCTCTTGATTAGAACTTAAGAAATTAGAAACTCTCTTGTAGACTGCTAAAACCCTTACCCCAGAATTGGAAGAAATAAATGCATTTATCTGAGCTATCATATCCGGCAAGATGGGCAAAAAATCTAGCTTGTAATGCTCGACCACTGCCTGTACCACCTTTTTTTGATAATTTTTTTCTGTAAGGTAATATACTATTCTTTCTTTTAAAAAGCGCTGCAAAGAGGGCTTATCAAAATTATCCTCCGCTAGGTCAATCAAGTAATCTAAATCAATATCTAACTTGTTCTCTAGTATTATTCTTATTATCGCCAAAGCTGCTCTCCTTAAAGCAAAGGGATCTTTATTTCCAGTAGGCCTAATACCAATCTTCCAAAGGGAGGTTAAATAATCAATTTTATCACTGATTGAGAGCACGATTGAAAGCGGGTGTTTTGGAACGACATCGTTGGAACCAACGGGAAGATAATGATCTCGGATCGCGTCAGCTACCACTTTTTTAAAACCCTCAGCTTTAGCATAATGAGCCCCCATTATACCCTGCAAAGAAGGAAACTCTGCTACAACGTTAGAAACAAGGTCAGCCTTGATAAGTGTTGCAGCCTTACTTACCTCATCCCTTTCGAGTTCAAATTGCCCGGCAAGTATTGCAGAAATCTTCACTATTCTTTCTACTCTATTATACTGAGAGCCCAACTTTTCATGAAATTTAACACTTTTCAATTTATCATTCCAGGCCATCATTCCATGATGTTTCACCAGATCTAGATCATTTTGATAAAAGAAAATAGCATCTTTTAATCTTGAATTTAAAACCCGCATATTGCCAGAAAGAATGGTTTTTTGTTGATCATGAGTTTTTAAATCAGTAACCACCAAAAATCCTTCAACCTTACCGTTAGTACTACTTCTTAGAGACAAGAACTTTTGATGCTCTCTCATAGAAGAGATAATCACTTCTTCAGGTATGGAAAGTAATTCTTCGGGAATCTTGCCTAGTAAGGGAACCGGAAATTCTGTTAACCCGACTATTTCCTCTAAAAGTTTATCATCCTCAATTAAATAATATCCTCTAGCTTCAGCTAGTTTCTTACCTTCTTGGACAATTATTTTTTTACGATCCTGAGGCTGGAGGATAACTTTACCGTTTGCAATCTTTTCCTGATAATCGTTGATAGATTTAAAATCAAAAAACTCTGGATGCATCACATGATGTGCTCTGGTAACAATATCTGATTCAATATCTCTTACATGCAAGGGTACTCTTTCCCGTTTCTCATTTTCAAAAAGAACAGCAGTTATACTTCTAAGTGGTCTAACCCACTTGAGAGAATAATTATCGCCCCAGTACATAGATTTTGGCCAATTAAACTCTTGAATAATCTCGGTAAAAATCCGCGATAAAATGGTTGATAAGGGTTGAGTATTTATCTTTAAAGTGTAAACATAGAATGATCCCTTAGTAGTTTTTTTTTCTTGTAGATCGGTTCTCTGGATCTTATTTTTTTTCAAAAAACCATTGATTGCATTTGCAGGTGCTCCCAACCTAGGTCCACGTATTTCTTTGATGCTTTCCTTCACTTCAATTGATATATTTTCGAGAATAATTCCCAATCTCGTTGGTGTGACAAAAGGGACCATTCCAACAAAAATCAAACCGTTTTCATTAACTTTTTTTAAAGTTAAGACTTCCAGTTGACGCATAGCGTGTGCTTGCATTTTTGCAGGTATCTCTTCAGAGATCAGTTCCAATATAAAATCGTTCAACTCTATTCTTTCTTATACTTAGTATTTAATTGCCTCCAACGATAACTTCTTCCATCTGGATAAATAGCTATTACATCGTCAATGCCGTCAAACTCTTCTCTTTTTATTAAAAAGGCAGATGCTTTACCATTTTCTAAATCTTTTGTTATTCTTTCAGCATTAAAACACTTAAACCAAAAAGGTGCGGTAAGGGGTGTTGGTTTCTCGTATTTAGGAAGACTAATATCATCCAATATATCGACAACAAAGCATTCTCTGAGCTTTAAACCTGAACTTTCAGAATCTATTCCTTGATAGTAGGAAATTTCATACCTCTTCTCACCTAATAAAATATTTTGCCTAATATCTATTGAGTCATAGTAGGCATAATTTTGAAAGTAAAACAACGCCCCTGTAAAAATGACAACACTAGATAAAAATAAAGTAATGAAACGTCTTCCGTTCATTATACTCTCAATGAAACTTCATCTATATAGGCATCTGCACACAACTTAGCCAATGCTCTTACTCGGCCAATATATACTTGACGTTGGGCGGTAGAAATTACTCCTCTTGAGTCAAGTACATTAAATAGGTGTGAAGCTTTTATACACTGATCGTATGCAGGTTGGACAAGAATATTTTTTTTTGACGAGGACTTCTCCTCGAGGTCCCCCATTCCTAGTATTTCTTGACATATTTTCTCTGCATCATCGAAATGGCGAAAAATAATTTCTGTGTTTGCAACATTAAAATTCCACTCACTATACTGCTTTTCTGCTTTGAGAAAAATATCTGAGTATTTTATTGGTCTTTGACTATTTGGGGAATTGTAAGGTAAATTCATCACAGATTCACACTCCAAAATAAACATTGCAAGTCTTTCGAGACCATAAGTAATCTCTCCTGTAACCGGTTTGCAATCATGTCCCCCTACTTGTTGGAAGTAAGTGAATTGACTAATCTCCATACCGTCACACCAAACTTCCCAACCTAGTCCCCATGCACCCAACGTAGGACTTTCCCAGTCGTCCTCTACGAATCTGATATCGTGTACTTTGTTATCAATACCCAGAACCTTTAAACTTTCCAGGTACATTTCTTTAAACATTATAGGTGAAGGCTTCATAACAACTTGGAACTGATAATAGTGTTGCAATCGATTAGGGCTATCTCCATAACGACCATCAGAGGGTCGCCGACAGGGTTGGACATAAGCAGCTGACCAATGATCGGGGCCTAAGCTCCTTAAGGTTGTCGCTGGATGAAAAGTTCCTGCTCCTACTTCCAAATCGTAAGGCTGCAGAACAACGCACCCCTTTTCAGACCAAAATTTCTGTAGCAATAAAATGATTTGTTGAAAACAATCTGGCTTTTGCATTAGTGAGCTTTATTCATTTTACCTGGGCTAGTAGCTTTTTTAATTTTCAGCTGGTTAGTCTTATAAACTCATTCTTCTTCTCTGAGTCATTTAGAAAAACACCAGTGAAGTGCATCGTTTTCATTATGGATCCGTGTTTCTTAACACCTCTCGAAGACATGCAGTGATGTTCTGCTTCAATTACGACTCCAACTCCTAAACAATCTAAGTGAGTTTGTAAACAGTTACCTATTTCAGCCGTCATTTTTTCCTGCACCTGCAAACGCCGTGCAAAAACTTCAACTAGTCGAGCAAGTTTTGATAGTCCCACCACTTTATTATTTGGAATATATCCAATGTGAACCTTGCCCACAATTGGCGCAAAATGATGTTCGCAAAAACTGTGGAAGCTTACATCTTTTAAACTAATCATTTCTTTGTAACCATCTACTTCTTCGAAAGTCTTATTAAGTATCTCTACAGGATTCTGAGTGTACCCAGCAAACCATTCTTTATACGCCTTTAAAATTCTTTTTGGCGTCTCTCTCAGTCCCTCTCTTTCTGGGTTCTCGCCTATCCATCTTAATAGCAACTCGAGCGCTCTTTTTGCATCATTATTTGATACACCGTTCCTAAATTCTTTTTCTGCAGTTCCAGAAAGATTTTTTTCCACAATATTCACTTGATTTTCCCCGTAAACTTTCAGATTGTTACTATTAAATGTCCATATAATAGTATATAAACTAGTAATTGACATTTTGAAATATATTTAGATGTTTTTTACGAAAGAATGGATTAAATTTTTTTGAAGAAGCCCAGTAATTTTTATGAAAACAACCGGTATGGTCATATTAATAAACGCGAAAAATAAAATCGCTTAATGGAAGAAACCTATCTTGATATTTTGAGGCCCGATGATTGGCATGTACATTTGCGCGAGGGGGAACTTCTATCAAGTGTTCTACCTTATACCTATGAAAACTTTGGTTCAGCGCTCATAATGCCTAACTTAGATACTCCTATTACGAATATTTCTTTAGCTGAAAACTATTATAATGAGATCTGTAAAAAGATTCCAACTGGAACAGAGTTTACCCCAAATATGACACTCTATTTAACAAATCATTTGAGCAAAGATGAGATCAAAAAAGTTAGCACTCACAAACATATAAAGGCCATCAAGATGTACCCAAAAGGAGCGACGACCAATTCAGACTCTGGGATATCAGATTTTAAAGATTTTTATAAAATGTTTGAAGTGATGGAAGAAAGTGGCGTCATACTGTCTATACATGGCGAGGTTACAGATGAAAAGGTTGATGTATTTGAAAGAGAGAGCGTATTTATCGAAAAAGTTTTGACAAAAATAATCAAGCAATTTCCAAGTTTAAAAATAGTTTTAGAGCATATCACTTCTGCGGATGCAGTAAAATTCATAAACGAACAAAGTATGGTTGCAGCTACAATCACCATTCATCACTTGATGGTAAATAGAAACATAATGCTTTCAAAGGGAATAAGACCAGATTTTTATTGTGCACCAATATTAAAGAAAGAATATGATCGTCTTGCTCTTGTGCAAGCTGCAACATCTGGTAACTGTAAATTTTTTCTTGGTACAGACAGCGCTCCTCATGTCGAGGGTAAAAAAATAGCTCCCTGTGGATGTGCTGGAATATTTAGTAGTCCTTTTGCAATTCCACTTTTGATACAGTTGTTCGAAGAACATCGGTCTTTGAAGAAAATTGAACCCTTTGTGTCTAGAAATGGTCGTGCATTTTATGGCTTAAGGCAACATAGAGATAGGGTAAGATATGTAAAAAGGCTTAAATCGATAGAAGTGATAAAAGATATTAAGACCAGTGATGGGAAAATAACGGTCTTTAACCCTTACAGTGAAATTTATTGGGAAAAAGAAAATTAATACAATTTTGTGAGGAAAAATGAACATAGCTGAACGATCGAGAAACACCGCAAAAATTCTCATCGATATTGGAGCAATTAACTTTAGCCTGGCGACACCTTTTAGACTGTCATCTGGCTTTTTGTCGCCAAGCTACATCGACTGCAGAAAGATTATTGCATATCCATCAGCTTTCAAATCAATTACAGATATGATGATAGATACCATAAAATTCGATATGGACTCCCAATCGCCAAATTACATTATAGGTGGTGAGACTGCAGGAATCCCGTTTGGTGCAGTTATAGCTGGAAAAATGGAGCTACCATTTTCTTATATAAGAAAAAAAGCAAAGGACCATGGAAAAAATAAATTGATTGAGGGGGATATTTTTAAGGAAAGACATAGCTTACTTGTAGAAGACCTAATGACAGATGGAAAATCCAAAATAAATTTTGTCGAAAACATCCGATCGCAAGGTATTCAGTGTAATCTCAGTTTGGTTGTCTTCAAGTACAACATATTTAAAGAAGCTGACAATTCAATGAAAAGAAATAATATAAAAGTATATCATCTAACCGATTGGGAAGAAGTATATAACCAAATGCGTTTGATGAATACGTTTGAAGCTAGCATTCTTCTAGAAATAAGAAAATTTTTAGATGATCCTGTTGCTTGGTCAAACTATAAAAACGAGATTGCAACATTGTGAATTAAAGCTAATTATTTTTTTTACCGGTTAAATCCAGATAAGTAAAAACATGTAAAGTATCTAAGTCTTTGTCAATCACCGCATGATCAGAGACTTTACCACCAAGCCTAAGGTAAAACTTCAATAAAGGAGGCAAAAAATTATTATCCATTTTTTGCTTATCCGAACCAATAATTGTTTTAATATCTAAAATGCTGTTTGATTTCTTTGTGATTGACAATTTTGGTCCTGAAAGCTGGCTTTTTTTTAATGATCTCAAAGAAGCCAAATGCTTTGGGTCGTTTGCTCCGGAGAAGCTGGTACATCCAAATATAAAATTCCTTCTACGATTCGAGATTAGTGAAGCAAGGTATTTAAAGGCAGTCAAAAGTAAAAATGGGTCTTTAGCCGTCTTATCGACACATAGTCTTCCAATCTCCATAGGTTTGAAAGGTATTCTGGTCAACTGGGTTAAGTCGTAATATTGCGCAGAATAGCTACACAGAATATCTTTCATGCTCGAAAACGATCTTGATCTAAAAACTAAAACTAACTTATCGTTTTTCTTTTCATCAAATATTAGGCAATGATCGGAAATTTTATCAAACTTGTCTTCATCCAAACCAGTTTCAGTTCCTCTAAAAACCTTTTGCCTAAATTTTTGGGCTTTCATCCGATTAGCATCAGATTGACCAAACTCTATTCGGTATCTCATTATTTGATCTTTCCTAAATTGGGCCTATATTGGTCCTACAACTACTTTAATACATATATATATATCAACTAATGGAAAATAAAAAGTTATCCCGTATGGCGTATGCCGTTACCCAACTAGGTGAGACAGAGCCACCATTTTCACACCCGGGGTTTCCTAGTGGAGAGGGAAAATTCCTTTGTGTTTGCTGTTCAAGTGAATTATTTTCTTCATCCGAGAAGTTTGAAAGTGGTTCGGGATGGCCTAGCTTTAGTAGCCCGTTATCAGAAGACACTGTGGCCTCAAAAATAGACCTTTCACACGGAATGAGAAGAAGAGAAGTGAATTGTAGTAGCTGTAAAGCACACTTAGGGCATGTTTTTGAAGATGGTCCTGCTCCTACTGGTCTGAGGTATTGTATTAATGGTGTTGCCTTAAAATTCAAGCCAACTTAGTCTGGGATCCTTACGCCGCCAACACCGACATTTGAAAAAAATGTAGCAATTAATGATCTTTCCTCTGTATTTAAAGTGGTGGTATCTGTGTTCATTTGAAGAGACTTTCCATCTTTCAAATTAAACTTTTCAAGCTTCTTTAATTTATTTTTTTTATTAAAGTAGAGGACTAAAACATCTCTCGAAATTACTTTGGGTTCAAAAAATAATATTCTATTGGTAACCTGTGAAGAATATATAAATATTGGCTCTTGGTTGCCTAAAATCAAAGCAGGTTCTCCTAATCTTGATTTTGCAAAAGACAAAGAAGTTTTATTGACTTTAAGTTCATCGACACTGTCCTGCACCGGCATGTAGCCATTATTGGCTTTAATTCCCGAACAAGTATTTAAGAAAGAACAAGCTAAAACTAAAAGTATAATTTTTTGTTTAAACATATTAAAATTGTTGATAGGTTTTTTTTCAAATTTTCAATAACTTGATGATATATCATGAAAGAAATACAGGAAATAGATAATTTCTCTTACATAATCTCACTAGAACAAATACAAAGAGACATTGAACATGAGTTTCACCTTGTTTGTTCCAAGGATGCTCTGAGGGAATTGACTAAAAGCTTAAACGTTATAGAGGCAAAGAAGGCGAGCTTTAACGGGCATTTAAAATTACAAGAAGCAAACCAAATATTTTTACGTGGCACGGTCAAAGCAAAACTTATACAACCTTGCTCTATAACACTTGAACCTATGGTAACGACTATATACACACGACTTGCACGAACATTTTTTATTGGAACAAACGAAAATAAACCAATGAAAAAGAGCGTTTTCGAGCTCACTGAAAAATCATTTGAAAGCGATATTATTCTAGACGAAATTAATTTAGGCGACGTATTAATGGAAACCATCAGCCTCGAAACACCTGATTATCCAAAAAAGTCAGGAGCATCTATAAGTTTAAATCCAACAGAACGTGTAGATAGAGAAAATCCTTTTTCTATTTTGAGTAAACTCAAAAAGTAATTACAAGATTTTACTTGCGCTATTTTCAATTTTGCTTATGGTGCGTTGAAGAAACTCAATAATACTACGAGGAATCCACATGGGCGTGCCTAAGAGTAAAATTACGAGATCGAAAAGAGGTTTGAGAAGAGCGCACGACGGAATTATATCCCGCCAATACGGAGAATGTAGCAATTGTGGGGAATTTAAGTTATCTCATCACATATGTGGTGCATGCGGCTATTATGGTTCTGGAAATAAACAGAGAAGAGTAATAAATAAACTAGAATCCGAAGTTGGTGATGACGAAGATTGACGTTATTTAGCTAGATTAGGTATACCTGAAAGCTAATGATAAGAGATAATAAAATCACTCTCTCAGTTGATTGTATGGGAGGAGATAACTCTGTAGAGGATATTATCGGAGGAGTGAAGCAGTTTTGTTCTGAAAATACTAATGATACCTTGCTTTTGCATGGCGATAAAAAAGCTCTGTCCAAAGCACTCGATAGATATCCTGAAATAAAAAAAATGTGTAAGATTAGGCACTCTTACAAAGTAATCCAAATGGGGGATAAACCTTCTCAGTCAATTAGGGGAGGGAAAAACTCAAGTATGTGGAATTCAATAGAAAGTGTTAAATCATCCAAAGCAGAGGTTGCAATTTCATGTGGAAACACTGGATCTTTAATGGCTATTTCAACCCTGCTTTTGAGAAAACTTCCTGATGTTAAAAGACCTGCTATCGCTATCTTTTGGCCTTCAACCTCTGATCAAGGTTTTAATGTTGTTCTAGACGCTGGAGCTGATATCAAGGCACAGCCATCCGATTTGCTCGCTTACTCTAACTTCGGCTCAGATATATTCTCAAAAGTTTTTAATACACAAAAGATCAAAGTGGGATTATTGAACGTTGGTACAGAAACACATAAAGGGAATGAACAGTTAAGAAAGACATCAGAGATGTTTATAGAGACATTCACAGATGGAGGAATTGAGTACGTAGGGTTCGTAGAGGGCAGCGATTTTTCTTCTGATAAAGCTAATGTTATAGTAACCGACGGTTTTAGTGGAAACATCGCTTTGAAAACAGCTGAAGGCACAGCAAATTTAATTAAAAAATTTTTCTTGGATGAGTTTAGTTCATCTATATCTGGAATATTCATGGGTCTTCTAATGAAAAGAAAGCTTAGGCGACTCAAAGAACGAATGGACCCAAGAACTCTTAATGGAGGGGTCTTTGTTGGTTTAAACGGTCTAGTAATAAAATCCCATGGTAGTTCTGACTCCAAAAGCTTTTACTCAGCGTTAAAACTAGCAAAGACTATGTGTAAAACAAAATCCGCCTAGCTTACTGTAAAAACTTAAGTTGACATCCTAATAATACTTAAATTAGTTTGTAAGGGGAGGTTAAGATGGTACGCAGAACGGTAACTCGCCAAGATATTAGTGAAGCACTTTTTAGGAATGTAGGGCTATCAAAACATGAATCTGCCCATATGTTAGAGACTGTTTTGGACCAGATATCGAATGCATTAATTGATGGTAAAAGTGTGAAACTTTCGTCATTTGGTACTTTTACCCCAAGACAAAAACATGAAAGAATTGGCAGAAATCCGAAAACTGGAGTAGCAGCTACTATAAATGCTCGGCGAGTAATAAGCTTCAAACCCTCCAAATTGATGAAAGAGCGTATTAACAAGTCTGAGAAAAATTGAGCACAAAATTTGAAACCAAAAAAGCACCTAGAGCTTTTCGCACCATATCTGAGGTGGCTGGAGAATTAGAGTTGCAACCATACGTAATTCGTTTCTGGGAAAGCCAGTTTAAACAAATAAAACCCATGAGGGGAAAGGGGGGACGAAGATATTATAGACCGAGAGACATTGATTTTCTAAGAGGCGTTAAAACCCTACTACATGGAAAAAATTTTACGATAAAAAAGGTTAAAGAGACAATTATAAAAAAAGGTAAAGAGTTTATAATTGCTAGACCAAATCAGGTAGTAGATGACTTCTTAGCCGTTGAAAAACAAAAAATACAAATTAACTTCAATCATACTGGGAAAAGAACGATACTTATCAAAAGCCTTTCTAGTGAAGAGAAAAAGCTCGAGATTAATTCCCTAATAGCATCTTTAAATAAGTTACGAGAAGAAATGATAGCTAGAAAAAATATTTGATTAACAGCGGGCTATGGCGCAGTCTGGTAGCGCGTTCGTCTGGGGGACGAAAGGTCGTGAGTTCAAATCTCGCTAGCCCGACCAACAAATGAGTAAATTAATGCTTTTCAAAAGAAAAGGGGCTCTTCCCGCGGAGCAGATAAAAGCTTTACACAAACGATCATCTATAAAGTGTCTGCGACCCTTAACGGACAACCAGATCCAACCTGCTAGTATGGACTTACGACTTTCTAAAAAGTGTTGGGAAGTTGAAGCTTCATTTTTACCTGGACATAAGAAAACTGTCAGACAAAAGCTATCTAAATTAAAAAAGAGGGAGATAGATATCGGTCACTTTAGGACACTTGTAAAGGGCAAAATTTATATAATACAAATACAGGAAGAATTATGTTTGCCAGGTAACATTTCGGCGGTAGCTAATGCCAAAAGTTCAACTGGAAGATTAGACATATTGACGCGATTAATCTCCGATAATTCTAGCTGTTTTGATCGTGTCAGAAAGGGTTATAAGGGCAAAGTTTATGTGGAGATAGCTCCTATATCTTTTTCAATAACAATCAAAGAAGGGATAACATTAAACCAGCTACGATTTCATAACGAGCAACAAATTATAACTGACCGACAGCTAGAAAAGCTAAATACTAAATTTAATATAGTCGAAAACTCAACGCAGATTGATAACGGTATTACGATCTCTGTAAATTTAAAGGGAAAAGAAAATGAACCAATTGGCTTCAAAGCGAGAAAAAGTTGCCCAGCAATTAATTTAAGTAAGCTTAACTTCTATAAAGTAGAAACTTTTTGGGAAAGACTATTCTCAAAAAAGGGTTACATAACTTTGGTGCCAGGAGCATTTTATATACTAAGAAGTAAAGAGTACATTACCATACCACCCCAGACAGCTGCCGAGATGGTTCCTTATGAAGTCAGGATGGGAGAGTTTCGCGTACATTATGCTGGTTTTTTTGACCCTGGTTTTGGGTTCACAAAAAATACTGTCGACAAGCGCTCGAAGGCTGTACTTGAAATTAGGTGTCACGAAACCCCATTCATACTGGAAGACAGTCAGATTATTGGTAAACTAATTTATGAAACACTTTCCAGCATGCCAAGTGCAATGTATGGAGAAATAATTGGCTCCAATTACCAGGGACAAACACTCAAGTTATCAAAGCATTTTAAAGATTGGCAGTAGGCTAATCTCGGTTTAAATTTTTTACTGATAACCCAAGATCCCTAAGTTCTTTAACTCCTGGAAGATCTTTAAGACTACTTAAATCAAAATAATCAAGAAACTTATCGGTTATTTGGAACGTCACAGGACGGCCTGGACTTGATTTCCTTCTACCAAATTTTATCCATTGTAAATCCATCAATAGGTCAATTGTACCAGACCCTACACTAACGCCTCTTATTTCTTCTATTTCAAGCTTAGTAACTGGTTGATGATATGCTACAATAGCTAACGTTTCTCGTGCTGCCCTTGATAAGTTCTTTCTAGCAACTATTTTCTTAACGAATAGATGATCTAGATCTTTAGCAGTTCGTAAGGCAATTGAATTGCCGACGCGTTTTAGATTAACACCTCTTGTTTCATAATGTTTTTTTAGTGTTTCAATTATAGACTCTATATCCGCATTTTGAGGCAAATTTTTCTTTAAATCCCTAATTGAAAGTGGCTCTGAGGAAGTAAATAGTAATGCTTCAACAACCCTCTCCATATCTTGTTGGTTCAAAGATAATTCCATTAAACCGTATTTCCGTTGCTAACTTTAGCCAACTCTAAACTAGAAAAGGCATTTGCCTGCTTCATTTGAATTTTTCCTAATTTTGTATATTCGAGTAATCCGCAGAAAATAGATGCAGCACAGCGCTTGGCTTCAATCCCAGACAATGCATGTATTTCCTTAACCAAATTTGGGAAACTAATTAATGCTTTTGATCCCTTCACTTTCTGCTCAATGAAACTAATCGCTTTGTCTAAAAACAAATATTCCTCTTTAGCACCCAGAGCCACTTCGTAATTTCTCTTATCTACAATACCCATATAGGCCTTTAGTATATCTGCCAGCTGTACCCTTAAAAAATCTTCTTTAATCATTTTTTCATCTCGATAAAGACTGCTTGGAAAAAAATTTTTGGAAAGCTGCGGTCTATCAAACAACAATATAGCCTTTTCTCTTATTTTAGCTAATCTTTGAAGTCTTAACGCCAATAGTTCATTGATCTTATCAGCATCCTCCTCTTTGAACTCATCCTCAGGAATAATTAATTGACTTTTTAATAAAGTGAGCCAAGACGCCATAACTAGATAGTCTCCAGCAAATTCTAATTTGAACTTATACCTCTGTTCCCTAAGATAATCTAAGAACTGATCAGCAAGAATACCCAACTGTAATTTTTTTAGGTCCACCTTCTGCTTCTTTGCAAGCGTAAGCAAAAGATCTAAGGGACCCTCAAATCCTTCCAAACTGACATATAATTCAGGCTTGATATCCTTATTATATTCTGTTGATTTATCCATTTCTCTATTAATTACTACCTAAATCACTTAATAATAAGCACGAAAACTGTCTAGTAGAAAGTATTGAACATAACTTTTCACCTTCTTCTTCAGAACGAATATTAGTCAATTCAACTCGAAAAAAAATTGTTTCCCCTTCTAACTGCTCAAAAACTTTTAAGTTGTTGATATTTAAAAGAGTATCATTTCTTCTTTTTATAAATTGTCTGAATTCATCTGCTTGCGATAAAGTGTCGAATGAGCCTAAATAAAGTTTCACCATCCCTTGCTGGTTTTTGGCTTCTGGTTCATCATTTTTTTCTTCATTACTATCAACGACCTCTCTGAGAGCATCCTCAATAGCTGAGGTTAAATTTTTCTGATCATCTTTACCGAGTTCATTGAACTTTATTTCTTTTCGAAGATTTACAAAATTTTGGTCTGAATTTTTCAAAATTATTTCGTTTTTTTCTGGCATCTTAGAATCACTCTCAAGGTTTTTGTAGATTGATAGATCTTCCTCATCGAATAACTTCCCGCCGGGGTCATCAGGTTCAATCCTTATGTCTCCTTGTAAAGCATTTATTATAGGTAAACTATTTATTGTCTTTTCAGGAATTTTAATCGCCCAATAGGAAATTAAACCTATAATAACCAAAGAAAAACAACTCACTAACCAACCCCCAACTAAGAACAAATAATCTAATGTGGTTTTCTTCACTGTGGTATAAGATGTAATTTCGTGTGCCTGTTCGCTCATTTTTCCTCTAAGATTAATACATTTCGTCCAAAGGAACAATACCTAGAATAGATAACCCATTCTTTATGACTATCTGAGTGGACTTTGCTAAAGCCAAACGTTTTATACATAACTCTTTTGATCCCTCGACTATAAATCTATAAGGACCAGTATCACTCGAGGATTGATATAGACTATGAAAAGACGATGCAACCTCGTTTAAATAGTAAACAATTCTATGGGGTTCATGATATCTGGCTGATTGTTTTACAACATTTGGCCATTCTGAAAGTTTTTTTACCAAAGCCAGCTCGCTCTCCAAGTATGGGAGGTTCATTTTCTCTAAATTTTCCATCTTCATTAGCGGCCACAGGTTTATTTCCTCTGCTTTTTTAAAAACTGAAACTATTCGTGCATGTGCATAATTAACATAAAATACAGGATTATCTTTTGACTTAGACATCATAAAATCAATATCAAAATCTAATGGAATATCATTATTTCTGCTAAGCATCACAAATCTTATAACGTCGGAGCTAACCTCCTTTAAAAGATCTTGAATAAGTATATAGTCACCAGCTCTTTTTGACATCTTTAGGACATTTTTATTTTTAATGAGTTTTACTAGTTGTACGAGCTTTACTTCAAACTCAACGTTTTTTTCAGCGAACGCATTAATGACTGCTTTCAAGCGGCTTACATATCCACTATGGTCAGCTCCTAAAACATCTATTACCACATCAAATCCCCTATTTAACTTGTCTGCGTGATAGGCTAAGTCAGGTGCAAAGTAAGTCCATGATCCATCAGATTTTTTTATTGGTCTATCGATATCATCACCAAATTTGGTTGATTTAAACAATAGTTGTTTTCGTGCCTTCCAATCGGCATATATCTTACCTTTAGGTGCGTCAATTGTTCCTGTATAGATCAACCCCTTATCTTTAAGTACGCTAATGGATTTATCTATTGCATTGGAATCGATCATTGCCTGCTCCGAGAAAAAATTATCCATCTCTATATTTAGAGACTTTAAATCCGCTTTAATTATTTCCATCATATGCTCTAAAGAAAAACTCCGAATAATATTATCTCTCTCAACCTCTCTGAGATTTTTAAGTTTGTTTCCATATTTGTCTATAAGCTTTTCAGCTATTGGAATTAGATAATCTCCAGGATAGGATTCGTCAGGGAGCTCTATAACTTCTCCCAACTTTTCTAGATATCTAAAATATATAGTTCTAACTAAAATACCAATTTGCGTTCCGCCATCATTGACATAATATTCGCGAGTGACTTTGAAACCTACAAACTCCAATAACCTAGAAAGAACATCTCCGAATACAGCTCCTCTTACATGCCCAAGATGAAGAGGACCTGTCGGGTTAGCAGATACATATTCTAGGTTTACTTTTTTTCCACCCCCAAAGCTTTCCTCTCCATATCGATTGTTAGGTGAATTTATCTCATATATTAGCCTGTCCCAGAATTTAGGATTAATTGTTATATTAAGGAAACCTGGGCCATCAAGTGATAAATTGGATATGAGCTTGCTATCCCTTAACTTGTGACTAATTATTTCTCCTAAATCCCTAGGGTTAGAAGCTAGTGCTTTCCCAAGAACCATCGCAGCGTTTGTAGAATAATCTCCTTGGTGTTGCTTCTTAGGTCTCTCTACCACAATATTATTCATGTTAATAGGCTGTTTCAAACTTCTTTCATCAACCAATTGATTGACGCTATTGAGGATCTTATCTCGTAAAATATTGACAATATCCAATTTTTGCTCCCTCAGATTTTCCTATTAAACGCTTATTTTTATTTTACCAAAAGTCTCTAGCGCTTCCTTATCAGTCATACTAGCAATGAAATCTCCAACCAGATTTAATTTCTTTAGTCTGAACGATTTAAATTTTGAATAATATTTATTCTCCATAAATGAGAGCGGTATATCATCCAAGTTATCTAAATAATATTCAAATAAAGTGTTTATTATTTCCTCTGCTTGACTCCTCATGATATTTATCTCCTGACTTCTATATAAGTTTTTAAAGAGATATTTCTTTAATTCTACCACTTTTTTGACCGTTCCGGAGGAAAATGCAATTACATTCGAAGTTTTGGTACCAGATGCATTCTTTCGGAGATCTTTAATGTTCTTTTGTGTTTGAAAAATTAAATCGTTCACCAAATATCTTATTAAATCTCTGCAAGCTTGCGCTACTGAAAGCGATGCGTAATATCCTTTGGGGTGTTCTGACACCAAAAATTCTCCGAAAAATGGAGAAGTCCTTAAGTTTTTAAAGGACAAAATTCCTGCTTCATGTCCATCAGCAATATCGTGTGCACAATAGGCGATATCATCAGACAGTGATGCTACTTGTGCCTCTAAGGATGGGAATAGGCTTAAATGGTGTTCACCACCACCCTCTCCCAACGCAATATTCTCATCCCAAAACAACCTAATAGTTTTGTCTTTTTCATAAATAGGTCCATTGTGCTTAACTATCCCATCTAATGATTCAAAACATAAATTTAGCCCAGAAAACTTTAAATATTGTCGCTCTAATATAGTGACTAATTTAAGGGTTTGAAAATTATGGTCAAAACCACCAACTTCTTGCATAAGATTATTTAGCTTCTCTTCACCGGTATGGCCAAAAGGGGGATGCCCTAAGTCATGGGCGAGTGCAATTGTTTCACAAAGATCGATATCTAGACCAAGATGATTTGCGATAGTTCTAGAAATCTGACTTACTTCAATCGTATGGGTAAGCCGGGTTCTAAAAATATCATTGGTTGTAGAAAAGAAAACTTGGGATTTATTTTGTAACCTCCTAAAAGCTTTGGAATGGATAACTCTATCTCTATCTCTCTGGAAATTTGATCTTATGGTACAAGGTTTTTCTTCATGCACTCGTCCTAAAGATCTGTCGGGATCAGATGCTATCTTCAAAAAAAAGCTCTTTTCTTGCCTATTCAATTAGACAAGTATATATTACGCTAAAGCTTAAAATGTAAAGAAAGAAAAAATGAATTTAAGAATACCACCAAAGGTAACCGACCGAGCCTTTAAAAAAATAGCAGCTTCTTGTGAAAGCAAGACATTAAGAGTCGCTGTTAAAGGTGGTGGATGCTCGGGATTTCAATACATTTTCAATATTGTTGATGATGTAAATGAAAACGACCAAGTTTTCCAAAAAGAGGAAAGTAGAGTCATCATAGATAACACTTCTTTACAATTTTTAGAAGGTGCAGAAATTGATTACTGTGAAGAGCTTATAGGTTCAAGCTTCAAAATTAATAACCCAAATGCAACCTCGTCATGTGGATGTGGCACAAGCTTTTCCTTCTCCCCTTCATTCAAATAGATTAGCAGATGAAAATAGTCACCTTTAATGTTAATGGTGTGCGAGCAAGGATTGACACACTAATTGATTGGTTAAAAAAAACCAACCCAGATGTTGTAGCCCTTCAAGAGATAAAAATTCAGGACATAGACTTTCCCAGATCTGCCTTTGAAAAGCTTGGCTATCATTGTTACCTTAACGGCCAAAAGTCATTTAATGGAGTCGCAATCCTTACAAAAGGTGAGGCTAAATTATCAAATAGTATTTTACCAGGTGATAGTAACGATAAACAATCACGTTTTATTGAAGCCTATTACCAAGAAAAGAGGTTTGTATGTATTTATCTGCCAAATGGCAACCCAAAAGGAACAGAAAAGTTTGATTATAAATTAAAATGGATGGATAGACTGAATCAATATTGTAAAAAAGCTCTTATGTCCGAAGAGGAGATTATTGTCTTAGGAGATTTTAATGTAATTCCTCAATATATTGATTGTAAATACCCCGATCAGTGGACACAAGATGCGTTATTTGATTCGCAAGTTAGGGCTAAATTTAATTACTTGCTTAATTTAGGCTACTTAGATGCAATAAGGATATTAGATGAAACTGACTCAGTGTTCACTCAGTGGGATTATAGAAATCGAGCATGGGAGGAAAATAATGGCGTTAGAATTGACCACATAATTTTAAGCCCTAACGCAGCTGACAAACTGGATAATAGCTGGATTGAAACATCTCTGAGGAACCAAGAAAAACCATCAGACCATGTTCCTGTCTGGATTTCACTTAGTGAGAAATAAGTCACCCTTTGTAATTATAAATCCAATCGAGCCTTTTAAAAAACAAGTTTGGAGAAAATCTAGTTAGACACCGCAGAAAAACAAAAAGAATCTTCCTTAACGCTCTTTGTTCCAGATGATATACCTTCTCATTCAGCCTAGAAACTTGATCTAATTTATGTATTCTCTTTATTCTCTTTTTAGAGTAATTGTTCAATGCCTCATTTATATCTAAGGGGAACTCCTTTATGCAATTTGCTAACTCCCAACTGTCCTCTAAAGCCTTATTGGCTCCCTGAGCCATGTAAGGAAGCATGCTTAGCGCAGCATCCCCTACCATAACGACATTTTTTTTGTGTATTATAGTAGGTATTCCACTCTCTATAATAGGCCACCTGTAAATCTGTTGCACATCAGGGAGACAAGTTTTGAGGGTCTCATTTAATTCAAAATCATTTAAAAATTTCTGCTTAGTTACCTTTTCCTTCCAGTTATTAATCGTCTGTCCTTTTTCTCTTTTACAGAAAACAAAATTTATCATACCATTATTTCCAGTCGGATAAGTTACAAAATGTCTGCCTCTACCAAAAAATAGATTAATGTTATTTTTGGAAAAAATAGGCGGCAAAGTTTTTCTACTCAATACAAATCGATACGCAGTTTGCGAAATGGTACGAGCATTGGTCTCTTTAAAGATAGTTTTTTTCCATATAGAGCCAACGCCATCTGCGACAATAATGAGGTCTTTTTCAATTTTTTTCCCTTTGTACGATATGGAAATAGTCCGTTCATTTTTCGAAATCAAGGGAAGCGCTCTTGAACCAAAGTTAACCTTTATTTCTTCTTCTTTAACCTTTTCAAACAAAATTTTTATGAGAAATGATCTATGTAGAGTAATGAAAGATCTGCCATAGCGAGATTTTAATCTTTCTAGAATTTCCAAACCACCGACACTTTTTAAGTCAGTTTCATCAAATAAACACAAATTGTTAGGCTTTAAACCAGCTTCAACCACCAATTTACCAAGTTTTAACTTCTCTAAAACAAATAAGCCATTAGAGGTGAGCTGAATACCTGCTCCTTCACCTTTTACTAACTTATCTTTTTCAAATATAGTAACGTCGCAACCGAGCTGCTTCAAAAACAATGCGGAGCATAAGCCGGATACGCCTCCCCCTATAATTGCTACTTTAAAACTTTTGATTTGCTGAGACCCAAATTCTCTTCTAGTCTAATCGTCCCTATGATCTCTTTCGCGCCTCTCGTGTCGCTCTTGAGCTTCAACACTTAACGTTGCTATAGGACGCGCATCCAATCTTTTTAAAGATATAGGTTCGCCGCTTTCCTCGCAATAGCCGTAAGAACCATCATCTATTCTTCTTAAAGCAGCATCAATTTTAGAAATAAGCTTTCTCTGTCTATCTCTAGTTCTTAGCTCCAACGCCCTATCTGTTTCTTCTGAAGCCCTGTCAGCAACATCTGGAATATTTCTTGTCTCCTCTTTCATTCCTTTGATAGTATCTTTACTCTCAGAAAGTATCGACTTTTTCCAATCAAGGAGTTTTTTCCTAAAATATTTAACTTGATTTTCGTTCATGAAAGGCTCTTCGTCAGATGGCCTGTAACCTTCATGTAAAAATTCTTTTGACTTTACGAAATCTAAACCCATAATCCCCCCAAAAGTATTAGGTTAAAATTAAGCTACTATATATTCGATAATATAAATTTTAGCGTTTGTCACTATAAGATTTTAAAAAATTTTATTGAATTGGAAAGGAAATTTTTATGAAGTTTGAAGGTACATCAAAATATATCTCCACAGATGACTTAACTTTGGCTGTTAATGCATCGATAACTCTAGAGCGCCCTCTTTTAGTGAAAGGAGAACCCGGTACAGGAAAAACTGAACTTGCAAGACAAATTGCCGAGAGTCTTTCACTTCCAATAATTGAATGGAATATTAAATCTACAACCAAAGCTCAACAAGGGCTATATGAGTATGATGCTGTAAGCAGATTGAGGGACAGTCAGCTTGGTGATGAACGAGTTAAAAATATAAAAAACTATATTAAAAAAGGAAAAATATGGGAGGCGTTTGAGGCAAATAGTAAAGCCGTTCTTTTAATAGATGAAATAGACAAGGCAGACATAGAATTCCCGAATGATCTGCTTCAAGAATTAGATAAAATGGAGTTTTTTGTTTATGAAACAGGAGAGACAATTAGTGCAGCTAACCGTCCTATCGTTATAATAACTTCTAATAATGAAAAAGAATTACCGGATGCTTTTTTAAGAAGATGTTTTTTTCACTTCATTAAGTTTCCCGAAAAAGAGATCCTCGAAGAAATAGTCAATGTTCATTTTCCTAAAGTGAAGAAAAACTTGTTAGATGCTGCACTTAATCAGTTTTTTGAAGTTAGAGAAGTTCCAGGTTTAAAAAAGAAGCCATCTACTTCAGAGATGTTAGACTGGCTGAAACTATTGTTGGTTGAGGAACTTGAGGCTGAAGACCTCAAGATGGATGGCAAAAATATTTTGCCAAAGTTACATGGTGCGCTTTTGAAAAACGAACAAGATGTTCATCTTTTTGAAAGACTTGCTTTTATGGCCAGAAGGAATAGTGAGAGCAATTAAAGAAAATGTTTTTAATTATAATGACCACAGTTGGCTTTGTATTGGGCATACTGTTAAACCGAAAACGTAAACTACTGGATATCTTGCATAGATCCACAGTAATTTCTATAATGTTCTTCGTACTAGGTATCGTCATCGCAATTATTTTTGGTAAGTAGCAAGGGTTCATCATGTTTTTAAATCTTTTTGACGAAATGAAAAGCGCCAAAATACCCGTTTCGCTTCGGGAATATTTGACATTCTTGGAAGCATTGACTGCAGGTGTAGCAATTTTTGATGTAAACGATTTTTACTATTTAGCCCGCACCTCTCTTGTTAAGGACGAGAGGCATATTGATAGGTTCGATCAGGTTTTTTCGCATGTATTCAAAGGGCTCGAGGCCATTGAAATTGAAGAAGTTTTCAAAAAAATTGAAATTCCAAATGAATGGATAAAAAAATTGGCTGAGAAGACTTTATCTAAGGAAGAAATGGAAAAGATAAACAGCTTAGGTAGCTTTGAAAAACTAATGGAAACATTAAAGAAGCGATTGGAGGAACAAAAGGATCGCCATCAGGGAGGAAACAAATGGATAGGTACTGCGGGCACATCACCCTTTGGGGCCTATGGTTATAATCCAGAGGGAATTCGTATTGGACAACATGAAAGTAGGCATAAGCGTGCTGTTAAGGTCTGGGATAAAAGGGAGTTTAAGAATTTTGATAGTGATATAGAGCTCGGTACTCGAGGTATGAAAATAGCTCTTAAAAGACTAAGAAGATGGGCAAGAGATGGTGCAGATGAAGAACTAGATCTAGAGAATACCATAAGCTCCTCGGCTAAAAGTGGTTTTATCGATGTCAGAACTCGACCTGAACGTAGAAATGCTATTAAAGTGATAATATTTTTTGATGTTGGTGGGTCAATGGACGCCTATATAAGACAGGTCGAAGAATTATTTTCGGCTGCTAGGACAGCGTTTAAGCATCTTGAGTATTATTATTTTCATAATTGTCTCTACGAGGGAGTGTGGAAAAACAATCATAGGAGGTGGACTGAACAAACGCCCACGACAGAAGTAATGAATACATATGGTAAGGATTATCGATGTATCTTCGTTGGAGATGCATCAATGAGCCCTTATGAGATAGAATATCCGGGTGGAGCCAACGAACATTATAATGCTGAGTCAGGGAGAACATGGCTAGAAAGAGCCATTACAAAATGGCCTAATTACTTATGGATAAACCCAACCAATAAAGACCATTGGGAATACACACATTCAACTCATATCATAAAAGACATATTTGAAGATAAAATGGTTCCTCTCACCCTAAATGGCTTGAAAGAGGGCATGAGACATCTTTCATAATCAAAATGATTACAAAGATTATTCCCATAGTTGTGTTAATATCTGTCTTATACATAGGATCTATTTATTCATCCAAAAGTTTAAGCAAGAAGCTTGAGAAAAAATCAAAAATTTTCAATGACCCTGTGATTGACAATTATATAAAAGCGTTTCAGTCAATGCTTGACTTGGGCAAGTTACAGGTTTTTGTTCTGAATGAGAAACAAATTAATGGTTTAGTAACTCCCAATGGTAATATCTATATTACACAGGGCTTTATCAACCAGTACAAGTTAGGCAAGGTTTCGGGGGTTGAACTGACTTCAGTTATCGCACATGAGCTAGGGCACTTAGCCCTAGGACATACAAAAAAACGTCTGATTACTTTTTCGGCAATAAGCGCAATCTCTATGGTGATCTCGACGATTCTCAGTAGGTTAATACCGTACATTGGAGCAATAATCGGGAGATACCTGTCTCAAATCCTTATATCTGGGCTTTCCAGAAAAGATGAATTTGAAGCAGACGCATACGCAGCTGCTCTACTAATTAAATCCGGAATTGGTACTGCTCCACAAATTAGCCTACTGAAGAAATTAGAACAACTAACGGGTATAGTTTCATCCAACGTCACTTGGACACTTAGTCATCCTTCTCCTGAGCAAAGAATAAACGCAATCCAAAACCTAGAAGCCTCTTGGATGACTGGAATTAAAGATCAAAATTAATTTCAGTTCCACGCCTAGTACATACTTCGAACCATTCAATCATATAATCTTTGTGAGAACGTAGAACCGATACAAGTATTTCATCTAGCGATTTAAATAAAATATTAATTTGTATTTCACCCAATCTTGTTCTTAGAAAATTACTTTTTAATATTTTTGATTTTTCTAAGTCTAAAGGGACCCCTTTTCGCAATATATCTAATGCTCTATTACCTTTTATTAAAAACCAAACTCTTAAATCCGTTGTGTTTTCAGCAACTCCTGTTGTTAAGTTCATTTGCTTTTGAAATTCTTTAAGCAATGTATCGTTTTCATTTTTTTGATTTAATAAGAGATACTCATCATTTGAAACCCAGCAAAGCGTTAAGCCATTTCTCTCTGTTGCATTTTGAATTGATGGAAGCTTTTCTTCAATATTTTTTTTTATGACATTAATGCTTTTTTTATCCCTATGATCGACCCGTATATTAAAGGACTTTATTGATCCAATTAAATAAACGTCTACAAATGTATCGCCCTTTATTTTATCCATCTTGTTTGGTGCCCTCTGAGTCATAAAAATTAGGATCTACAATCTTTGCAAATATAGACTCTTTGGACGAAATCTCAAACTCTAAGGTTGACCCTTTTCTAGACTTACCATTCTCTATTAATCCAAGCGCTATTGATCTTTTCAAGGTGGGCGAGAAATAAGTAGAGGTCACGTGTCCAATAGCTTTACCATCTTCTACGGCATGACATCCATCCGGAAGAACTTTGTTTGTATCAAGGGTCAGTATGCCAACGAGCTGCTTTCTAATACTAGAATTTAAATGTGGCAGACTAAATGCTTTTTTTCCTATAAAGTCTTTTTTCTTTTTAGAAACAATCCACTCCATTCCCAAGTCGTGTGGAGTAACGGTACCATCTGTTTCATCTCCGACAACTATGAATCCTTTCTCAGCCCTTAGAATATGCAGTGCCTCAGTTCCGTACGGTTGTATTTTGTGTTTCTTTCCCGCCTTAATAAGCTTATTCCATAACTCTTCAGCTTGATTGGAATTAACCGCTAATTCGTAAGATAGTTCACCTGAGAAGGATATTCTGTAAATCCTTACCCATATATCATCGATATTAGTTTCTATGAAGTTCATAAAAGGAAGTTTTTCTGCGGATAAATCAATCGACTTGAAGGTTTGTAAAAGCTCCCTAGATTTTGGTCCTGCAACTGCTATTTGTGAATATTGTTCGGTTAAATTGACAATAAATACCTTTAAGTTATGCCATTCTGTCTGAAGCCATTCCTCTAACCAGGCATACACTCTATCTGCACCCCCAGATGTTGTATGACATAAAAATGATTGATCATTGAGACGTGCTACAACACCATCATCAAAAACAAAACCTGCCTCATTACACATTAGACCATATCGACATTTTCCAGCTTTTAAAGTCGACATCATATTGGTGTAAATTAAATCTAAGAATTGACCAGCATCAGGTCCTTTGACCAAAATTTTACCAAGTGTTGATGAGTCAAGAAGACCAACATTTTTTCTAACGCTTAAAACTTCGCGACTTAATGTTTCCTCCAAACCTTCATTACCTTTGGGATATGCGTATGCTCTTCTCCAATCTGCTACGGGTTCCCATATTGCATTATTTAACAAATTCCATTTATCGATAGGAGTTTTTCTAACAGGCTTAAATAGCTTTTTTGCATACTGGCCGGCAATTAATCCAAGTGGAATTGGTTTATATGGCGGTCTAAAAGTTGTATGCCCAATTTTATCAACAGGTTTTCCTAAGTTTTGTGATAATACGTGAATGCCATTAATGTTTGATGTCTTACCTTGATCAGTTGCCATTCCTAAGGTGGTGTATCTTTTTGCATGTTCTACATTCTCAAACCCTTCTTGAACAGCAAGTTGCAAATCACTAACCTTCACATCATTTTGAAAATCAATATACATCCTTTTTTGTTTATCTTTTGACGCCCCATAAGGTAATGCGAAAACTGGTTTTGTCTTTTTTTCTGGCTCGTTAGAAAATACGTTTGTCTCAATGTATCGTTTTGACTTGATCTTAAGGCGCGAGGCCAATTGATTGATTTTGCGTGGGACTTGTTCTTGGATATCATAATTACTAAAGACGCCTGCACAAGCACCAAGAGCTAGCATATTGGTTTCACCTTCCCTACCTGTTGGCGTGTTTTCAGGATCAGGTTTATAAAACCCACATTCATCATCCCATAGAAGTTTTCCTCCACAATGCGACCAAAGATTTACATTTGGCGTCCATCCACCAGACACCGCTATTGCGTTACAGGGGATCAATTCTTCAATTGTACCTTCACCATTTACAGAACAAATACCAATGGCGGACGCTTTTCTTTTACCCTCTACCTTACCTATGCATTTCCCAAATAGTATTCTAATACCTAAAGCCTCAGCCTCTTTGATGATTGGGTTCTCGGATGAATCTCTTACGTCTAGCACCACCGGTATATCAATGCCTCTGTGTTTGAGTTCAATCACAGTTTTATAGGCATAGTCATTATTGGTTGTAAGTACTAACCGGTCACCTAATAAAACACCATATTTTTGCAAGTAATCGCGAACTGAAGTAGCCAACATTATCCCAGGCAAATCGTTATCTGGAAATACTATTGGTCTTTCAATAGCTCCAGTGCAGAGAATCATTGTTTTCGCTCGAATTTTCCATAATGCTTTTTTTGTAGCTGTATTGCTACATTGATTTTCTTCATAAGCCAATACAAAACCATGGTCGAAAATACCAGTAACAGTGGTATTTAATTTAATAGAAACATCGTTGGACTTTCTCAAAATTCCTATACTCTTTTCATGAAACTTCTTGTATCCGTCTTTCTCCCCTACTTTAGAATCCTCTAGGTACCTCCCACCAATCACACAATCTTTCTCACAAAGCATTATTGAAAGGCCTCTGTCTCTAAGCGCTTTAGCAGCCGTTATGCCTGCTAAGCCACCTCCGATTATTAGTACATCTGTATGGTGATAAATATGTTCATAATGCTCTTCATCATACTCTCTTGGTGCCTTTCCTAACCCGGATGCTCTTCTAATCATTGGCTCGAAAAGAAACTTCCATGCTGCTCTTGGCCACATAAAAGTTTTATAATAAAAGCCTGCAGCAAAGAACCTAGAGAATACATTATTAATTGAAAGAAAATCAAATCTTAACGATGGCCAGTGATTTTGCGAAGCTACATTCATATTTTGTTTTAGTTTTACCTCCGTGGCTCTGATATTAGGTTCGAAAAAAGGCCCTTCTCCTATGCCCATAAGGGCATTTGGTTCTTCTTCACCTGCCGTCAAAATACCTCTTGGCCGGTGGTACTTAAAGGATCTTGCCACAAGCATTTCATTATTGGCTAGCAGAGCAGATGCAACAGTATCACCATGAAAACCCTTGAGATTTTTCCCATTAAATCTGAAATCAACTGTTTTTTCTCTGTTTATCCGAGAACCCTCCTGTGGCAGTCTAGAACTCATTTTACCCACCCCTTGAAATCAACTCTTGAACGCCGAATGGTTGCTAAAATAGATTTGGGTGGTTGCACCTCTTTGGCTGAATACGAGCCAAATACTTGATTGGTAAGGGTACATCTAGCTGTATGGAACCATTTTCCGCAACCATAAACATGTCTCCACCGCTCAAAAATAATACCTTTATCATTTTTTCTTTCGTATAGATATTCATAGAAATCTTTATCGCTTGAAGCGTGATCTCTTCTTATTAAGTGGGCTTGACCGCCACAACTCAACTCTGTTTCATCACAATCTCTTTGGCAAATAGGGCAAAATATATTTAACATTACTATCCTTTAATGAGCTACTGCTGCCGCAGCGCTCTCATCTATTAGTCTTCCTTCTGAAAACCTATTTATTGAAAAAGGAGAGGCCAACTTTCCCGGTTGCTCATTATAAATCATTTCTGCCGTAGCCCAACCTGAACCTGGGATAGCTTTAAACCCCCCAGTTCCCCATCCACAATTTATATACAAACCATCAACAGGAGTTTTAGAAATTATCGGAGATCTATCGCCTGTCATATCTACTATTCCCCCCCATTGTCGCAGTTGTCGTAAACGGCTTATTACCGGGAAAGTCTCGACCAAAGCACGCACTGTTTCTTCAATATGGAGAAAGCTCCCTCGTTGACTATAGTTATTATATCCATCGGCTCCACCGCCTATAACGAGCTCGCCTTTGTCAGACTGACTTAAATATCCATGTACCGTATTAGCCATGACAACACAATCTATTATTGGCTTTATTGGCTCCGACACCAATGCTTGGAGAGCCACTGACTCAATCGGCAATCTGAAGCCTGCTAAATCAGCCAGAACACTGGAATGACCTGCCGCGACAAAACAAACTTTTTTTGCTTTTATGTTTCCTTTGGTAGTTTCCACTCCCACGATTTTCTCTCTTTTCTTTTTTACTCCAATAACCTCACACTGCTCTATAATGTCGATGCCAAAGTCGGAGCACTTTCTAGCATATCCCCAAGCCACAGCGTCATGGCGTGCTGTTCCGCCCCTGGGCTGCCAGAGCGCTCCTAGCACCGGGAACCTTGGCCCATTGATATTTATTATTGGCACTAATTCTTTTACCTCCTCCGGAGCAATCATTTTGGTATCTACCCCGTTAATTCTATTTGCATGCGATGTTCTCTTCATCGCTCTCAATTCATGCTCTGTCTGGCACAACATTAGAACGCCTCTAGGGCTAAACATAATATTATAATTGAGATCTTGTGAAAGCGTCTCATAAAGAGATCGAGACTTTTCATAAATGCCTATGGAGCTCTCTTGCAAATAGTTGGAACGGATTATAGTAGTATTACGCCCCGTATTTCCACCACCAATCCAACCTTTTTCTATCACAGCAATATCCGTTACATTAAAATTCTTAGCCAAATAATAAGCCGTTGCGAGCCCATGGCCTCCACCACCCACGATTATTATCTGATATTCCTTCTTGGGCTGTCGTTTTTTCCAAGCTTTTTCCCAGCCCAGATTATCTCTAAAGGCTTCTGTAAAAATGGAAGAAAGAGAGTATCTTTTCAAATTTTGTTTCCCCTAAATAACCCTTGTTTGGCTAGTACAAAAAATATATACCAAAGACTACGTTTTTCTCAGAACTACGCCCTGGACAAGAAATAGATATGTACTTTTCAATTCTACTATTTGTTATAATCCTTACAAGCTTGTTTTTATCCTTTAGATACTTTATTTCTATATCGCACGTAGCTAATAAAAATCAAAAAAATCTATCTTCTTCGGAAACAATAATTAATAAACGCTACGTATTTTCCATGCTAAGTTTTATTCTTCTTACTGTTTTGCTTTATTCTGGCTTAGGAAGACCTGATCTCATTCAACCGCAATTACAGCAAAAAAAATTAGAACTTCCGTATATACAAAGCCTTCAGCTTCAAGAAGATGGAGGTGGGAATGCAGAACTTCTTTCATTATATAAAAAACTTAAGATGACACTGGCAAAAAGACCAGACGACATACCGGGGTATAGCTTATTGGTAAAAACCTGCCTAAGTTTGAATAAATATTCAGAAGCACGTATAGCACAAGAAAAAGTACTATCTTTGAAAAGTAAGTCCTCAAATTTAGATGATTATATCCTCTTATTGGATACATATTTTATTGCAGCTGGGGGGAGATTCTCAATAGAGGCATCAAAAATTTTAAATAGAATGAAAAATGAATATGCTTTGAATGAAAATATTCACTTTTTCACAGCCTTGGAGCACATAGAGCGAAAAGAGTATCAGTCTGCTATAAGTGTTTATAAAAAACTTAAAAATAAAAATACTCTTAAAAAAGAAAAGTTAATATTATTAAAGGATAAACTAGAAAATTTGGGCCTCCCAATTTATTGAAAAAAATAGAATGATTAGGGAAAATTTAAATGAATTTTTTAATGACACAAAAAGAGTTGGCCCTTTTCTAGGCATTGACTTAGGAGAAAAAAGGGTAGGCCTGTCTATATCAGACAGAACCCAGAGTATAGCGTCAAACTATGCTACTCTTCAAAAGAAAAAATTTTCCGTTTTTTCTCTAGACCTAAAGTCAATTATTGATAAGGAAATCGTTTGCGGAATAGTAATTGGGTTGCCTTTAAATATGGACGGATCAGAAGGGCCAAAATGTCAGTCTGCGCGTGATTTTGCTAAAAACTTATCTAACATTGTCGACCTTCCCATAACATTTTGGGATGAAAGACTAACAACGGTTGCTGCGGAAAGATCTCTTTTGTCGGCTGATTTATCACGAAAAAAAAGACGGCAAGTGATTGATTCAGTTGCCGCTGTTTTGATTTTACAAAATTTACTGGATCGTTTAAAAAACATGGATTAAAGAACGCCTTAAAACTAACGTCAGCTAATTGAAGATAAGAATGGCCTTCTCCATTAACAATAGATCGGAATCAAGTTAGAAAGCCTCTCTAATTTTTCCGAATCTGTTGTTTCATTGCAGAATAAAACACGTTTGAACTCTTTTGAGTTCGCTCGGCCCTTAAATGCGCCCTTCAAATGTTTTAAAATTCCTTTTATCGCTGTCCCTTCAGATTTCTCTCGATTACAATACTCAATCATATTCCTAATGACGTCTTTCATACTTCTGACCTTTTCCTTTTGATCGAAAATTTCATTGTCTACATTCAATAATATTGATGGATTTTGATACGCTTCTCTACCAATCATTACACCTGCAACACGATTTTTCACACAAGATTTCATCTCTTTTAAATCGGTTAACCCTCCATTTAAAATGATATCAAGTCCTGGAAAATTTTTTTGCATTTCATAAACTAAAGGATATTGGAGAGGAGGAATTTTTCTATTGTCTTTCGGAGACAGACCTTGAAGTAGCGCTTTCCTAGCGTGTATAATAAACACACTACAACCTGAGTTTGCCACCTTCGTTATAAATTCAGGTAGTACTACATCAGGATTCTGATCATCTACTCCAATTCTTGACTTTACGGTTACTGGAATTTTTCCTGCAGAGCGTTTCATTGCTTCTACACAAGATCTAACTAAATCAATTTTTTTCATGAGTGCTGCTCCGAAGTTTCCAGATTTTACTCTAGATGACGGGCATCCAACATTTAGGTTAATCTCATCATATCCAAAGTCCACGGCTATCTTAGTGGCTTCGGACAAAAGCTTTGGATCATTTCCTCCTAGTTGTAGAGCGACAGGATGCTCAATAGGATCAAACCTCAAAAACCTTTCTCTTTCACCAAAAATAATTGCTCTGTCGACAATCATTTCACTATATAACAAGGCGTGTTGCGACAATTGTCTGTGGAAGTATCTACAGTGCCTATCAGTGCAATCCATCATAGGTGCAACGCTCAGTAGTCTATTTAAGCTATCCAACCAACTTCTCTTCACTGCCAGCAAAAGTCTCATTGCTTAATGCATCTCGAAAAGCTGAAAATAGCTTCACTGAATTCTCATCTCTCGAAGCCTGCCACTCAGGATGCCATTGCACTGCCAGACAAAATCCCTTTGACCCAGCAATTGATATAGCTTCTGGTGTGCCATCAGGTGCATAGCCATCTATTGATACCCTCTGTCCTGGTTGGTCGATTCCCTGTCCGTGTAGAGAGTTGACATTAATCTCTTTTTTACAAAATATCTTCTCGAAGACACTACCAGGCAGAAAAGTTACCTTATGTCTAATTGCAAATTTCTGTTCCAAAGTGCCATCAGGTGGCATTCTGTGGTTCATCCTGCCGGGTAAATCACGTATTTCAGGATGTAAAGAGCCTCCAAAGGCTACATTAAACTCTTGAAAGCCTCTACATATACCTAAAATAGGTTTTCCAATCCTCTCGCATTCCTTTATGAGAGGAATTACAACTTGATCTCTTCCTACATCAAATTCCCCATGCTCTTTAGTTGCTTTTTGTCCATAAAATTTTGGATGAACATTTGGACGCCCGCCCGTAAATATGAAGCCATCACATATGTTGATTAATTCTTCAGTGGTTGCGTTTTTGGGCACCCCTGGCACCACAAGCGAAATTGCATTGCAGATTTCCATAATTGGCTCAATATTCATCAAACCCGTTGTTTGAGCTGGATAGGTGTCATTGATTAAGTGCGAGTTTCCTATTATACCTACAACTGGCTTCAATATATTCTCCAAAGCATCATTCAAATAGCTATATTTTTTAATAATTCCTGTTATCTATTAAAACATATAGTTGGATAAGTCAAAGTCGACATAAAGGAGGCATTTTGGCTGAAGTTAAATATAAATTTCTTAAAGACTACGTTCCCCCTATTTATAGACAGCAGTCTGTTTCACTGGAATTTTTCTTAGACCCTAAAAAAACAGTCCTTAAGTCTAAGATCCACTTTTCACATAACGATGACAAACCAACAGATTTAATACTGCAAGGTGAAAATATTCAGTTGAGTTATCTGAAAATAGATGGCAAGCAGATTGTGCTAGATCATCTTACTTTAATGAAGCATAAACTAGTTATTCCCAAAAAATTTCTTGGCCCAAGAGACTTTCAGGTTGAGATGGAAAATATTCTTAATCCATCAATAAATAAAACCCTAGAGGGGCTATATTTGTCTGAGGGCATTTTCGTAACGCAATGTGAGCCCGAAGGATTTAGAAAGCTATGCTATTCTCTTGATCGCCCAGATGTGCTTTCTACTTACACGGTAAGAATACATGGATCATATGCTCACATGCTATCTAACGGAAACCCGGTAACAATTTCAAATAATTATTCTGAATGGTACGATCCATTTCCAAAACCTAGCTATCTTTTTGCGCTGGTGGCAGGTGATCTAGTGTTTGATGAAGAAACTTATACAACTTTATCTGGGAAATTAGTAATAATAAAAATTTTTTACCAAAAAGAGCACGTTGGCAAAGCAAAGCATGCACTTAATTGTGTAAAAAAAGCAATGGCGTGGGATGAAATTAATTATGGCCGTGAGTATGATCTCGATGTTTTTAATATAGTGGCTGTCGATGACTTTAATGCGGGAGCAATGGAAAATAAAGGCCTTAATATTTTCAATTCCAAATACATACTTAATGATGATGACACTTCTACAGACTCAGATTATGCTAATACAGAAGCGATCATAGCACATGAATATTTCCATAACTGGACTGGGAATAGGGTAACCTGTCGTGATTGGTTCCAACTATGTTTGAAAGAAGGGCTTACTGTTTTTCGTGAACAGGAATACATGGAAGACCAATTAGAGAAAGAAATTTCCCGTATAAACCAAGCAGATTTCCTTATAAAAAACCAGTTTAAAGAGGACTCAGGACCACTTTCGCATTCTGCTAGACCGACAAGGTACCTTGAAATAAATAATTTTTACACAGCTACAGTTTATGAAAAAAGTGCAGAGATTATAAGAATGCTCAAAAAAATTATTGGAAGAGAAAAGTTTTTAGAAGGAATGGATCAGTTTTTTAAAAATCAAGATGGGTGCGCATGTACGCTGGAAGACTTTCAAAAAGATTTTGAACTTGTTTTAAGCAAAAATTTAGAAAAATTTTTTAAATGGTTCCATGAACCAGGAACACCAAAGTTAGTTGTTTCTGAAAAATTTGTTGGCAAAAATTACAAAGTGATATTTAGACAAGAAAAGCCAATAAATCAAAGAAAATATTCTAATAAAGTCATACCCATAACATATAAGATTTTAAACAGTAAGGGCCAATTTTTACAGCCAGAGAAAACGCTCATACTTGATGAAAAAACAACCTCAATTGAATTAAAGAATCTAAGTAAAAAACCAGCTATTTCTCTATTGAATTCCTTTTCAGCCCCAGTAATAGTTGAATTTAAACAATCGATTGATGATTTATTTGCTATTTTGGAGTTTGAAACAGATTTCACAAGCGTGTGGATGACCAAAAAGAAGCTCGACAACATAATGTTGGAAAAAATAAGCTCTGATCAACCCTCTGTAGAAATTGTTATCTCTAGAATTTATGAGATTCTTATTAATAAAGTTCATACCCCTTCACTTCTTGCAAAGCTTCTAGAACCGCTCAATGATAATGAGTACTTCTCTAAATTATTAGAAACAACCACACCTGACCCAAAAGCCATGCAAACAGACCTTCGTAAATACGAAGATTTATACAAGAGGTACTTTGAGGAGTTTTCTATAACTTACTTGAAGAGTTTTATACACAACAGACAATATTTGAGAGAAAATTCAAATTACCAGGAAAGACTGTTAGCATGTGCGTTAATGTTTTTGAATAGAGGTACAAATTTCCTTGATGATTTGCTTGATATTATTTTTAATACTTCGAATAATATGAGCTTAAAGGTTTCGTGCCTAATTAACTACATCGGCAGAAAAGATAAAAAAGAAAATATCAAAAAGTTCTATCTACAATATGGGAAAAACAAGGCCCTGTTGAATAAATGGTTTGCCACCCAAATACAATATTCAACTCCTAAATTGGCTTTAGATCGACTCCGCGAACTGACAACTCATAGCGATTTCAATATGCTTAACCCCAATAACTTCCATAGCGTAATAGGAACTTTTGCAAAAAGAAATTTCTATGCTTTCCATCAAAAAGATGGGAGTGGATATAAGGAAATAGCAGATTGGATAAAAAAAATTGATCCAGAAAATCCCCAAATCGCTGCAAATACTACTAAGGCTTTTGAGCAAATCAAATTCTTACCCAATATTTACCGGGCAAAAGCAAAAGATGCTTTAAATGCTCTTTCCAATGGCAATAATCTCTCAAAAGACACTTCTGAATTACTTAACAAGATTGAGGAGTCTTTATAATGTTTTTTATTGATTATAGGAACAGGTTTAGATACTGATTGCGTAGAAAAGCGAAAAAGAAAAATGAACATAGAAAAGTCACAGCTGATAAGAGGAGCAAAGAGCGATTTCGTTTTTGTAATAGGGTTAGAAGTTCATGCTCAAGTTAGATCAAACTCTAAACTATTTTCAGGTGCTTCAACCCAGTTTGGCGCTGAACCAAACTCTAATGTAAGCTTTATAGATGCTGGTATGCCTGGAATGCTACCTGTAGTCAATTCATTTTGCATCCAGCAGGCAGTAAAAACGGGCCTTGGAATAAATGCGAAAATTAATCTTATTTCAAGATTTGATAGAAAGAACTACTTCTATCCTGATTTGCCACAAGGTTACCAAATTAGCCAATTATACGAACCTATTGTTGGAAAAGGAAAGATATCGATTCAAACAGAAGAGAAATTACAAAAAGAGGTAGGTATCGAAAGAATTCACCTCGAACAAGATGCAGGAAAGTCTATACATGACATGGATCCAACCACCAGTTTTGTTGATTTGAACAGAACCGGTATTGCGCTAATGGAAATTGTTTCCAAACCAGAAATCAATAGCCCATTCGAAGCTGTAGAGTATATAAAAAAATTAAGATTGATAATGAGGTATCTTGAAACATGTGATGGTAATATGCAAGAGGGGTCCTTGAGAGCAGATGTAAATGTTTCAGTTTGTGAGATCAACGCCTTTCAAAAATTTATAGAAACAGATGATTATGACTTACTTGGGACTAGGTGCGAGATAAAGAATATGAACTCACTAAAATTTATACAACAAGCAATAAATTTTGAAGCTCGCAGACAAATAAAACTTATAGAGGCTGGAAAAAAAGTTGATCAGGAAACGCGCCTGTATGACCCAAATAAGAATGAAACGCGTCCTTTAAGGAGTAAAGAAGATGCGCATGATTACCGGTATTTCCCGTGTCCTGATTTATTAAAGATAGTCCTAGAAAGAGGGTGGGTTGATAAAATTCGAGATGATCTCCCAGAGTTACCTGACCAGAAGCAACTTAGATTTATTGACGATTTTAATATTACACCCTATGACGCCGAGGTAATAGTCGCAGATAAAGTAACAGCTGAGTTTTTTGAGGCTATAGCGACAAATACGGATGGGAAAATAGCAGCAAATTTACTTATTAATGAGTTATTTGGTCGATTAAATAAGGACAATTTATCTTTCAGCGAAAATCCAACTACAGTTGGACAGATAAGAGAATTAATAAAGCTCATAAAGTCAGATCAAATCTCTAGTAAGGGAGCTAAAGAGATTTTCGATCACATTTGGACATCTGGAGGCAATCCTAGTGAGCTAATTGATATTTTGGGGCTTCGTCAAGTGCAAGATACAAGTCTGATCGAACAAATAGTTGATGGTGTTATAAAAGAAAATCCATCTCAGGTGGATAAAGTCAAAAGCAATCCAAAACTGATTGGTTGGTTTGTTGGACAAGTAATGAAAAAATCCGAAGGAAAAGCAGACCCAAAAATCATTAATAAAATTCTTAATGAAAAACTTAAGTAATCAAAAAATCATCCTACCGAGGAATATCGGTTCGGAACTTACTGTTTTTTATAGGTTTTGAATTCTACTTTAATTACAATAGAAAAAAGAACAAATTTGCTTTAGTGTTATTAGTGGTAAATAATACTAACTCTTCATTTTATTGAAATTTTATTGATAGCGCATGAATATTTTTAATTAGGCTAGAACCTAAAGCCTTATGAATAGCTCTTTCTCGAGATACCCTCGACATTTTCTCAAAAATCTTTGCACGTATTACTATTTTAAAATGAGTTTGTGCTCCATCCTTAAACCCAACATGACCACGATGTAGCTCACTTTCATCTACAACCTCTAAAAAAACAGGTTCAAAGGTTTTTCGTAGGGTTTTATCTATTATGGTTACGTAATTCATATATTTTATCTAAAAGGTTAAATTTTTTCTTGGT
>CACELY010000007.1 GCA_902560505.1 uncultured Alphaproteobacteria bacterium
AAAATGGTTTACCCGAAGAAGCCAAAAAATATCTTAATGAAATTTTAAAGACAGATCAAAAACACGAAAATGCTCCGAAATATTTAGCTGCCATTGCATTGAAACAGGAAAGATTCAAAGAAGTATGGCATTATTACGAGTATCGATGGAAAACGCCACCACAAAACCAAGTAATATGGCCATTTCCGGACAAGCCATTATGGCGAGGAGAGAAAGGAAAGCACGTTGCTCTGTGGAGAGAGCAGGGTATTGGAGACGATATTATATTTCTAAGCCTGGTCCCCGAAGCTAAGGAGATGTGTAGTAGTTTATCGGTATATGTTGATCCAAGACTGCAAGATTTATGCAAGCGAGCCATGCCAGAAATAAATTTTGTTAAAGATGTAGAAGAATTAGAGAATATAGAGTGTGACTATCATTTGCCACTGGGAAGTGTACCGGGATTGATACGTAATGATATTAGTGACTTTGATAGGACAGTTAAAGGATATATGAAGGCAGATCCTCAGCGTCTGGAGTCGATACGCAATGAATTAGAGCTAGAGGATAAGACGGTGATTGGTATTTCGTGGAAGAGTTTCAATTCATTAAATAAGGCAAAGAAAAGTGTTCAGTTGAAAGACATGGAGCGTATATTTTCGGGTTTGGATGTTGTGCTGGTAAATCTTCAGTACGGTGATGTTGAGGATGAGATAAGAGAGTTTAAGGCGGCTACGGGAATAGATGTCGTACAATGTGCTTCCGTCGATAACAGAGAGGATCTTGACGGCCTAGCAGCATTGATAGAGGTGTGTGATTTAGTAGTATCAACTAGTAATGTAACTATTCATTTGGCTGGAGCTTTAGCAAAAGAGACATGGGTTTTGTTACCCTATATCCTAGTAAATTTTTGGTGGCTGTCAGATCGACCAAATAGTATTTGGTATCCTAGTCTATCCTTATACCGTCAAACGAAACCAGATGATTGGGAAACTGTTTATACATCCATTAGAACAGAGTTAAAGAATAAATTATGCTAAAGTGAGGTGATATAAGACGGATTAATGAAATCAAAGAAATGGTAGTGTTGTGAAACGAAGCTTTATAAATAACGATGCGTAATGATCCTATTTGTTATAAATTGCTTTAATGGCGAGAGAAAACTGTTAATAAATTAGAAAATTAAAATTTGATAACGAATTCGATAAAGACAAACTCAATTAGACCTGTCATTGATCCGTTGGAGACAGTTCTATTGATTTTTCTTCTTCTGTTTTTCCTTATAATAAGAGTGCTTTTTCTCATCTATGCAGGTCCTCTACCTGATGAGGCTTATTATTGGCTATGGTCGAGAAATGTTGCAAGCTCTTATTTTGATCATCCTCCACTTGCGGCTTGGGTACAGGCTTTTATCCTTAATTTGTCTGGCAATAAATATTTTGCAATAAGGGCACTCCCAATTTTTAGTCTAGGGTTTGTATTAATAATTTTGATAGTATGGCAGCAACATATTTCAAAAAGGACACAATATAACGAATCTTTAAAAAGTGTAGTCTTATTTTTAGCATTCCCAATATATGCTGTTTTCTTTTGCATATCGTTCCCAGACTTCCTCCTAATTACGCTACTATTTGCAAGTTCTTTTTTTCTTTTCTTATATTTTGATACAGACAATAATCATATCAAGAGACTTAGTTATTGGTATTTTGCGGTATTTTTGTTTTCTTTAGCTTTACTAACGAAATATAATGCCATTCTCTTTGGTACAGGAGTTTTTGCCTATATCCTGTACAAAAAAAATGACATTACTGGCCCATCATATGGGCATATTATTGCTTCCATTGTAATAGTATTTATAATGCAGACACCTGTAATATTCTGGAACTTAAGTAATGAATTTGCTTCATTTTCTTTTCATTTATATGAGAGGTTAGACAATACCAATGAGTTTCCATTTATATTAAAAAATGCTTTTGGTTTTTTGCTTGGAGTGTTACTTGCTTTTTCTCCAGTCTTTCTTTTTAACTTAAAGAGCAATATTTTTTATAAAAATTATAGTACCAACAGAAAAAAATTCGTTGCAATGAGCAAATTTGTGCTATTTTCCTCATTAGTGTTCTGCCTGTTTCTGTGTTCATTCACAAATGTTCTTTACTATTGGCTAACTCCAGCGATGGTATTATTGACACCATTTTTAATCGAAATCATTAGATCAAAAATACTGCAATACCTCCATATATTTTATGGAATATTGATTTCAGTAACTTTATTAATAAACGTCAGCTTATATCCAATAAGCGCATTTTTTGGTGATGTAGATCGAGAAACAGCAATATTATTCGGTTGGGAAAAAATAGTAGAAGTTGTGGCCAACGAAAAAAAAGCAAGTGGTATAGAGAAAGTTGTTTTTTCTGATTACAGATTAGGATCTCTATATATCTTTTATTCTGGCGATTTTGAAGTGGATGTTATTATGCAGGAAAGAGGAACACAGTTTGATATCTGGAGAGAAGACGACAACTCTTTTGGAAAGAGGACTTTAATTGTTACTGACAACGACTTTCCACTAGGTAAAAAGATTTCATCTAACTTTGAAAAGATTGAGTTTGTCAGAGATATAAAAATCAGTTTAGGAAGTAAACTTATAAAGAAGTATCAAGTTTTTTTAGGAACCAATACATAGTTAATTCATAACCTTATAGATTTCTTCTATTGATAGATTAGTCTGATTTGTATAACTGTAGGCAAGAACTGCCTGGATAAGGTTCATTCGTAATCCATTTATTGTTCTCAATCCTATTTCTTCGCTATTCTTCAGTAATGTTGTTTTCAGTGGATCATAAATAATGTCATAAACAACCATTTTATCTTTAGCTTTTGCAAGTAAGTTTATTGGTACTGGGGTTACATCAATGCTTTCTAGGTGACCCACAGAGGTAGTATTGATCAGCAAATCACAATCAGGAAGAAAGATCTCTAAGTCATTAAGTGAATATGAATGCCAAGCACTTTCTTTGGAATTTTTTATATTAATGGGACTTCTATTAAAAACATTCACTTTATGTTTTCTTTCAAAGTCTCTTGCAAGAAAAGCTAATATTGCCTTGCCAGCACCACCATAACCCAAAAGGCATATATTTAAATTTTGACATTCTGTAAGTTGCTGCCTTATAGGCTCTAAGGCAGCCTCTCCATCTGTATTAGTTCCCGTAAAATCAACAGTTAAGGGTACAGAGGCTGATCGGTAAAAACAGTTTACGGTACCAATTGCCTTTATTTCCTCATTTACATTGTCTTTTATCAAATCAAACATTTTTTCTTTATAAGGAACAGCAATAGCTCCCCCTAAACAGTGTTTATCACTCTTTAAGTAGTTGAAAAGTTGATCAAGCTTTTCCTCCTTTACGTCTAATGGTACCATTCGGACCTTTTTTTCTTCGTACGTGTAAACTTTGTTCCATAATTCAGGAGACCTAGCACCCACAGAAGGTTTTGTACCCACAATAACACTGTAAAAGTCTAAGTTTGATTCTTCGACTTCATTTTCTATAATGTTATTTAGATACTTAAACATTTAATATCTGTTTCCCAGTGATCTGCGCTATTTTATCCATTTTGCGTATTAAGTGTGAAAAAGTCTTGAAATCGATAGGTTGAAGAGGATCAACTGCTGAGTTTTCAGGATCCGGATGAACCTCTAGCATTATACTGTCCGCACCAGCTGCTACACTAGCAAGTGCCATCGGTGCAACCCAAGGACGCCAGAACGTAGCATGGGATGGGTCTACAGCTATCGGCAAGTGCGTTATCTCTTTTGCAGCTGGAACAACTTGTAGGTCTAATAAAAATCTCGATGAATCTCTATGTGTATGAGGAACTGTGACTCCTCGTTCACATAAAATAATTTTTTCATTACCCTCATAAAGCGCATATTCAGCGGCGCCGAGCCAATCTCTAAGTGATGCACCAAAGTGTCTCTTTATCATTAAAGGTTTTTTAGTTTTTGCTGCAGCTGAAATCAATGGATAATTTTGCATATTTCTTGAGCCAATTTGAAGTATGTCAGCTACTTCGCAAATCAGGTCGAGATACCTTTCTTCCATGACTTCTGTTATAATTCCGAGACCAGTTTCCTTTTTTGCGATACCAAGCCACCTTATTCCTTCTTCACGGGTTTCAGTATATTTATCGGATCTGTAGGGAAAGCTTAGGGGTTTGAAAGCTCCACCTCGCAAAAAATGAGCTCCCGCTTTTTTGACATTAATTGCCGTTTCAACAATAAGTTTCTCGCTTTCAACCATATTTGGCCCAGCCATAATGGGGATTAAATTTTCTCCGAAAGATATACCACCAATATCAAACTTGGAGAAGTGTGTACTATTTTTTTTTGACGCTAAAGGGAACTTCTCCGCCATATCTTCAGCCGAGACATCTTTTCCAGGGGCCTTATTTTGTATCATTCTCTATACCTAGTTTTGAGCTACTCATCTGTTCTGATAAGTATATTTTTCGACCTTTTTCCTCACTAGCATAAATTGAGTGTATAAGCCTAAGGGTATGGACACATTCTTTTGCTAGAAATGGAACTTTATCCATTTGACCATTACTGAAGTGTTGATGAATCTTTTTGAGTTGTCTGTAATGACTTATACCGTAACCATTATCAACCTCCTCGGAATATTGGCTGGCAATATCTTTTTCACTATCAACAGAGTCAGAAAAACTCCACTGTTGTATCTTATTAAGAGCTACTCCCCCAATTTGCGCAACTCCTTTTGTTCCCGTAATAGTTATTGATGCCTCAAGATCTTTTGGCCTTGCGGCTGTTGTCAGCTCTAAGGTGGCTAAGCCACCATTCTCTAACTCAATAGCTGCCACTAGTGTATCCTCTGCCTGAAGATCATTTGCTCTTTTTGCTGATATTGCACAAACAGACTTTGCATTTCCGCATATCCAGGTGAGAGCATCGACGTGATGGATAGCTTGCTGATTTGTAACTCCGCCATCCTGTGCCCAAGTTCCATGCCAACCATCATCATAATATTCTTGAAGCCTACACCATCTCAATCTCACAGATACTGACACCAAATCGCCAAATCTCTTTTGTTCGAAAGCATTTTTAGCAAGTTTAACTGCTGGGTTTAACCTGTTCTGAAAGATTGAGGAACAAAACTTCCCGGTTGCAGACGAAATGTTAATTAAATCCTCTGCGTGTTCTATTCTAAGGGATAATGGTTTTTCTACTATTACATTTAAACCATTCAACAAGCATATTTTTGAATGTTCGTAGTGTTGACCACTTTTGGTAAGTATAAGAACCACTTCCATATTTTTGTGCTGAATAAACTTTTCAATATTATTGTAAGATCTACAGGAAAATATATTTCCAACACTTGTGCTTTTATTTTTGTCTACATCACAACAAGCGATGACTTCGTAAAGGGAGCCAACTCTTTCTGAAATTAATATTTTCTGTATGTAATGGTCGCATACACGGCCGCATCCAAGAATGCCTATTTTTATCTTTTCTCTATTCATTCTTTTTCTCGCTTATCAATTTGAAACGAATATGGATATTTTGGAACAGGAGAAAGTCCTACATTATTTGTCAAGATTGTATTGTTCCTTATGTTATCTACATACGTTACAGCTCCCAAACCAAACAAATTTATATGTATTTTCTCAGGTTTAATGCTTCTTGACATCATTTTGGTATCTCCAATTGGATTAATTTTATCCTTACTGTCTAACCAGATACTTCTCTGCTCAATGACTGACGCACACACTGTGTCGTATCCACCGTCAATGATATTATTTATCAATTTGGTAAGTAATCCTTTTGGTCGGAAAGGATAATTTTCTTCTGCAACCACTACTAAATCAATGTTCCTAAATTTCTCTATTTTCTCAATAGTATATTTTAATACATCTGGCAAACTTACATTTTCATCTGAAAGTGCAATTGGCCTTATGAAAGGAGTTAATGCACCATTATCTCTAGCTACCTTTGCCGTATCTTCGTTATCTGTTGATACATAAATGTCTGAAATGAGCTTACAAGATTTGAGGTACTTTATACTTTCGACCAATAAGTTTTTTCCCTCAAAATTGGTTGGCAATCCTTTAATGGGAAGTATGCTGATTATATTTAGCTTATCTATTATCAGCTTTGAAAGGGAGGCCGGTGAGCCCTCTAAATTTTCGATAATATTCACAATCTTTTCGGCTCTATCAACTTTTCCACCATGATTTATGCCATGGTGGTGGTAAACGCAGGCATGAGGAGTGTAAAATATATGATATCCATTCTTTATAACCTCAGAACCCCATAATCTGTCTTCGATATTAGTTGTGGTTTCATCAAATGGAAATTTCTCCCACATATCTCGTGTTAATGCACTGTTAGCATTGTGAAAAAAGCTATCCTTTCTCTGAGTTCGTTCATCTAACCCAAAAACGACAGTAAGATCTCTTCTATCTAATGCTGAAGTAGAAGATAAGGGTTCTTGGCGACCGTAAACACCAGCAAGTAAACCAGTGGGATCATTTTCTAGAGGCTCAATTAATTTTTGAAGCCACATATTATTTTTTGGAATACAATGTCCAGATATGATCACGACAAATTTACCAGATGAAGCCATGATACCTTCGTTTATAGCTTTTCCTGGATAAAATTCAGCTACATTTATAATTTTGTCTGTGTATTTTTTTGCAATTTTTACGGAGTTGTCGTCGGAGTTATTATCAACCAATATGATTTCATAGTCTTTTATACTTTGTGTAGCTATAGCGCTCAAACAATGGTCTATCCATCTTTCCTCATTCTTTGTTCTTATAATTATTGAAACCAAAGGAGTTGAGGGCTCAGTATTTATATTCATAGGAATAGTTTCACCTTTTCAGGATTATTTTTTTTCAAATATTCAAGCGCTTTTTCCGCTAAGAAAAAATCAAACTCATTATGAATATCTATAGATGTTTCAAAGTTATTATTAATTATTATTTCGACGTTATTCCCTATTCTCTTTCCATTACGCCACAAATAAGATCTAGAAGCACTCGTCAGTCCAGTATCTTCTCTATAAATTGGTTCTTTCTCCTGTCTGCTCGAATAAACTTTCATTTTTTTTGAAACTCTTTTTAATTTACCATCCTTATTTCTTTGCCAAAAGTTTTTGTGAGTTGGATGAGCAGCAAAAACTGACTCTAGAGCATTATTATTCTCTAATTTTTCTATAGCATTAGTAAGCCAACTGGAATCTCTAAAAATGTCTGTGCAGGTTAGGAAAACACATATATCAAAGTGTTGTTTTGTAAGCTTTTCAAATTTATCTAATGCATCTTTTAAAGTTGCTTCAGTGGTAGTATTATCTTGGGCTAAATTAGGTGATCTTAAAGATGGAACTTGAGCTCCATATAACTTTGCTTGTTTAGCAATTTCTTCGCTATCTGTAGTTACTATTACAGAATCTATCCTCTTACAATTCTTAGCCGCTATAATCGGCCAAGCTATCAGTGGTTTGCCATTAAAAATTCGCAAATTCTTTCCTGGTAATCCCTTAGACCCGCCTCTAGCAGGAATGACACAAATGGTTTTTAACTTACTTCTCATGGGTCTATGTTTATATCAAGCAGTTGAAAAACTCAATATCATATGGTTGCTTTTGAAATCTATGTTTTTATTTCGCTTATACAGTTATTGCTTTCAAAAATTTTTATAAATTACTATTTTGGAAAAGCTATTTAGATAGTAGTTTTTCTTATCTATCTATGACGATAATGGTATATTATGTTGATAATAATAAGGAGAGACCATATAACTTGTATTTATAACAAAATCTTAAATTAACATCTATTCCTAAACCTTAAAAGTTTATTGAATTTTTTCTATTGAAATTACACTGATAATTCCATATTGGTACATGCCTCTATAAAAAGGTATATTAACTTTTCTAGTAATATTATAGTTGTACGACAAAATTTTCTCTGAAAAATCACTGTGTTTATTACTGTGAATAAGTTGGACATGAATTAGCGTACTAAATTTTTTTTTCGTCAGATCAATATGTTTAAAATGATTACCATTTGGACCGATTACACCAACGGGGTACTTGAAATAAAAAGCCGCGGTTAGTTGTCCACTGTCATACCAATTAAGTGTTGCTAAAGACTCCAATTCTTTTTTTTGAAGAGTTTTCGTCAAAACTTCTGCAATGTGTCCCCAATCCAGTAGCTCCCTAGTATTATCCCATCTAGGTAATTTCTGATCAAAGCTTCTAGTGATGAAACCTGTTTTTGCATGAATTAAAATACTTGAAATCATAACGACGATTACAAAAACACTAGCAACTTTCAAAGTTATCAGATGGTATTTGTATGATTTTATCAAGATAAGTCTATTTGATGCAACAGGAATCAATAACATCCATCCAACCATAGACCAGTGGGAAAAACTGTTATCAGAAAACAAAATTAAAATGTTAAATATAATTATCGTTGGTAGAGACAGCAAAATAAGAAATTTTTCATTTACAGTAATGAATTTTTTATTTTTCATTAAACTTGTAATAATTAAAAAACCAGTAGTTGGTAGCAACAAGAAAAGTTGCGCAAATATAGAGTTAATAATGTGAATAAGATCAAAGCCGAATGAGCTTCTGTTTCCGTGAAAATTGAAGCTCTCAAAGTTATTCTCCATGTTCCAAAGTAATACCGGTACCAATCCAAGAAGAGAAATTAATAGAGAAATATAAAAGTTTTTTGTGAATAGCACACCTCTTCTCCATATAATGAAAGCGATAAATAAAGTTATTCCAAAAAGATAAGCTTGGTATTTTGATAAAAAAGCTATTGATAAAAGTAGGCCTAGTGAAATCCATAAATAGACATTATCCTCATCGTTAAAAATTAGTTTTATTGCTACGAAAGTTGCGCCAGCGACAGAGAAATTCAAAGACGCGTCGGGTAAAACAAAAAGACCCCCTGAGAAGAAGAAAAAGGGAGAAACAAAATATAGAATAGCTGAAACGGTTCCAGCCTGCTTTGAATAAATTGTAGAAGCGATCTTATAAAGAAAAAAGCTCGTTAGCAAACCAAAAGCAATAAATGGAATTCTAAAAGTATTTAATGAAACAAATTCAAATAAGTGTAAAATATATGATACCCACATCGTTAATGGGGGGTGATCAAAATACGATAGAGATAAGTATCTACTAATGGTTAACGTATATGCCTCATCGTTGATCAAGGGAACATATTTCATCACTGTAAGTTTTGTAAGGCAAAAAACTATAAACAAAAATATGAGCAAGTGAGTTTGGTTGTATACTTTGACGTTCATTTTCTTACTAAGACTTCCAGGTAAAAATAGATGTAAGTGTAAAATTCCAAACAGCGCCGATACAAGCACCAATAAAGCTTGAAATTAGCCAATTATATGAAAAATAAAAAACATAGGTCGCTATAGCGATATTTGTAAATGCTCCCAGAGAACAAATTAGATAAAAGGAAAACAGTCCCCTTATTAAGTCTAGAGATTTCAATTTTCGTTCCTTAAATGTAATGATGTTATTGAGGAAATAGTTTGAGGTCATGGCGGCAATTATTCCCACTGTTTGAGAAGTAGGGAACTGATTTGTTAATAGCATTGCGAGACCGGTAATTAACAATTGAACGAATATACCACTAAGGCCAACCATGCAGAAAAGTATAAATTTTATAGAAACTCTCCCGTTAAGTATCTGAGACAAAACGAGACCAATCAACTCCAAGGCGGTGAGAAAACTCATCTTACTTTCACCTGCAACACGGTTTTTGAAGCTGTATCCGACTTCCTTAATCTCAATACTCGTTCCAGATGTTGCTAAAAAGTCTGCTAGAACTTTGAAGCCCTGAGTTTGTAACTTATCAGATTTCTTTAAAAAAGATTCTCTTTTTACCATGAAGAAGCCTGATAAAGGATCAGTAGATTTTATTCTTAGAAGTTTCTTTATCAAAAACGTAGTTACCTTACTTCCTAACTTTCTTATCTTCGAGAACGCATTAATGGAAATTTCTCCATCTGCGGTAAATCTACTGCCAATTACAATATCTAGTGAAGCATCTTTATAAAACAGATCTAACATGTCTCTCAGTTTAGTCTCATCGTGTTGAAGGTCACAGTCCATTACGGCAACCAAGTCAGATCTTGCAGCAAATATACCCTCAATTATCGCGCCTGAGAGCCCCCTTCTACCTACTCTATGGATAAGATGAATTTTAGATGAATTTTTAATAAAATTTTTTATCTCACAACTAGTTCCATCTGGACTATTGTCATCGACAAATACTATTTCATGCTCAACACCCCTTAAACTTTTGCGCAACATTTCTATAATTCTAGAAATATTTTCTTTCTCGTTGTAGGTCGGAATTACAATTGAAACTGTAGGATTTTTCAAATAGATCCTCCTTTTCCTTAGTATTAAAAACGAAGGTGTTTTTGTAAATAATAAAGTGCTATCATATCACTTTTCAGGAGGCTAAGCATGTGGGGTGGTGTCTACGCATTGATATTTTCTATTTCAACTATTCTTTCTGCCGAAAATCCAATTGAAAATGGATTTCCCTTGGTTGAGACTAAGAGCTATGTAAAACACACATTCTCAGCTGTGGAGTTTCAGAACAAATTAGTAGGTCAAGAGATTCAATACTCATTTTATGAAGACAAAAAGTTTGGACCTCTCCAAAGAGGACAATCGATATCTCTAACCGATCAGGGAGGGCTTTGGGCAGGCTATGGATTTATTAGGAAAATAATGTTAACTGACTCCGTTAATTTAAACTTCGATTTTTTTCCTGGGATATATTTAAAAAATAATGAAGAGGACTTAGGCGGATGGCTTATGTTTAGGTCGGGCGTAGAGGTTGAATATTTTATAGATACGGATTGGGCAATATCACTAGGCTATGATCACAGATCAAGTGGTGATTTATGGGAATATAATCCTGGTATGGAAACGGTAAAAATTAGTCTTACTAAAAGCCTTATATAATAATTAGGAAAATAAACATGCTAAAAATTCAAAGATTGTTCAATATTTGAACCTTTTGAATTTAAATTTTTATAAATATTGAGAAAAGATCGAAAAAATAATCTAGACAATTTTTCGCAAAATAAAAAAAGGGGACTAATAAGCCCCCTTCTAATTTTAATATTTTTAAATGATTATGTAGTTGTCGTCGATGTAGAGCTTTCCTGAAGTGCCACTACAACCGCTGCTATTGCTGCGGCTGCCACTGCAACTGTTGTCCCAACTGCTGCTGCTGCGCCTGCTGCTGCACCTGATGCTGCTGCGGTAGATCCTGCGGCTCCAGCACTACCCGCGCTTGCAGAAGATCCTGCTCCACTTGCGCTCGACTGAGCAAAAGAGGGCGCTGCCAAAGACAATACAAATACCATTGTTGTTAATAATTTAAATATACGCATAAAGTTAACTCCTACGTTTAGCTAGCTGATTCAGTTATACATCAATTAATTTACTTTTAAAATAGATTTTTAAAAAAAAAAAATTTTTAATTATTCATGTTGCTTATGTGTTAAATACGCAACATAATAAAAAGCTTAAGTTTTTTGGAAGGCATACATATTGTACGTTAGAAAATATTGATTTGCAGGGCTTATCCATTGTTTTGAGACGATTACAATGGTGGTGCCTGCAAGCAAATCGAACTCATTTTTATAACTATATTGTTCACTTTCACATTCCTCAGTAAACCTATCAATGGTTAGCTCAAGCTCCAAAATTTGAATAGTCTTGGATGGTATTTTTTTTGCTCTACAGCGGAAATTTAAATCATTGTATTTATTCTCACTATTAAGATATCTATGAACTTTTTTGTATGATAATCTGTTTGACCCAAACAATTCTTTTGGGCTCGTATATTTCAAAGAATAAAGATCTTGTGAGTAACCTCGAGTAGCAATTAAAATACCCTGATCGTATGTCAAACTTATGCCATCTGCACTTACCCAAGTCAATTTTTCTTCGTTATTACCTAATGCAATGAGAGTTGCTTGATTTTTAAAGTCTGTCGAAGATATAAGAATAATAGGTTGATTAAAATTCGAAAGCCAACTGCTCGTTCTTTCTATTCCCTCGAGAGGTCTAGATGATTTAGTTGGGCCAGTAATACTTTTCTTTGCAAAATCTCTATAGATTCCATAAAACTCTTCCTTCTCTTTTTTAACTACATCATCCGATGAGCAAGAAATTAAAAAAGCTACAACACATAGAATTAATATCTTTAAATTCATCTAAATACTCTTTTCCAATTATCCTGAAGATTTTTTGTGTCATATTCGCTTATTGCATTGTATAAGTATTTGTCTTTACTTAAATTAAGTTTTGCCCCTCCATCACCCGTTATAGGTCTAATTGTGGCACTAGCTACAGCTCTTGATTTTTTCCCAGTAAACCAACTTATCGGTGCTTTAATTATCAAACCTTTTTCAAAAGATCCTTCTCCAAAAGTTGAAAAAGGTACATCTGTTAAAGTTGCATATGCCCCAAACTCCCAGCCATTATTAAAAGATCTGTTTATTGAAAGTGTTGACCCTAAATCTCCTGCAAGATATTTTCCAAAATCAAATTTTACAATCCAGTCTCTTGGTAAATCATAGTAAATTGATGCAAGGTAAGTACTGTAATATTCATTTTTTAAATTGAAGTTACCCGATGTTTCTCTTTTCTGTACGTTGGCAACATCTAGACCAAAAGCAAACGGCTTCTTATTGTTTTTCCAAATTATTTCCGACCTTACACCTGCATGCATTAACTCCAAAAGACCCACATTAACCACCCCATATAAATTTGGTAAGGGTTTTAAATATTGATCGATAGTTAAAAAATTAATAAATAAATTTGACCCAATGTCTCTGTGGTAATACATAAAATCAGACCTAACATTAGGAAGACCAGATTTAGGCCCTCGTTTCACTTCATCCATTATTCCTGTAATTGGTTTTCTGAGTGATCCAGAAATTGCTGTTAATGGTGTGACTTTATATCTTCCATATAACTCTGCTCCGATATGGTACCTTATGGGAGCATCGGGGTCGAAGAGCATTAGGTCTAGATATGGGTAAAAAGACCAAGAAAGCCGATTCCCCTCTTTCTGATCATTATCAAAAAACAATTTATTTGAATTATTTATTGTAACCGAGCCAAATAAATTCTCGGGACCATTAAATTTTAATTCATTGTCTTCAAAATCTTCTCTATTTATGGTTATTTCAGATACAACTAAATTAGATTTGAAATCAATAATGTTTATTTGAAACTCTCTAGTTATGGGAGGAGTAGTAAGTGATAGTATTCTTGCCACTCTGCCGATCATTTGAGAGATGTTAATATATCTTCGATTAATAATTCCAACTTCTACATGATTTCCGAATAATTTGAGCGCTTTAAGTTCGATTCCTTCAAGCTTTAACAATCTTTTACTCTCAGCCAAAATGTCCTTTTCTGAATTTGGATCTTGAGAGCGATACTTTTTTTGTAGGATAGGCATAGGTGCTGGCTCAGTTCCACTTTGATAAGGACTATTCTTAGGATTTATGCCCAAGTTCACTGTAAGTCCTACTGTGTCCATGTGCATCAAGGTCGCCATAACGGTTAAGGTTGGGTCAACACTGTATTTAATACCAATATTTATGTCACTCCTCCGATTGAAGCCTTTTGGTGATGACACCTCTTGATAATATCCGTCCGAAGAAAATTCTGATATTATCTGTAATTTTTTACTTGCTCTATAACTTAAAGAAAGAAAAGGTGAATTATCACCTGAAAATATATTGTCAGTTTCCAAGGTTCCGCCATAACCATGATCTCTTCCTCCTCTATTACTTCGACTGAATATATTTGTGAATCCGTTATATCCTGCAAATCTACCCCAACCTACTCCACCAGATATTTTAAAATCGGGCCCAAAAGACTTTGTCATGACGACATATTCTCCAGAGTATATACCTGTGCCAATAAAGTCTCTCAACCCTAGAGCAACAGAAGGAAAGATGGGCTTTTCTTTGAACACCAAATAATGAAGGTCAAAACTTCTGTCCCAAGCGTAACCTTTGTACCTTCCACCTGGGACTCGGGCATACCTAAAAGCCCCGGTAAGATTTTCTAGAATTTGAAAAGATAGATTAACTCTTATAGTCCCACCAAATGCAGATGACGAAACTGAAAATTGGCCATCTGGCAAACGAGTTGCTGAGGGTAGATCGATATCACCAGGCATGCCGAAGTTATTCAGTGAGATAGTATCTTCAAATTCGCTTGCTACAATTTTTTGAGTAAAATTGAGATTTAAAATGAATATAGTGAAGCTCGCAAAAACTAAACACCTTATTAAACCCATTCTATTTTATCCAAAAGCTACATTCTTCTTTTTAAAGACTCTGTTTTGTCCAAAGAACCAAACTTTCTTGTTCTACTGTGATAATCAGACAAAGCTATTTTTAAATCTTTAATTGAAAAATCTGGCCATGGGTTCTCAGAAAAATAAAGTTCGCTGTATGCTGATTGCCATAGTAAAAAATTCGACAAACGTCTCTCGCCGGCTGTTCTAATTATTAAGTCAGGGTCTGGCAAGTTACGGCTATCTAGATAAAGAGAAAATAGATCTTCGTCAATCTCTGTCTCACTGATTTTTCCCCTGGAAATCAGTGATCCAATCCGTCTAGCTGCTCTCACTATTTCAGCCCTGCCGCCATAATTTAATGCTAATGTCAGTGACATTCCTTCATTATCTTTAGTTAAATCAACTAAATTCTTTATATATTTTTGAATAATTTTTGGAAACGGACTTATATCACCGACGATGGAAACCTTTACATTTTCTTGGTGCAGCTGTGTAAGTTTTTTATTTAAATAATATTTAAATAGGCTCATGAGCGCTTTAATTTCGTACACTGGTCTATGCCAGTTTTCAGTAGAGAAAGCGTATAAAGTTACGTGCTTTATATTTAAATTTACACATTCTCTTAAAATTATTTCTACATTCTCTGCGCCCTTTTTATGCCCTAAGGCTCTAGGCAGACCCCTAATAGAAGCCCATCTTCCGTTGCCGTCTAAAATAAAGCCGATATGCATGCCAACCTGCCAAAAATTTTTTAAGATGTTAGTTGAATAAATATAAAGAATAAAGAAAAAAGTAATGGTTGGTGCAAAATATAAATAACCAGTGATTTTTGGCCAACATACTCAATAATTTTTAAAACTAAACCCAGCTGTGGACCAGGATTAGAAGGATTTTTATATTTTTTATTTGGTATTTTATTGATAATCCCTCCGAGCAAAAAACCAAAAAAGTAGAAAGTAATCCAAGGAATTATAGGATAAAAATCATTGGTTAATGGTACCTGTTTATTAAACCCTAGCCATGAAAAAATAAAAGGTATGTTAAAGGTTATCTCACTTATACTAATCAAGGCTGTACCAAGAAAAATAAAAAATAATTGGCGGTTAGACTTTATCTTAATTAGTATTAGACTGATAATGGAACACACTGAGAGAAAGTGTAAAATACCAAAGAAAATAAAACTACTTTTATCTAAAATAAACGTCAGTACTGAGATGGCAATTGATATTGTCATCAACTTAAATATGCGTTTCACAATTTTAGCTTTACAGCTATTTGACAGGCTTAGTAGTCTGGTCGATATACCGGCTATAGTAATAAAGCTTAAGCCTATAAGCTGGGCTAAAAATAACCCCAACCCCTGGGTTACCACTCGAAGATCAATAAACCCAAAATAACCTAAATCCCAATAAAAGTGATATATTATCATAGCGAACACACATACGCCTCTCGAAATATCTAGAAGAAAAATTCGCAATCTTTATCCTTATATAAAAATGAGCCTATTTGATATCTAACCCATGGTGATTCTTAAGTAAACCCAAACAAATACTTGCAAAAAAAAAGAAAAAAATGTCTATTTATTTAGAAGATATGATTTGAGGAGAGAATTGTGGAACTAACAAGTATCACGCAATTATTATCAGGATACGATAATGCGCTCTTTGCAAGTTTTATCGTATCTATACTAATTATCCTTTCAGGGAAAATACATCTTCGATATTCTTCTAGAAGCAAAGAACACCTAGAGGTTCAAAAAATTCATGTAGGCTCTATTCCCAGAATAGGTGGTCTAGCGATCTTGGCTGGCTGTGCTTATGGCTGGTATGGAATAGAAAATTTTTCGGCCAAGTATCTTGGTTACATAGTTATTTCTGGAATGCCCATATTAATTTTAGGTCTTTTAGATGATTTATATTTTCGTGTCAGGCCTATCTACCGACTATTGGGTGCCTCGATTTCCTCCATTATTGCAATTTTTTTATTAGATACTTGGATGACCAGAGTGGATGTGGTATTTTTTGATCGGCTATTTTATATCGCACCATTTGCCATTTTTTTTACAGTCTTTGCAACAACTGGGGTAACTCATGCTTTCAATTTGATTGATGGATTGAATGGATTGTCCTTGGGAATATCTCTTTCCACGTCATTTTTTTTGACAGTAGTTGCTTGGTTAACATCTGATGCTCTCGTGGTATTACTTTGCTTAATTTTCTTTTTGAGTACCTTAGGTTTGTTTTTGTTAAACTTTCCATGGGGAAAAATATTTTTGGGAGATGGCGGAGCATATTTCCAAGGACATTGTCTATCATGGATTGCTATCCTCTTAATGGTTAGGAATCCAGAGATAACCGCTTGGTGCATACTTTTGATATTTTTTTGGCCAGTTGTTGAGACAATATTTTCAATATATAGAAGAGTTTATAGAAAGAAGTCAGCTTCATTAGCAGATAGAGAACATTTTCACCAATTAGTTTTTGAAAAAATTAGAAAATGGCGGTTTTTTCAAAATAGCTCAAACTTTGCAAATTCTTTTTCAACTCTTCTGATCTTACCGCTGTTTATAATACCAAACTTGCTAGCGCTAATTTTTTACAATGACATTGAAAATGCCACCATTACTTTTTTCCTTCTTCTTGGTCTATATGTATTTTCATATCAAAGAATGAAGGCTTCATTTTAAATCTCTAAATAAAGTCTCTTAGAATAGCATTCAGAAAAAGATTCGAGTGAGGCATTTGGTATTGAGCTAAATTAAGAGGCTTGACCCATTCAATTTTTTGATCAATCAAACTTTTTATGGGCCCATCCCATTTTCTGCATACATAAAGAAAAAGTATCTTTTGATTCATCTCTTGTTCATCCACTGCAAAAGTAAGAGGAGCGATACAACTTTTTGCAATCTCTAAATTTAATTCTTCTTTTATTTCTCTTACCAATCCTTGTTCTAAGGTTTCACCATTCTCGACTTTACCTCCTGGGTATTCCCAATAGTCGTTATACTCTTTTCTATTTTTCCTAAGTGAAATTAAAACCTCGTTTTTCTCATTGATCAAAGCAAGTAAGGCAATTAGGTGTCTTTTCATGATCTATAATCCGCATTTATTCTTACGTAATCTTCCGTGAGGTCTGAAGTCCAAACGGTGAACTCTCTACTACCTTCTCCTAGATCAATTTTGATGTTTACAGTCTTTCTTTTCAATGCTTGGGACAATTTGGTATCATCAAAAGTATTAATTGCTTTACCGTTTTCACATAACAGAAAGTTTTGAATATAAATTTTTATGTTTTCAATTTTTAAATTTATCTTTGTTTTCCCAATAGCCATTATAAGGCGTCCCCAGTTAGCATCCTCCCCAGCTATCGCAGTTTTAACCAAAAGAGAATTGGCAATTGAAAAACATATTTTTTTAGCGCTAGTAGCAGTTTTTGCGTTGGTCACTGTAATTTCAATGAATTTCTTTGCTCCCTCTCCATCCAATACGATTTTTTTTGCTAAATCTATCATTGCTTTTTTTAGTTCTGCGTAGAATGTTTTCAAAGCTTTCACTTTTTGGTCTTTAGTAATCTTTAGAGTTATTTTATTCGTAGTTCCTACATAGACAGTGTCAGAAGTCGACGTGTCACCGTCAACAGATATTCGATTGAAGCTTTGTCCAACAGCTTTTTGTGTGAAAACTGAAAGTGTCTCTTTATCAATTGCAAAGTCAGTAAATAAAAAAGCGAGCATTGTAGCCATGTTCGGGTATATCATGCCAGAGCCTTTAGCGAAGCCAGATATTGTAAACATTTTATTACAAATTTTGAATTTACTTGTATAAATCTTGGGCTTCAAATCTGTTGTCAAAATTGAATAAGATGCATTATTAAAATTATAATAAGATAAATTTTTTTGAAGGTAACTAAAATGCTGAATTATTTTTTTATGAGGAAGTGTTTCTCCAATAACTCCAGTTGAAGCAAAGAAAATATTTTTTCTTTCTGACATAAAAATTTTGGATAAAGCCGTAGCCTTTTCCTTACAAGCTAACAATCCATCTTCACCAGTGAATGCGTTAGCGTTTCCTGCGTTTATAAGTAAGACGATTTTCTGCTTAAGGTTCTGAGCTTTTTTATTATTTTCTTTGGACCAAATAACCGGTGCGGATGGCATCGTTGAAGAAGTGAAACAAGCGCAAATATGGCTTCCAGGATCCAGTACAATTAGCAATAGATCATCTCTATTTTTGTATTTTGTTCCAGAGCAACAAGTCGCGAATTTTAAGCCGGCAAGAGCAATATATTTACTACCTTTATCAGATCGTTTATTTGACTTATTCATCCAGAGTTTCTAAAAGTTTGATATTAGCAATTTCGTTAGGGTTGATATTTTTTCCAACAAAATTTATTTCCGAGTTTTCAGTTAACGATTTTAAATAGTCATTGATTTTCTTTTGTCTCAGGTTTTGTACTAGTTGAGCCTTTATTTCCTTTAATTTTGGTATCTTTTTTTCTCTTGTTTTATTCAATTTTATTACGTGCCAACCGAACTTTGTCTGCACGGGTTGACTTATATCTCCCTCGGACAAGACCATTAATGCAGTTGAAAATTCAGGTACCATACTACTCAAGTCAAACCAGTCTAGGTTCCCGCCATTTTTTCCTGTTGGACCAATAGAATGTTCTTTTGCTAAAGCTTCAAAATTTTTCCCATTGCTTATGTCTTTTCGAATAGTCATCGCTTGACCCTCTTCTTTTACTAGTATGTGCGACGCGTTGTATTCTAGCGATCCTTTGAATTCATCAGTTAGATTTTGATATGCTGATTTAACAAGTTCATCATTTGGAAAGTTTTTCAGTATTTTTGATACCATTTGAGCTGCTTTAGCACTTCGTTTTTCATGTTCTAGCGCCAATAAAGTCAGATTATTTTCTTTATCAATTTTTTGTGACAATAATTCTTCATTAACAAGTTGTTGAACTATTTGAGAAAAAATTGTGTCTTTATCAAAATTCATATTTCTTTGTTGAAGCTTTGAAAAGGCGATGATGGCGCTACCAAATTTTATTGTCTTCCCATTTACCTCTATAAATGGAGTATCCGCTGACAAAGTTTCCTGCGAATAGATCTCTTGTGATGACTGGATAAAAAAAGTTATTACTATGATGATAGCAAGAAATTGATAATATATTCGTTTCATACTTACTCCTTAAATCTATTCCAGCGACGATCTTTTTGATACAAAAAATATATAGATTAGTATAGTAATTTTTATTCACTTTATAATTATTCGGTAAATCTAATGCTTTCCAAGCTCGGATTAAAGCTATATAAACTTCTTAATATAAATGGAAAAAAATGATTAATATTTCAGTTTTTAAAAAAATATTTGGTAATTCAAATGATAGGCTATTAAAAGCTGCAAAACCAGTCATTGAGCAGATTAATTCTCTGTCGAAGGAGATGAAAAACAGCTCTGAACACCTTTTAAGACAAAAAACGTATGAGTTTCGCCAGAGAATAGAGAATGGACAAGATTTAGACTTAATATTGCCTGAAGCGTTTGCCGTTGTAAGAGAAGTATCAGAAAGAGCAATTGGCTTGCGCCCATTTGATGTGCAATTAATTGGAGGTTATTTTCTTCATAAGGGATATATTGCCGAAATGAAAACCGGCGAAGGTAAAACCCTGACTGCCACTCTGCCGTTGTATTTAAATGCTCTTCAAGGTAGAGGGGCTCATCTCGTGACAGTTAACGATTATTTGGCGAGACGTGATGCTGAATGGATGGGAAAAGTATTCTCTTCTCTTGATATAAGCGTGGGTGTAATAGTTCCGGACATGGAGGATAGCGAAAAAAAACAAGCCTACACCGCTGATGTTACATATGCCACTAATAATGAACTCGGCTTTGATTATCTACGCGACAATATGAAGTCTGACTTGTCAGAGATTTGCCAAAGAAATCCCCATTACGCCATCGTAGACGAGGTTGATAGCATTCTAATTGATGAAGCAAGAACACCATTAATTATTTCTGGTCCAACAAATGATAAGTCAGAACTTTATACAAAGGTAAATTCTCTTATCCCAAGACTTAATGCAAGTGATTTTGAATTAGATGAAAAAACGAAGACAGGAAGTTTAACTGATAGTGGCAATCAATTGATGGAAACATTACTTAAAGAACAAGAACTTCTTGCGGCAACATCCGACCTATATGATCCAGAGAACACCGACTTAGTTCATCATGTCAATCAAGCTTTAATTGCTAACAAGCTATTTAGAAAGGAGAGTGACTATATAGTTAGAGGAGGAGAGGTTATTTTAATTGATGAATTTACCGGAAGAATGATGGCTGGTAGACGCCTATCCAATGGTTTACATCAAGCAATTGAGGCAAAAGAAAAATTAATTGTAAAGCCTGAAAATACTACTCTCGCATCTGTTACTTTTCAAAATTATTTCAGGCTATATGAAAAGCTGGCCGGCATGACTGGTACAGCAATTACGGAGGCTGATGAGTTTGCAGAAATATATGGTTTAGGTGTTGTTGAAGTCCCGACTAATATGCCTATTTCCAGATTAGATGAAGATGATCAAGTGTATAGAACTAAGGAAGATAAGTATAAAGCAGTTATTAATGAGATTAAAAAATCTAATGCTAAAGGACAACCTATACTGGTTGGCACTATATCAATCGATAAATCAGAGGAAATTTCAAAACTCCTTAAAAAAGAAAACATAAATCATAACGTGCTTAATGCAAGATACCATGAAAAAGAGGCAGAGATAATCTCACTAGCTGGGACTCCTGGAGCAGTGACGATAGCCACAAATATGGCTGGTAGAGGTACAGATATACAACTTGGCGGTAATGTTGAAATGCAAATAAAGGGCAAGGTTGGCAATGATGACCCAAATTTTGATCTGAAGAAGACCAAAATTGAGCAGCAAGTTCTTAAGAACAAGGAGCAAGTAGTAAAGGCAGGAGGTTTGTATGTTTTGGCTACTGAGAGACATGAAAGTAGGAGAATAGATAATCAATTAAGGGGGCGGTCTGGTAGACAGGGTGATCCTGGGAAGACCACTTTTTTCCTAAGTCTAGATGACGATTTGTTAAGAATATTTGGGTCCGATAAACTTGATGGAATGTTGTCCAAACTAGGCTTGAAAGACGGTGAAAGCATTGCACACCCATGGGTGAGTAAGGCGCTCGAACGGGCTCAAGGAAAAGTTGAAGCTAGGAATTTTGACCTTAGAAAAAACATCCTTAAATATGATGATGTGGTAAATGTTCAACGGAAAGAGGTTTTTTCTCAAAGAAGAAATATAATGGAAACAGCTGATGTTTCAGAGATGTTTGAAAACATATACATGGATGTAGTGGAGGATATTATTGTTGAAAGCATCCCAGAGGGATCATTCGTAGATCAATGGGATGTAAATGGTTTAGAGCAAAAGCTCAAAGAGCAATTTAATCTAACTATTCAATTAGGTAGCTATGTCAAAAAAGACAAAATATTAGAAACAGAGATAAGAGATATTATCTTAAAGGAAGTTAAAAGTAATTTAGATCATAAAAAAGCTGAGGTTGGTGAACAATCATTTAAAATGATTCAAAAGCAAATCTTACTTCAAGTTGTAGATCACTGTTGGTCACGACATCTCTCGACTTTAGATCACTTGAGATCGGTTATAGGTTTTAGGGGATATGCTCAACGAGATCCCTTAAACGAATATAAACAAGAAGCGTTTATACTATTTGAGAGTTTATTGGAAAAAATAAAGAGAGAAACAATAAAAGTAGTTTTTTTTGCAAAGTTTGTTTCAGAAACAAATATAAAATCATTTGATGAAGAGAAAGCTGGTTCAGAGAAAAAAAATAGTGAGTCGATTTCAGAAGAAATCAATTCCTTTCGAAACAAGAAAGTTAGAAGAAATAGTCCCTGCCCCTGTGGCTCTGGAAAAAAGTTTAAGCACTGTTGCGGTGCAATTTAGCTCCTTGAGGAAAGTATGTGTTGTTGAAGGAATGAGTTAAGACTTCACATCCTTCCTTACTCACAAATAACGTGTGTTCAAATTGTGCTGACAACGACTTATCCCTTGTAACCGCAGTCCAGTTGTCACTTAGAATTTTTGTTTCTGGTCGACCAATATTTACCATTGGTTCAATTGTAAAGCACATGCCACTTTCCAGTCTGGGCCCAGAGCCATGACTGCCATAATGAAGAACATTTGGTGCTTGATGAAATTCACTTCCAATTCCGTGCCCGCAGAAATCTCTGACAACAGACATCTTATTTTTTTCTACATACTCTTGTATTACTGCTCCAATATCCCCAAATGTATTGCCAGGTTTAACGTTCTTTATTGCTAATTGGAGTGCATCATAAGTTATTTCAATTAATCTTTTCGATTTTAAACTAATGTCACCTACGGTGAACATTCTGCTAGTGTCTCCATACCAACCTTCAAGAATACAGGTAACATCTATATTTAAAATATCACCATTCTTAAGTTTTTTTCTACCAGGAATTCCATGGCAAACTACGTGATTGAGCGAAATGCAACAAGATTTTGGATAGCCTCGATAACCTAATGTTGCAGGAACCGAATTATGAGCCACAATAAAATCATGACACTTTTTGTCTAATTCTTCAGTTGTTACGCCTGGTTCAATGAATTGACCAATCATATCGAGTGTTTTTGAGGCAAGATTACAAGCTTTTTTGATGCCCTTATAAGCATCTTCACTGTATATGTATATTCCGTCTTTATTCTTATTCATTTTCTTAGTAATAATTTATATAGTTAATGATTATTATCCAATCTTTATCCAGTAAAGAGGAAACTTAATTATTCACTACAAATTTGGAACAAAAATGAAAACGGCTTCAATTATAATCATAGGAAATGAAATTCTTTCTGGTAGAACTAAAGATACAAATTCCAATTATTTAGCAAAAATATTAGTTAAAAAAGGCATTGAATTGCAGGAAGTCAGGGTCATCCCAGATAATCATAATATTATAAAAAGTGTTATAAATAGCGAATCTTCTCTGAAAGATTATGTCTTCACTAGTGGCGGCATAGGTCCAACCCACGATGACATAACCGCTGAAGCTGTTGCAAGTGCGTTTGATGTTCCTTTGATTGTTAGGGATGATGCCGTTGAGCTGCTTGCAATGAATTATAAAAATGGGAAAAAAGATCTAAATGCAGCTAGACTTAGGATGGCGAGAATTCCTGAAGGAGCTAAGCTTATAAAAAATAAAATTTCTGGAGCTCCCGGATTCATAATTAAAAACGTTTTCGTAATGGCTGGAGTCCCACAGATCTTTGAATCCATGGTAAAGGAAATAAGTTCAGATTTTGATCAGATTGAACCAATTCTTTCAAAGACTATAAAAATATTTAAGAGGGAAAGTGAAATATCAGAAAGACTTTGGCATTATGCAGATAGATACAAAGACATCTCTATTGGGTCGTACCCTTTCAATAATTCAGGAGTATTTGGAGTAGAAATAGTTCTGAGTCATACTGATATAACTTTACTTAATAAAATTTTTAATGAAATTTTATTAGATTTTAATGAGCCAAATACCAATTGATTGCATGTCCTCCTTCAACCTTCAGGGGCACGTCCAAATCTAAATATGGTTGTGTCGCTTGTTCCATAATTTTAGAGGCTCTAATTTGTATTTTATCAATGACGTCTCTATTAGTTTCAAATATTAGTTCGTCATGCACTTGCAATAAAAGGTGAGCATCTAGTTCAGCACTCTTCAGAAACTCATGTATTTTAATCATAGCTCTTTTAATTATATCTGATGCACTACCTTGGATTGGTGCATTTATGGCAGCTCGCTCAGCAAAGCCACCAATTGGACCCTTGGCACCAATGTTTGGTAAATGTATTTTTCTATTGAACAAGGTGGTTACAAAGCCAGTTTTCTTTGCGGTTTCTACTGTAGTGTTCATGTAGTCTCTAATTTCAGGAAATTGTCTGAAATAATCATCTATAAATTCTTGTGCTTCAGTACGAGTAATTTTAAGATTTCTCGATAGGCCAAATGCCGAAATACCATAAATTATACCAAAATTTATCGCCTTAGCTTTTCTTCTGAGAGATGCATCCACTTTTTTGAAAGCGACTTTAAATATTTGGGACGCGGTGCTCGCGTGAATATCAATATTGTTTTTAAATGCATCTTTCAGGCCTTTTACGTCAGCTATGTGAGCCAATAATCTCAGTTCTATTTGGTTATAATCAAGGCTTAATAGCTCAGCTCCTTTTTTGGCTATAAAGGTTTCTCTGATTTTTTTGCCCTCTGTATCTCTTATAGGTATATTTTGTAGATTTGGGTCAGAGGACGACAGACGACCTGTAGATGTGCCAGCGAGATTAAAGGACGTGTGTACTCTACCTGTGAAATTATTTATATGTAACATTAGCGAGTCAGAATAAGTGGATTTCAATTTTGACATCTTTCTCCACTCTAGGAGATAAGATGCAATTTCAAAACCTTTTGCTGACAAGTCTTCCAGTATATCTGCCCCCGTTTGAAAACCACCAGATTTATTTTTTTTCCCACCTGGCAAATTTAACTTGTCAAAGAGAACTTCACCTAACTGTTTTGGTGATGCAATATTGAACTCAAATCCCACTATTGAAAATATTTTAGTTTCCAACTCATGCAGTTTTTTTTCAAAAAATTGCGATAATCTTCGCAACTGCTCCTTATCAACCGTAATTCCTTTTAGCTCTGCATCTATTAAAACCGGGACCATCGGCTTATCAATATTTTGGTAAACACTATAAACTGATTGTTTGATAAGCTCTTTTTTTAAAATTTTCCATACTCGAAAAGTAATGTCAGCATCCTCAGCGGCATAATCTGCTGCTAAACTTATGGGCACATTCTGAAAGTTAAGTTCTTTCTTTCCCGATCCTATAAGATCTTTTAGTTTTATTGTTTCATGATTTAGAAGATCCTTGGCTATTGAGTCTAAACTGTGTCTTTGTCGTCCACCATTTATACAGTGTGACATTAACATCGTGTCATCAAAAGAATTTATGTAGCATTTATATTTGTACAAAACCTTAATGTCGAATTTTATATTATGACCGATTTTTAATATACTTTCGTCAGCCAAAAGTGGCTGAAGTCTTTTTAAGACCAAATCTCTATTTAGTTGTTTCTCTTTTAAGTCTCTATGTTCGGGTTGATTAGCCTTATGTGCTACTGGTATATAGCACGCTTTACCTGTTCCGATACAAAGGGAAACACCTACAATTTCAGCGGAAAGAGTATCAAGGGAGGTGGTCTCAGTATCAATTGCAAAAAACTTTTGTTTCAATATTTCTTCGCACCACTTATTAAGATCATCTTCGGTTGATATTATTTCATATTTTTCTGAAGGTAATAGTTCTCTTTGGTCGTCTATGGATATATTTGATGAATTGAATTCTTCTAATTGGGACGATATTCTTTTTGATAATGTATTTAGTTCCATTAGTTTTGTGAAAACTAGCAATTTGTTGAGATTTAGGGTCGCTAGCTCAAGATCTTGAAGGGTTGTGTCAATTTCGACCGTTTTAAGTAAGGTAACGAGCTTTTTTGACAAAATAATTTTATCGATGTTGTCAGAAATCAAATTCCTTATTCTATCCTTATCAATTGTTTCATATTTCTTCACTAAGTTTTCTACAGTTTGAAACTCTGAAATCAAGCTAGAAGCAGTCTTTACGCCGACGCCTGGCACACCCGGAATATTATCGACTTTATCACCAATAAGAGCTTGTACATCTATTACCTTGTCAGGCATAACGCCAAACTTTTCTCGTACCCTATCAATATCAATGAAAATATTTCTTATGGGGTCGTACATTTTTATGTCGTCCGAAACAAGTTGCATCAAGTCTTTGTCTGATGAGAAGATCGTTACGATAGCACCCTCATCAGTTGCGTTCTTAGCCAGTGTTGCAATTATGTCGTCAGCTTCATACCCCTTCTTGTCAATTGCTAAAAAACCAAATGCTTCGGTAGCATCTCTTATTAACTGAAACTGTGGTACCAAGTCGTCGGGAGGAGGGGGTCTATTTGCTTTGTAATCTGGAAAAATATTGGACCTAAATGTTTTGTCTTTATGGTCAAATACGACAGCAATATGAGTAGCTTTAAATTCCTTAAGCTCATTTATTAATTTAAAGAGCATATTGCAATAACCTGAAACTGCTCCTGTAGGTGTTCCATCAGACTTTGTAAGAGGTGGGAGAGCATGATAAGCTCTAAAGATAAATCCCGAACCATCTACCAAAATAAGATGCTTCCCAGAGTTAAGATTATTCACAATCTAGTCCTTTGGTGGTTGATATGAGAATCTCCTTTCGCAGTAAGGGCAGTCTATAAAATTCTCGGTCTCTTTTATTTTTAGCCATACTTTCGGGTGATTGCTTCCTTTGCTATCATCACCATTGCATGATATAACAATCTTGTTTGTAATTATAACTTCTTTCGACATTACAAAATAAATAACATATTTTATGTCTAATACTACCATAAAATTGAAGAGTAAATATTATGAGAACAGAATTAATAGAGCTTGGTCTGGAGGTTCAAAATTTACACAAGGTATATCAAGGTTATGATAAACGTGAGCCAATTGTTGCCCTTAAAAATTTAAGCTTACAAGTAAAAAAAGGAGCCTTCTTTGGCCTTTTAGGACCGAATGGCGCGGGCAAGTCAACGCTGATAAATATATTAGCCGGTCTAGTAATTAAGACATCTGGAAAAGTAAAAATAAGAAATATCGATCAGGATATCAATGTAAGAGAGTTTAAGAGAAGTATTGGGGTAGTTCCACAAGAAACAAACTTTGATCCATTTTTAACACCCTATGAAAGTCTAGATATACAAGCAGGTCTTTACGGTGTAAGAAAGTCAGAAAGAAATATTAACCAGTTATTAAAAAGGCTTGGTTTAGAGGGAAAGTCTAACGCTTATATGAGATCCCTTTCTGGTGGAATGAGGAGGAGATTGCTTATCGGTAAAGCTCTTGTTCATGCGCCAAAGGTAGTAATTTTGGATGAGCCCACAGCCGGGGTAGATATTGAGCTAAGAGAAATGTTGTGGGATTATATGAAAGATTTAAATGCAAATGGAACAACTATTATCTTGACAACTCATTATCTAGAGGAGGCTCAAGCTCTTTGTGAAAAAATAGCGATCTTAAATAAGGGCGAATTAATTGCTTGTAATGACACAAGTGATCTGCTTGCTAGAGTAAATCTGAAAGTTATAAATATTAAATACAGCAATTTGAATCTTAAAAAAATAAACCTTCCTGATAAAGCGAGTTTAAAAGAAAATAAAAATCAAAAATTATCCATATCTTATGACAGAAATGAAATTAAAACAGATCAATTGCTTGATTGCCTAAGATCTCAAGGAATTGTAATAATTGATCTCTCAACAGAGGAAGCCGATTTAGCTGATGTTTTTAGACTATTAACAAAGAATAGTTAGCCTCTAACTTATAACCACGTTCTTCAAACTTTTTTCTACCCTAGGACCGTAAACTTTTAGCACTTCACCGGCAATAACATTGCCAAAAGCAGCACACTTTTCAAAGGTAAAATGTTTAGAGAGTCCATATAAAAACCCTGCAGCAAAACTATCCCCCGCTCCCGTGGTATCGACTACATCCACTTTGTTTGTTGAAATTTCGCTTGTAGAAGACCCATGAAATAAATATGCACCTCTTTCTGCACAAGTACAGGCCACGCAACTTATGGAGTCATCAATAAATTCCTTGGCCTTTTTAATATCATCAATTTGGTAAAGCGATTTTAATTCATCCTCATTACAGAACACCATGTCTGCAGATACATTCAAGAGATAGATAAAATCAGACCGATGTCGATCAACACAAAAACTATCAGACAGTGTAAGCGCAATTTTTGTTTTATTTTTTTTCGCAATTTCAATAGCTTTATAAAAAGCCTTTTTACTTTTTTGCCCATCAAATCGATATCCTTCAAGATACAACCATTCACTTTGGGCAATAAGCTCTTCGTCTATATCAATATCGGTGAGAAATTCTGTAGCTCCAAGATAAGTATTCATTGTCCTTTCTTTATCAGGCGTAATTAAAACAATGCATTTACCAGTTGTTTCAGTATAGCCTTTATCCAGAAATTCAGTGTTATAAAATATTGAGTTGGCTAACAAATCTTTTTTGAATAACTTACCCTTAGGATCATCTGCAATTTTTCCTATATAACCAGTTTTTAAACCTAGCTTTGCGAGAGTTGAAATTGTATTGGCTGCAGATCCTCCTGCAGTCTCTTTGATCGGTCGAACTAATTTTAAAATATTATTTGATCTTTCCCTGGAGACTAAGTTCATAACTCCTTTCAAGATTCCTTCTTGGCTAAGAAACTGGTCTGGTACCTCACACACGAGATCTAGCATTGCGTTTCCTATCGCTGTCACGCTGTATTTTTTAGTTTCTATCATAAGGATCGTAATTTTCTTTTTAAAGGATGGACGACTTAAATAAAATTTAGAGAGTATTCCTAAAACTCTAACTGTAAACTTTCTTCAAACCTTTTTCTATTGACTGGATGGATGAGTCAAATTGGTTATCATAATCACTACTTGATAAGCTTTTGGATAACTTCATTCGCACTTTTTCAATGCTCAAATCTATTGCGCGACTTTCTATCTCCTCCAGGATTTTTCTTTCACTTGACATTACTTGTCCTTCGGCAGAAATGAGTTTATTTTTCATTAGTTCCTCAATATTTCTTTTTGCCTTTTCTTCGTCATCTCCTGCTCGAGATTTAGCACTTTGTACCATTTGTCCAATCGTTTCACTTGTTTTTATATGATCAGCTTCAATCGATGAAAGAATTTTCTTTGCATCTTCCAATATTTCTCCAGCCTTCTCAATCTCATTCTGAATATCATTAGATCTCTTATCTAAGAAAGCTCCAACAATGGAGGGTACTTTGAAATAGACCAAGACGCCCACAAAGATCAAAAAGGAAATTAAAACGACAAAATCTGTATTATCTAAACTAATTAATTTTTTTGAGCCAGCAGCATAACTTACCCCACACGTAAGGATAAAAGCTGGAAGCGTTATCTGTAAAGCTTTCATGTTTAATCTGAGTTGTCTGAATATTTTCATTTTAACCTACTTCCCTCTGGAAATCTTACTAATTATTACGGAGGCTAATTCTTCTGATATTTTTTCAATTGCAGCCTCAGAGCCATCCCTTAGCTCTTTCAACCTTCCTTCTGCTTCATTTATAAGTTGAGTAGTAGCGATTTTACTATCTTCTAATGCTAATGCCATTTGTTCTTTAATATTGTTTCCACTAGCATTCATAATTTCATCGCATTGAGATTTAGCTTTTTGAAGTTCCTCCTCAATCTGTTTTTCTATCTCACTAACTCTTAGCCTAATTTCCTCAGCTTTTGCTATATTTCCATCGATAATTTTTCTTCGATTAGCAAAAATATCCTCCATCCGTGGAATAATAAAAAACTTTACAATGGCGAACAAAACAACGCAAAAAACAACTAACCAAAATATTTGGTTAGGAAAGGTGGAGAAATCTAATTGAGGCATCCCCACCGCGCTATTATCTGAATTGGAAGCCATTTAGAATTAGTATTTAGTTACATTGCATACATGAGTAGTAATGCAACTAAAAAGCTAAAAATTCCTAAAGCTTCTGCAAATGCGATACCGATAAACATTGTAGCAGTCTGACCGGAGGCTGCGCTTGGGTTTCTTAGTGCTCCCGAGAGGAAATTTCCTACTACGTGTCCAACTCCAATCGCTGCCCCGCCCATTCCTGTACAAGCGAGACCTGCTCCTATAAGCTTTCCCATTTCTACTAAGTTTCCATCAACCATAATATTGCTCCTTTTAAAAAATTATAATTAGTGACCTGGATGCAAAGCATCATTTAAATAAACACAAGTTAATATAGTAAACACATACGCCTGTATTACTACAACAAGCATTTCTAGACCGTAAACTGCTGTAATCGCGAATATAGGCGCTATTGCGCCTAGTCCCAAGGCTCCAGCAAAGCCTGCAAATACCTTTATCACTGCGTGTCCAGCCATCATGTTGCCGGCTAGTCTGATAGAGTGGCTCACGGGTCTTACAAAATATGATATCACTTCTATTATTAAAAGTATTGGCCTTAAAGCTAAAGGGGCACTACTTATCCAAAACAGACTTAAAAATCCTATCCCATTTTTCACAAAGCCGATTATTGTAACTGCAATAAATACGGAAAGAGCTAGAAATCCTGTTACAGCGATATGGCTAGTATAGGTAAAACTGTAAGGTAATAGCCCCAGAACGTTCCCAAACAATATTAGAATAAAAAGTGTAAATATGTAGGGGAAGTATCTCAGCCCTTCCTGTCCCGCTATATCGATGATCATATCTCTAATGAAGAAATACATTAGCTCGGCAATAGATTGCAGCCGGCCAGGAACCAACTGATGCTTCCGTGATCCGTAAATAAACACGAATGAGATCGACACCAGACTTATTAGCATCCATAACGCTTGGTTTGTAAAAGAATACCATTCCAAGCTGTCTCCTGTAAGAATAGGGTCGATGATGAATTGATCCATCGGGTGAATATTAAAAGCTGACTGTTTTTCCATCTATCTATGCATCATCAATTGTTTGTTTCATTCATCTTTTTTGCTGTTGCTATCATTGTTTTAACTCCAGCCATAAAGCCAAGTAGAGAAAACACTATCAAAAATATGGGTTCACTCCCTACGATGTAATCGAGTGCCATTCCCAAGCTCACCCCTAAAACCATTCCTGTGACAAGCTCAATAACCATTCTCCACCCGTCGTTTTGAACTTTCAGCCGTTTGGGCCTATTTTCCTCTTTTTTAGACTTAAATTCCTCTATTTTTCTATCCAATTGATCCAAATGCTCTTTTTTGGAGGATTCATTCATCGTAAGTTTCTTCGTGTTTTTTACTAAGTGAACGTTATAAACACATGTAAGTCTAGTCAACCCTAATTTAAGAGTTACATACACTTTTTAAGTTGCCTATCGAATTTTTTTTTACTAAGTGCCGTTTTTTTTGCTACTTCTAATAAAGCTTTTTTAGTTTTGTACGCTCCTGTTTTAAATCCTGCCTGACCTTGGTGATAGGCAAGATATTGAAGATATGCATTACTTTTTGATATTCCCAATAATCTATTAGTTTTGTTTATATACCATCCGATAAAGTTTGTTGAGTGTGCGAAATTAGATCTTCTATGGTATTTGTGTCCTGTGCTTTTTTTATATTCTTTCCACGTTCCATCAAGTGCTTGAGAATATCCGTAGGCTGATGAAATCCTACCTGAGGGAATGACCCCGAGAAAATATTTCCTTTGAGTGCGAGCAGTCGGTCTGAAATTAGATTCTGTTTTTATGAATGCAAGTTGCATTCCTGGGCTGACCCCCCATTTTCTTTCAGTCCTCTTTAATGCAGATCTCCAACTTTTCTTCTGCTTTATTATTGAGCAAGCGTCCCCTTGATTGCTTGGAACATTTATGCAGCCTGATATAACGAGATAATTGAAAGCAATAAAAATGAAAAAAGTTTTTTTTAGCATAGAAAGTTATTGTATTTGGATTGCTAGTTAATTTATTATGAATTTTATCTCTTGTAACTTTTTTAAATTCGATTATTTAAAAGTCAAAGGTTTTGGTCTAAAAGGTAAAAAAATGCTTAATAGAAATGCGAAATTTTCCATAGGCGAGGTTGTAAAACATCGAATACACCCTTTTAGAGGAGTTATATTTGATGTAGATCCTACTTTTGATAATACGGAAGAATGGTGGAACTCTATCCCAGAAAATCATAGACCTAAAAAGGATCAACCATTTTACCATCTTTTGGCTGAAAACGATTCAAGTTATTATATTGCTTACGTGTCGGAACAAAACTTACTATACGATGACAGTGGAGAACCAGTTGGGCACCCTGAGGTGAAGCAAATATTCGGTAGCTTGTCTGAAGGAAGATATCTTTTATCTGATATAATGCATTGAAAGCTAACTAATATCCTAGCGCACAGCCGTCTTTTCTGGGGTCCGATGCCCCTATAAGTACACCAGAGGAGTCTAATCGTACCAATTGCGCACCGCCGATGGGGATAGTTGCCTCCTCTATTTTATAACCCATTTGGGATAGTTCTTCTCTTGTAGCTTTTGGGTAGCCTCTCTCCAAGTTTAATACACCATCAAAATAAAAGCTTCTCGGAAAGTTTAAGGCCTCCTGAAATTCCATGCCATAGTCTTTTATATTACTCAGAATTCTTGCGTGACCATTAGCTTGATATTGACCACCCATAACGCCAAATGGCATAATGCTGCCGTTTTTTTCTTTTAGAATAGCGGGGATTATTGTGTGTAGAGGCCTTTTGCCACCTAATAATTCATTAGCGTGATTTTTCTTTAAAGTAAAGCCAGCGCCACGATTATGAAAAAGTAGTCCATATTTTCTAGAACATAACCCTGATCCAAACGCATGAAAAGTCGAGAAAATGAGAGATATAGCGTTTCCCTCATTATCAGCTGCACATATTAAGACAGTATCTTTATTTCGCATAAAAAAGTCATCTTCGAGATTATCGCTTAATAATTCTCCGAAGCAGATCTCTCCCGACAATTTTTTTAAATACGTTTCATCTGTAAATATACTTTGTTTAATTTTTGAAAAATTTGGATCTCCAATAAAATTATTTCTCGCAGAATATGCTATTTTAGCTATCTCAGCCTCTAAGTGAACTCTTTCAAAAGAGTCAGCTTTAAATCGTTCAATATGACATAATTCCATTAACTTTTTCATCATTATAGCGGTTATACCCTGTCCGTTTGGAGGTAATTCGATTAATGTACTTCCATCTTTTAGATCTGCATATATTGGATCAACATATTGAACACTAACATCTTCGAAATCAGCAAGGGTATGTGCTCCGCCTAATTCTTGTAAAGAGTTTACAAGGTCAACCGTAATATCCGACTGATAAAAACCTTTTGAGCCCTTAGCCGCTATTTGTCTTAATACTTCTGCCTGCATAGGTGCCCTAAATAAAGAACCAGCTCTATATGGCCTCCCAGAACTAAGATAAAACTTCTCAGAGGATCCAATAAGCTTAGCTCTGTGTGTCTGCCAGTCAAAGGAAACACGAGGGCTGACTACCACACCTTCTTCAGCATATTTTATTGGTTGAGTACATAGTTCTTTTAAACCTAAGTTACCAAATTTATTTGCAACCTCTTCAAATAGAGATACTGCACCTGGAACAGTAACAGAGTGGGCGCTATTTAAGGGAATCTTCTCCATGTTTTCTGACAGCAAAGTGTCACTAGTCAAATTCATCGGTGCCCTGCCAGACCCATTTAAACCAATGATGTTTTTAGACTTTTTTGTTTTAATAATTGCAAATGCATCTCCAAATAGACCAGTAGACTGTGGTTCACATAAAACCAACATAAGGGCACTAGTAATAGCGGCATCGATCGCGTTTCCTCCTTTACTCATAGCGTCAAGTCCTATTTTTGCAGCTAAGGGGTGAGAAGTAGCTATCATTCCATTTGATGAAAATACTTCAGAGCGTTCAGGTTTTTGAAAGTCTCGCATTATTTGCTCCTAGACTAAATTCAGCTTAAGTTCTTTATGTTTTAATACTCTTAGAGTGGATTTTAAATCATTGGAACACTTCAGTATTCTTCCATCCATTGCTACTAAGGAATACAATCTCCCATATTTTGAATTTTTAGGTGTTTTCTTAATACTGAAAAGGGCCCAATCAGAATTTTTTCTATAGACAGAAAAAACAACAAATTCCTTTAAAAAAGAGATGCTATAATCTTTCCAAATTCCCTGAGATACCATTACACCATAAAGTTGTAAGATTTGATTGAGCTCTACTTTTTCAAAACGCGCTTGTTTCATCTGCTTCTTGGTGGAGCCAAGGGGGATCGAACCCCTGACCTCTTGCATGCCATGCAAGCGCTCTCCCAGCTGAGCTATGGCCCCTTTTTCTTTCTGTCAAAGCTTAACACTTAAACAATTAGTTTAAAATTAGTTTTCTTCACTGTCTGTAGACGCTACATCGGTAATCTCTTCCAATGGAACTGTATCCTGCTCGTCATCCTCTAAAAGCTCATCATCTAATTCGGATGAATCTTCCCCCTCATCTAATATGAGATCATCCTCAATAGTCAACAATTCTTCTGAGTCTTCAAACTTTGCATCATTGACATTTTCTTCGCTTTTTCTCGTTACCTTGGTTTTTTCAGATGAAGATTTATCAAGTATAAGTTCTTTGCCGGTATAAGGGCTTATCACAGGACTATTATTAAGATCATAAAAGCGTTTACCAGTTTCGGGGCACATTCTTTTTGTTCCCCATTCTTCTTTTGCCATTACCTTCTCTCCTATCTGTTAATTGCCTCGCATGTTGATAAATGTTTGTTAAGTGATTTGCAAGAAATTAAATACAGGGTTTTAAAATACTACGAGTGAATTGCACCCAGCCCGCAAGCAAGTGCAGCCTCGCGTACCGCCTCTGAAAAAGTTGGGTGGGCATGGCATGTCCTTGCTAAATCTTCAGAGCTCGCTCCAAATTCCATCGCCATACATACTTCATGGATAAGATCACCGGCAGCAGGCCCTATGATGTGGGCTCCCAGAATTCTATCATTATTTGAGTCGGCTATAATTTTTACAAAACCGTTACTTGAAAAAACTGTCTTTGCGCGACCATTACCCATAAATGAAAACTTTCCAACTTTAATTTGTATACCTTCTTCCTTTAACTCATTTTCTGTTTTGCCAACAGCAGCAACCTCTGGATCAGTATAAACAACGCTGGGTATTACTTGAAAATTCACATGACCAGCTTGTCCCGCAATTATTTCAGCAACGGCTATACCTTCTTCTTCTGCTTTGTGGGCTAACATTGGTCCTGATGTTACATCACCTAAAGCAAATATATTTGTTGCAGTTGTTCTCCAATTGTTATCAGTTTCAATTTGCCCTTTAGGGTTCAACTTCACTCCGATGTTTTCGAGTTTGAGGTTTTTAGTAAAAGGTTTTCTCCCCGTAGCCACTAAAACGACATCCGCAGATAAGTCATTTTGATCATGGGAATCTACTTGCTTAAAAGTAACTTTCACGCCTTTTTTTTCTTTTGTTATCATAGAAACCGAGCTATTCAAGTGAAACTTTAAACCTTGTTTTTGCAATATAGATTTAAAGTTTTTTGATATATCATGGTCCATACCATTTAAAACTTTATCAAAGAATTCAACAACCGTTACTTCAGTTCCAAGACGACTGTATATTGAACCCATTTCCAAACCAATAACACCTGCACCAACAATTATCATTTTTTCTGGGATTTTCTTTAATTCCAAGGCACCAGTTGAAGACACGATCACTTGTTCGTCAAATTCAATGTTCTTTAGACTAGAAGCCTCGGAGCCAGTAGCAATAACGAAATAGGTTGCCTCAAAACTTTTATTATCAACAATGATTGTATTTTGATCGATAAAGCTAGCCCAACCATTTATTAAAGTAACTTTATTTTTTTTAAATAGGTACTCTATCCCCTTAGTATTATCTTTTATCATACTCTCTTTATAGCTGAGCATTTTATCCCAGTTGACAACAGGTGGATCTACCTCTATTCCCATTTTAGAAAAATTTTCTACTGAGTTGTGATAGTTATGGGAAGCATGTAGTAATGCTTTCGATGGAATACACCCTACGTTTAAACAAGTACCTCCAAGTGAAGCATTCCCTTCAACACAAGCAACTTTTATTCCAAGCTGCGCGAGTTTTATTGCGCACACATATCCGCCTGGGCCACTGCCAATAACTATCGCATCGAATTTTTCCATTTGAAATCCTTAATTTAAAATTTATAGATCAATCAACAATCGACGTGGATCTTCCAAGTTTTCTTTTACCCTGACTAGAAATGTAACAGCACCTTTTCCATCCACAATACGATGGTCATAACTCAGGGCAAGATACATCATAGGCAATATCTCAATTTTTCCATCAATAGCCATCGGTCTTTCTTGAATTTTATGCATTCCGAGTATACCTGACTCAGGTGAATTTAGAATAGGTGAGGACATTAAAGATCCATATATACCGCCGTTAGATATAGTGAAAGTTCCACCAGTCATATCTGCCATAGATAGCTTGCCATCTCTTGCTAGTAAGCCCATCTTATTAATTTCCTTTTCTATATCAGAAAAGCTCATGGAATCAGCATTTTTTAAAACTGGTACAACTAAACCATTATCTGTTCCCACCGCTACGCCCATATTGACGTATTGCTTGTATATTATGTAGTCCCCATCTATTTGGGCATTGACCTCGGGTACTTCTTCTAGAGCTTTACAGCAAGCTTTTACAAAAAATGACATAAACCCTAGTTTAACCCCATGTTTTGACAAGAATTGATCTTTAAATTCACTTCTTATTCTTAGAATAGCTGTCATATCTGCTTCATTGTATGTTGTCAGCATCGCAGCAGTATTTTGAGATTCTTTAAGCCTTCGAGCTATTGTTTGTCGTAATCTCGTCATTTTTACTTTTTCTTCTGTTTCCATTGAAGGCATTAGGCTTTTCTTTGTATTTTGATTGTTTGGCAAGCTCATGACGTCCTCTTTCATAATCCGACCGTCTCTGCCAGAGCCTTTCAAGGAGCTCGGATCAATATTTTTTTCCTTCATGATTTTTTCTGCGGAGGGAGCATTGTTTACACTTTTCGTTTCTTCGGCAATATTCTTTTTGCCAGCTTTATCATTTGACAATTCATTCTTTTTTGCCGCTGCTGCGCCTTCCTCCAATATAGCTAATATTGCATCTAACTCTACTGTCTCCCCTTCCTTAACTATAATTTTTGATACAACACCGTCTATAGTACTTGGTACTTCGATAGTGACTTTATCTGTTTCGAGTTCGCATATCATTTCATCAACTGCAACGTTATCGCCGGCCTTCTTGAACCAGGTGCCAACAGTTGCCTCGGTTACACTTTCACCTAATGTAGGAACTTTCAACTCTATCATTATAACCCCCTTAAGTAACGCCTTAAACCTCTAAAGCTTGATCAATCAGTTTTCCCTGCTGTTCAATATGCTGCTTTGCTAAACCGGTTGCTGGCGAAGCAGCAGACTGTCGCCCAGCATAATCAGCCCTGCGAGAGCTATGGCTTATATGACCTAAAATCATCTCCAGTATTGGTTCTACGAAAAACCATCCTCCCTGGTTCCGTGGCTCTTCTTGGCACCAAGTTATTTTAGCGTTTTTAAAACGTGATAACTCCTTAATCATTGATTGTGAGGGAAAAGGATACAACTGTTCAAGTCTAAGTAAATACACCTCTTTTAGATTTCTCTTGTTTCTTTCCATAAAGAGCTCGTAGTAAATTTTTCCTGAGCAAATAACTACTTTTTTAATTCTACTGTCTTCGGTAAGCTTAAAGTCACTCGATGTTTCGGCGTCATCTTTGAGTATTCTGTGGAAACTCGAGCCATTTGTAAAATCTTTCAATGAACTTACCGCTAGTTTATTTCTCAGTAATGATTTTGGCGTCATTATGACAAGTGGTTTTCGAAAATGCCTATGCATTTGTCGTCTCAATATATGAAAATAGTTTGCCGGAGTCGAAACATTAGCCACTATCCAATTTTCTTCTGCACATGCCTGAAGAAATCTTTCTAATCTAGCAGAAGAGTGCTCTGGTCCTTGACCTTCATAACCGTGAGGAAGTAGCATTACAAGCCCAGACATTCTCAACCATTTTTTTTCTCCTGAGGATATAAATTGATCTATCATAATCTGTGCCCCATTAACGAAATCTCCAAACTGAGCTTCCCACAGAGTTAAGCAATTCGGTTCCGCAAGAGAGTACCCATACTCATAACCCAAGACAGCGTACTCCGATAACATAGAGTCAATTACCTCAAATTGAGTTTTTTGACCCATATCCAATTTGCCACCTATTTTAGACACACCAAACTCGATGGAATTTTGTGTTATATTGTAAAGGGGATAGAAACGTTCTTCAGTCTCTTGATCTATAATTGCGGAATGCCTCTGGGAAAAAGTACCTCTTTTTGAATCTTGTCCAGATAGCCTAACCGAAAACCCCTCATTCAACAAAGAGCCAAATGCAAGCGCTTCAGCTGTTGCCCAGTCAATACCTTCTCCTTTGTTTAAGGTATCCTTTTTATTTTCTATCATTCTGGACACTGTTTTATGTATATTGAAATTATTTGGGACGGTTGTCAGTACCTTCGATATTTTTTTAAACACGTCCTTCTTTATGGAGGTTTTTCCCCTTTCGTAGTTATCCGGTCGCTTAGTAAGCCCAGACCATCTTCCATCAAGCCAGTCAGCCTTATTCGGTTTGTAGTTTTTTCCTGCCTCAAACTCGTCATTCAAAAAGCTTTGAAAATTTGATTTTAAGTTGTTCAACTCACCATCTCTAAGTATTCCTTCTGCCTCCAGCTTTCTGGAGTATAATTCAAGAGCGGTTGGATGGGTTTTAATTTTTTTGTACATTTTAGGTTGAGTAAACATAGGTTCATCACCTTCATTATGCCCAAAACGTCGGTAGCAAAAAATATCAATAACAACGTCTTTCTTAAATTTTTGTCTAAATTCTGTGGCCACTTTCGCAGCATGAACTACCGCTTCCGGATCATCGCCATTAACATGGAAAATTGGTGCTTCTACCATAAGCGCAATGTCTGTTGGGTAAGGTGATGACCTTGAATAGAGGGGTGCGGTCGTGAAACCAATTTGATTATTTACGACGATATGGATAGTGCCTCCTGTGCGATGTCCTTTTAGACCCGAAAGTCCAAAGCATTCAGCAACGATACCTTGGCCTGCAAAAGCTGCATCACCATGCAGCAAAACAGGGAGAACCTTTTCTCTTTCTTTGTCGTTTAGCTGCTCTTGCTTTGCCCTTACTTTTCCTAAAACGACGGGGTTAACAGCCTCTAAGTGAGAAGGATTTGCCGTTAGAGATAAATGCACTGTGTTGCCATCAAACTCTCGGTCAGACGAAGCACCCAAATGATATTTTACATCGCCGGAGCCATCAACATCTTCGGGTTTATAGCTCCCACCTTGGAACTCGTTAAAAATTGCTTTAAACGGTTTGCTCATCACGTTAGCTAGTATTGATAATCTTCCTCTGTGAGGCATACCTATAACAATTTCCTTAATTCCTAAATTTCCACCTCTCTTTATTATTTGCTCCATAGCAGGAATTAGAGATTCTCCCCCATCCAATCCAAACCTTTTTGTGCCTGTGTATTTAACGTGTAGAAATTTTTCAAACCCTTCAGCTTCTATGAGCTTTTTCAATATAGCTTTTCGTCCCTCTTCTGTGAATTGTATTTCTTTGCCCAGCCCTTCAATACGTTCTTTTAGCCATGCTGACTGTTCTGGGTTCGAAATATGCATATACTGTAGGGCAAAGGTTCCACAGTAGGTTCTCTCAAGTAGAGACATAATCTCGGTCATTGAAGCAACTTCCAATCCTAATACATTATCTATATATATTTCTCTATCCATATCTTTTTCAGAAAAACCATAATTTTTCGGATCCAGTTCTGGATGATATGACAGGCTATTGATTTCAAGTGGGTCAAGCCTTGCTTTTAAATGACCTCTTATTCTGAAAGCTCTAATAATCATGAGAGCCCTTAAACTATCTATCACTTTTTCTTTTAAGTTATCTGAGCTTTTGAAGAAATCAGATTTTTCTGAATATGCTAAAATTTTTTCTTCTAATGCTTCTGTAGATTGTGAACTCCAAAAGCTATTATCTTGTATTCCAAAATCTTGCTGTTGATCTACAGGCCAATCACTTCGGAACCATGATGCTTTTTCAGCTGAGGTATCGCTTGTTTCAAAAAAAGATGACCATGATTGATCTACTGATTTAGGGTCGTTGAGGTACATATTTTGTAGATACTCAAGATAGCTAGAGTTTCCTCCGTTAAGAATGTCTTCCGCTTTTTTAGAGTTTTTAGGATCCATTTTATTCATGGTTATTTACTTCTCTATCAATTTTCCAATATTATAGTACTTATGGGCGTTTTCTAGTATATTTGGCTAATTTTTTTGAATTGCCTGTTGTACTGCTTCTCCTAAAGTGGCTGGACTATCTGAAACAATAACCCCAGCTTTTTTCATTGCTTCCATTTTATCTTCAGCGGCACCCATACCTCCCGCTACTATAGCTCCTGCATGCCCCATTCTTCTTCCCTTGGGAGCTGTTCTCCCAGCAATGAAACCCGCAATCGGTTTTGATCTTCCCTTTCTGCGCTCTTTTATTAAATATTCACAAGTTTCTTCCTCGGCGCTGCCACCGATCTCTCCTATCATTATTATAGATTGTGTTTCATTATCACTTAAAAACTTATCAATCACATCGATGAATTCTGTTCCTTTAATAGGGTCACCTCCAATACCAATACAAGACGATTGACCTAATCCAATTTTTGTCGTTTGATCAACAGCTTCATAGGTTAGTGTTCCAGATCGTGAGACAACGCCTACTGTTCCCTTTTTATGAATATGCCCTGGCATTATCCCAATCTTGCATTGCCCTGGTGTTATCACGCCTGGGCAATTTGGTCCTATTAGAATTGATTTTGATCGTGATAAAACTGCCTTTACTCTCATCATATCTAAAATTGGTATACCCTCTGTGATGCAAACTATTAAATCGATTTCGGCATCAACTGCTTCTAATATTGCGTCCGCAGCGAATGGCGGAGGTACATATATTGCGCTTGCGTTGGCCCCGGTAGTTATCTTTGCTTCCTCCACAGAATTAAAAATGGGAAGTTCTAGGTGAGTTCCTCCACCTTTGCCAGGGGTTACACCCCCTACCATTTTTGTTCCATATTTTATAGCCTGCTCTGTATGGAAGGAACCTTGACTTCCTGTAAGACCTTGGCAAATAACTTTAGTATCTGAATTTATATAAATACTCATATTGAGCTCACTTTATCTGCGCAACTATTTTAGCCGCGGCATCATTTAAATTGTCTGCAGTGATTACGTTCAAGTCACTTTGCTCTATAATCTTTTTTCCTTCATCGACGTTGGTTCCTTCAAGCCTTACTACCAGAGGAACTTTTAATCCTACTTCTTTAGTAGCTTGAACCACTCCCTCAGCGATCACATCGCAACGCATTATTCCACCAAAGATATTAACTAATATTCCTTTTACATTCTTATCTGATGTGATTATTTTGAAAGCTTCTGTAACTTTTTCCTTTGTCGCTCCCCCACCGACATCCAGAAAGTTGGCTGGCTCAGAACCATTCAGTTTGATTATATCCATCGTCGCCATAGCTAATCCGGCACCATTTACCATGCAACCAATCTCTCCATCTAATGATATATAATTAAGATCAAACTTTGATGCTTCTAACTCTTTTGGGTCTTCTTCAGTAATGTCCCTTAGAGTTTCTAAATCCGTATTTTTGAAAAGAGCATTGCTATCGAAGCTCATTTTGCAATCGAGACAAATTAAGGAATTATCTTTGGTCATTATTAAAGGATTAATCTCAATCATATCGCAATTTTTCTCGATAAAAAGGTTGTAGAGGTTGCGTGTCATTTTAACGCATTGCTTAAAAGCAGCATCCTTTAAACCCAACGCAAAACCTATTTTTCTCCCATGGTGGTCGGAAAATCCTTCGGCGGGATCAACAATAATTGTTACAATATCAGTAGGATTTTCCTCTGCTACCTTTTCAATATCCATGCCACCTTTCCTAGAGCATACAAATGACACAGAGCTAAAAGACCGATCAACCAAAAGCGCCAAGTAAAATTCTTTAACTATACTACATCCTAGTTCGACGTAGACTTTGTTGACGGTCTTACCATTATCCCCGGTTTGTTTTGTAACTAGTGTTTTACCCAACATTTTATGCGCTTGTTCAAGGGCATCATTGACATTTTTTGAAATTCTAACACCCCCACCATTACCGGCATCATTTTCTTTAAATTTTCCCTTTCCGCGCCCACCAGCATGGATCTGTGCTTTTACCGCAAATACAGGTTCTTCATCTGCTTGTTCGGCAAGTGTTTTGAGAGAAGCCAAATTGCTCTGTAAATCTAAGACTATTCCAGGCTGAACTGGAATATCGAATTGACTAAGCAATGATTTTCCCTGAAATTCGTGTATATTCATTTGCCCCCCTTCTTTACAATTTATTTTTTTCCTAGTGATGGATCAATTTTTATACATGCGTCAATTAGACCTTTGACCGACTCGACAGAATTAGAAAATTCCATTTGCTCTTCCTTAGAGAGAGATATCTCAACTACCCTTTCTATTCCTTGACCACCTATCACCACTGGTACCCCAACATATATGCCATTAAGATTGTATTGTCCGTCAACAAATGCGGCACAAGGCAGTAATCTTTTCGAGTCATATAAATACGACTCAGCCATCTGTATTGCAGAGGATGCTGGGGCGTAATACGCTGACCCAGTTTTAAGAAGGCCTACTATTTCTGCTCCACCATCCCTTGTCCTTTGCACGATATTATCTAAAGCATCTTGAGACAAAATCCCCATCTCCACTATGTCAGGAAGAGGGATACCTCCAACAGTTGAATATCTTACTAGTGGAACCATAGTATCGCCGTGTCCTCCCAAAACAAACGCCGAAATATCTTGAACTGATACGCCCGTTGCTTCGGAAATAAAATATCTAAATCTTGAGCTATCAAGCACTCCAGCCATTCCAACGACTTTTTCATGAGGCAGGCCAGAGAATTCTTTTAGCGCCCAAACCATTGCATCCAGAGGATTAGTAATACAAATCACAAATGCGTTAGGTGCGTGTGTGGAGATTCCCTCCGCCACTGATTTCATTACTTTTAAGTTTATACCAAGCAGATCATCTCTGCTCATACCTGGTTTTCTAGGGACACCAGCAGTAACAATGCATACGTCAGATCCAGATATATCGCTATAATCGTTTGTTCCCTTTAATTGCGTATTAAATGACTCTACAGGCCCGCTCTCTGCAAGATCCAAAGATTTTCCTTGAGGGGTTCCCTCTGCGATATCAAATATGACAACATCACCGAGGTTTTTTAAAGCAACTAAATGGGCTAATGTACCACCAATTTGGCCTGCTCCTATGAGTGATATCTTTGCTTTTGCCATATGGTTTATACCTTTCAATTCGTAACGCAGTTGTCTTTGATCTAGTGGAAAATTATTTCGAAATATTTGTAGATAAAGCTTGAGTCAAAAAGTAAAATAATTTTTTATGAATTTCAAACTTATTTATTGAAATATTTGATTATATAATTTTGAAATATTTGAGAGGACCTAAAGTTATGTCAGATTTTTATCCACATCGATCCGCCTTGTATATGCCGGGCTCAAATGAGAGAGCTCTTGAAA
>CACELY010000008.1 GCA_902560505.1 uncultured Alphaproteobacteria bacterium
CCCGCTGAACAAACCTCTCTGACAGCACTTTATTTTGCAGACATATGCAGAAGAATTAAGCTGCCGGCAGGTGTAGTAAACGTAGTAACTGGTGACGGAAAAACCGGGTCATACCTGGTGCAACAAAAGGATGTTTCCAAAATCGCCTTCACTGGCTCAACGGAGGTTGGCAAAGAAATTAAGAAAAGCACAGCTGGAAGTGGAAAAAAATTAACTTTAGAATTAGGAGGAAAGTCTCCTTTTATAATATTTGATGATGCTGATCTAGATAGTGCTGTTGAAGGTTTAGTTGACGCAATTTGGTTCAATCAAGGACAGGTTTGCTGCGCTGGATCTAGGCTTTTATTACAAGAGACAATCAGTTCAAAGGTAGAAAAGAAAATCCTTTCAAGAATGAAAAATTTAAGGTTTGGTAATCCATTAGATAAAAGTATAGACATGGGGCCTTTAGTAAGCTTTGAACAACAGAGTAGAGTTAAAGGTTTAGTTGATAAAGGTGTAGAAAGTGGAGCAGACATCTTCCAGTGTGATATACCCTCTAATCTAAAAGGATACTTTTATCCACCAACACTACTAAAAAATGTTTCCCCTTCAATGGAGATTTTCCAGAAAGAAATATTTGGTCCTGTTCTTTCTTCAACAACATTTAGAACGCCAGAAGAAGCAATCTCTCTCGCAAATAATTCCCGCTATGGGCTATCGGCGAGTATTTGGAGCGAGAATATTAACCTTGCGCTGGATATTGCACCAAAATTAAAAGTGGGAGTTGTATGGATAAACTCTACTAACGTTTTTGATGCTGCTGTTGGGTTCGGAGGATACAGAGAGAGTGGCTATGGTAGAGAGGGCGGAAAAGAGGGAATGTATGAATATCTTAAATTTAATTCAGACCACTACCAAATTAAAGAGGCGAGAGTATCAAAGAAAAATAACTCAACAAAAAAGAAATCTATTCCTTATATAGACCAAACTAGAAAAATGTTTATTGGAGGCACTCAAAAAAGGGGAGATAGTGGGCACTCTATGGGGATATTTGATTACCAAGGAGAAGAGATAGCAACGGTGGGACGTGGTAATCGTAAGGATATAAGAAATGCTGTAGAAGCAGCCAATAGGCAAATGAATTGGACGATGCTTAGTTCCCATGCAAGAGCACAAATTTTGTTCTATATTGCAGAAAACCTTTCTCAAAGAAGAGATTATTTTATTAGTTTGCTTTCTTCGACATCATTATGTCGAAACCCATTACAGGAATTTGATACTACATTAGAAAGATTATTTACATTCGCTTCATGGGCAGATAAATTTGACGGAGACGTTCACCAAGCGCCATTAAGAGCAAATACCATAGCACTTAATGAACCGGTTGGTGTAATGGGTGTCATTTGTCCTGACCTCGCTCCGTTTGCTTCTTTTATTACACTTATTGCGGCAGCTCTTTGTCAAGGAAATCGTTTGATAGTAATTCCTTCAGAAAATTTTCCTTTGCCTGCAGTAGATATGTATCAAATATTCGATGCATCAGATGTTCCTGGAGCAGCAATTAATATTGTAACTGGAAAACACAATGAACTCATTTCTACACTTTCAGAGCACAACTCAGTTGATGGTATATGGAATTTTGGAAATGCAAAATACGAAACTTGCATCGATAGAGCCTCAGTTTCAAATTTAAAACAAATATGGTCAATAAATGGAAATAATGTTAACTGGATAAAATATCATGCAAGCTTCAATAAATTGCTATTACGAAAATCGAGTCAAGTTAAGAATATTTGGATACCATATGGAGAGTGAAATTTGATCATATATTATTAAAATCAAAAGCGCCTGGTAGCAGTATTTCCATAGTTGTTTCTTCAAGAAACCCTTCAAAATTACATAAATATACCGGAGTGTCAGCCTTTGAAAATTCCATTAGTCTTTGTCTACACCCCCCACAAGGAGTTGTAGGTTTCTCAGTGTCTGCCAACACTAAAATTTCAGCGATTTCAGTACACCCGTCAGTTACCATTTTTCCTATTGCTGAAGCCTCTGCACACATCCCTTGAGGGAACGCACCGTTTTCAACATTTACCCCTGTATAAATAGTTGAGTTTATCCCAAGCAAGCTGACTGCAACACTAAACTTTGAATAAGGTGCATAGGCGTTAGAGAAAACACTTTTTGCGTTCGAAAAAAGTAAGGCTTTTTTTTGCTTCATCTTATTTTTTATTTCTTGGATATCCTATGATTGCAAGTGCCTCTTTAATTTCTTCTAAAATCAGTGGATCATCTATAGTTGCTGGAACCTTAAATTCTTCGCCATCAGCGATTTTACATACGGTTGAACGCAAAATTTTTCCAGATCGTGTTTTTGGCAAGCGTTTTATTATCAGTGCTTGCTTAAAAAAAGCAACAGGCCCAAGCCTATCTCTAACCATTTGCACCAGCTCTTTTTGAACTTCGCCTTCAGTTCTATTTACCCCATCTGTTAAACAAACCAAGCCAAGTGGTACCTGCCCCTTTAATTCGTCACTTATTCCGACAACTGCACACTCAGCAACATCTTTGTGATCAGCTAAAATTTCTTCCATTGCTCCTGTAGACAATCTGTGGCCCGCAACATTAATAACATCATCCGTTCTTGCCATTATATACATATACCCATCTTTGTCCTTCAACCCGGCATCACCTGTTTCATAATATCCGGGAAATTTTGACAAATATGCCGAAACAAATCTGTCATCTGCTTTCCAAAGCGAGGGTAAAGCTCCAGGAGCGAGGGGTAACTTGATAGCAATTGATCCTAACTGATTTGGAGGCAAAATATTACCACTCTCATCTAGAACATCTATCTCAAAACCAGGGATTGGTACAGAAGGTGACCCAACTTTAATTTCCAACTGCTCGATACCCCAAGGATTTCCAATCATCACGTGTCCACTTTCTGTTTGCCACCAATGATCTATAACAGGTATTTGGAGCAAATCCTTTGCCCAGTTTATAGTATCAGGGTCTGCTCTTTCTCCAGCCAAAAACAGTGTTCTTAAACTCGTTAAACTATACTTTTTCAGAAAATTACCTTTTGGATCAGCCCTCTTTATTGCCCTAAAAGCAGTAGGAGCAGTAAATAGCGACACAACGTTGTGATCACTTATTACTCGCCAGAAAGTACCAGCATCTGGTGTTCCAACAGGCTTTCCTTCAAAAAGAACACTAGTAGTACCACTTACCAAGGGAGCGTATACTATATAGGAATGACCTACAACCCAACCTACATCAGAAGCAGCCCAAAAAACTTCGCCAGGATGAACATCATAAAAGTTTTTCATGGTCCAATTTAGACTTACCAAATGCCCACCTACAGGTCTAATTACACCTTTAGGCTGCCCTGTTGTGCCAGAGGTATAAAGAATATATAGAGGGTCTTCTCCACTCACTGGAACACAATCAGCTTCATGAGCCTCTGAAATTAGATCATTCCAATCAAAATCTCGGCCCTCTATTAAATCTGCTCTCAACTCGTCTCTTTGATAAACAATACAAAAATCGGGCTTATGCTCAGCTAATTTAATTGCTTCATCGAGCAAGGGCTTATAGGGAACAATTCTGCCAGGTTCTAAACCACAGGAGCCCGCAATTATTGCTTTTGCGTTACAATCGTCAATTCTTACGGCTAATTCACTTGAAGCAAATCCTCCAAAAACTACAGAATGAATGGCTCCAAGCCTAGCGCACGCAAGCATAGCAACTACCGCCTCTGGGATCATTGGCATATATATAATTACTCTGTCACCTTTTTTAATGCCCTTTCCTTCTAGGACTCCAGCTAACTTTGCCACGTTTTGCTTAAGCTCTAAGTAGGAAATTTTTCTTACTTTTTTACACATAGCGCTATCATAAATGATTGCGATATCTTCCCCTTTTCCATTCTCGATATGTCTGTCAACGCAATTATAGCAAGCGTTTATTGCCCCACCCGTAAACCAATTATAAAAGGGCTTTTTGCTATCATCCAAAATTTTGTAAGGAGCTTTGTACCAAGTAATTTCTTTTGCTTGGTTTTTCCAAAATCCTAAAGGGTCTCGCTTCCAGTCGTCATAAACTTTTTGATAACTCAATTGATTCTCCTGGCTAACCATAAATTTGAACAGGTGTTCCTGCTAAAGCTGAAATATTTAAAAGTCCTCTAGTGGTTATTGATGGGCTAACAATATGTGCTTTATTTCCCATCCCCATTAAGATAGGTCCTACTTCAATCCCATTAGATCTCATTTTTAAAATGTTACGCACACCACTCGCCGCATCTATATTACTGAATACTAGAACATTTGCTGAGCCTGTAAATCTACTGCCCCTAAAAATTCTCTGCCTTAAATCCTCATCAAGAGCCGAATCAGAATGCATTTCACCCTCATATAAAAAATCTAATTTTTTGCTATCAAGTATGTGAAGAGCATCTCTCATTCGTCTTCCAGAGTCAGTATCTAAACTTCCAAATTGAGAGTGGGAACAAAGGGCAATTTTAGGGGTAACACCAAAACGTTTAGTATGTCTTGCTGCTCCAATGACAATCTCAGCTATCTCTTCCGCAGTAGGGTTTGGATGGATATTGCAATCAGCTACAAACAAGACATCTGACTCTAAGATCATCATTGATAATGCCCCAACGGGCTTCAATCCGTCACCAGATAAAATTTCTTCGATATATTTTAGGTGCCATAGATATTGTCCAAAAGTTCCACAAATTAAGCTGTCGGCCTCGCCTCGTTTTACCATAATTGCTCCGATTGCTGTCGTGTTTGTTCTCATAATTTCTCTAGCTAAAGCTGGTGTGACGCCTTTTCTCTCCATTATTCCTAAATATGCTTCCCAGTATTCTCTGAACCTAGGGTCATTTTGGGGGTTTACCAACTCAAAATCCTTACCATGCACTAGCGGCAACCCATATCTCTCAATTCTATTTTCAACTACTTCTGGTCGCCCAATCAGTATGGGTTTGTCATTCGTTTCCTCTAACAAGGCTAAAGCAGTCCTCAGCGTTCGCTCATCTTCTCCTTCAGAAAAAACAATCTTACGAGATGATGTTTTTGCTGCTTCGAAGACTGGCTTCATTAAGATAGTAGATTTATAAACTGAACCTTCCAATTTTTGTTTATAAGCCTCCACATCTTTCAAAGGACGAGAAGCGACGCCACTTTTCATTGCAGCCTCTGCTACCGCCACTGCAACATTCGGTAATAGTCTTGGATCAAAGGGTTTCGGAATGAGATACTCTTTGCCAAACTTTAAAATTTCTCCCTGATATGCTTCTACAGTTTCTGCGGTTGAAGTTTGTCTTGCTAGATTCGCTATGGCATGTATACAGGCTAATTTCATTTTATCATTTATTTGTATGGCTCCAACATCAAGAGCTCCTCTAAAAATGAAGGGAAAACATAAAACGTTGTTTACTTGGTTTGGATAATCGGATCGACCTGTAGCTATAAGCGCATCAGGTGCCACCTTTAGTGCATCAGCTGGATTAATTTCTGGATCAGGGTTAGCGAGAGCAAAAATTATTGGTTGCTTGTTCATTTTGAGAACCATTTTACTGGTCAATACACCTGGACCTGAAAGCCCTAAAAACATGTCGCAATCTTTAATCACATCATCTAATTTTGACAAATTACTATCTTGAGCAAACCGTTTTTTCTCTTCATTTATTTCGGTTCTATTTTTTGTAATTAAACCCTTACTATCGCTGAGCCATATATTTTCTCTTTTTGCACCCAATTTCACCAACATTTCTAAGCAAGCTATTCCAGATGCTCCTGCCCCGACCGCGACGATTTTAGTGTTTTCAATTTTCCTATTTGATAGTTCTATTGCATTGACGGCTGCTGCACCTACCACTATCGCTGTTCCATGTTGGTCATCGTGGAAAACAGGTATTTTCATCTTTTCTTTGCAAAGTCTCTCAACTTCAAAACAGTCTGGCGCTTTAATATCTTCTAAATTTATCGCACCAAAAGTTGGCTCTAAAGACGCTACTATCTCAGCAAGTCTTTGTGGGTTATCTTCATTCACTTCAATATCAAAACAGTCGATATTTGCAAACTTCTTAAATAGAACGGCTTTTCCTTCCATCACAGGTTTAGAGGCACCAGGTCCTATATTTCCTAAACCTAAAACGGCTGTACCATTAGAAATCACTGCGACTAAATTCGCTTTCGAAGTATACTTAGAGGCAGTATTTTCATCTTCTTTTATTTCCAAACAAGCTTCAGCAACTCCAGGAGAGTATGCCCTTGAGAGATCTCTTTGATTAGCCAAAGGTTTTGTTGCTCTAATTTCTAACTTTCCCGGCTGTGGAAACTCATGATAATCAAGCGCAGCTTTTTTAGAACTATTTTCTTTTGAATTCCTTGCCAATTTTTCCTCTTGAATTAGTGGTTACGACCTTTTTTATTGAACAATAACTGAATAATCTCATCTGCTGCTCTTGGAATATTAGTGCCAGGTCCAAATATTGCACTAACTCCACTGTCTTTCAAAAATTTATGATCTTGATGTGGAATAACACCGCCACAGATCACCAGCATATCTTTACCATCTCTCTTTTCAAGCTCCTCGATTAATTGCGGAGCCAGTGTTTTATGGCCTGCCGCCTGTGTCGAAATACCGATGATATCAAAATTTCCATTCAGTGCATCCTCAGCAGCCTCAGCTGGTGTCTGAAATAAAGGACCCACTTTTACATCAAATCCAAAATCGATAAATGCTGAAGCAATTACTTTTGCTCCTCTATCATGCCCATCTTGCCCCATTTTCACAACTAGCATCTTAGGCTTCCGCCCCTCCATTCTGGTAAAGCTGTCCACAATGTCTATTGTCTGCTCGATCTCCTTCTGATTTTTGAAGGACTTAACATATTGCCCTTTACCAACTTCACTTGTTGTTGAATACCTAGTGTAAACTTCCTCTAAAGCATAAGACATTTCTCCTACAGTGGCTCGCTCCCTAGCAGCCTCAATTGCTAATGCTAAGATGTTTCCGGTACCGTCTCTTGCAGCTAATTTCATACTATTAAGCGCAGCTAGACATTTTTTTTCATCTCTGGAACTTTTTATATTTTCTAGTCTTTCAATTTGCTCAAGACGAACTTTTAAGTTATCTACATCTCTGACTTCGACGTTTTGTTCATCCTCCCCAACATATTTATTCACTCCAACAATGACTTCCTCACCACTATCTACCTTAGCCTGACGAATTGCTGCTGATTCTTCTATTCGTCGCTTAGGCAGACCCAGCTCAACCGCCCTAGTCATACCCCCTAATTCTTCAATTTCCTGTATCTGTAGCCATGCCTTTTCACAAAGTTCGTTAGTTAAAGTTTCCACGTAATAACTGCCGGCTAGCGGATCAACCACATTTGTTATTCCAGTTTCTTCTTGAAGAATTAATTGAGTATTTCTAGCAATTTTTGCCGAGAACTCTGTTGGTAAAGCAATAGCCTCATCTAGAGCATTTGTATGAAGGCTTTGAGTCCCTCCTAGCACAGCTGCTAATGCCTCATATGCAGTTCTAACTACATTATTGTAGGGGTCTTGTTCCTGTAAGCTTACACCTGAGGTTTGGCAATGTGTCCTAAGCATCAATGAGCTAGATTTTTTTGGATTAAATTCCTTAATAATCCTTGCCCATAAAATTCTAGCAGCTCGAAGTTTTGCTACCTCCATAAAGAAATTCATACCGATCGCAAAAAAGAATGAAAGCCTTCCTGCAAAATCATCAATGTTTAAGCCCTTAGATAAGGCCGCTCGTACGTATTCTTTCCCATCAGCTAAAGTGAATGCCAGTTCCTGTACTAAATTAGCTCCAGCTTCTTGCATATGATAGCCAGATATTGATATAGAATTAAATTTTGGCATCTCTTTGCTCGTAAATTCTATTATATCAGCAATCAATTTCATAGAGGGTTCGGGAGGGTAAATATAGGTATTTCGGACCATAAACTCTTTTAGTATGTCATTCTGAATGGTACCCGTTAATTTCTCTCTTGTTACCCCTTGTTCCTCTCCTGCAACGATAAAGCTTGCCATTATAGGTATAACTGCTCCATTCATAGTCATAGAGACAGACATTTGATCCAATGGGATACCCTCAAACAAGATCTTCATGTCTTCTACAGAGTCGATGGCGACACCCGCTTTACCCACATCCCCTTCAACTCTTGGATGGTCACTATCGTATCCCCGGTGAGTAGCCAGATCGAATGCAACCGATATCCCTTTCTGCCCAGACGCAAGATTTTTTCTATAGAACTTATTACTTTCTGCAGCTGTAGAAAAACCAGCGTACTGTCTTATTGTCCACGGCCTTCCAGCATACATGGTTGCTCTTGGTCCTCTCATGAACGGCTCTTTACCTGGAATACTATTTAAATGTTCGAGTCCTTCAAGATCAGTCTTTGTATACAAAGGTTTTATATCTATCCCCTCTGCTGTTTCGACATTAAGGGATTCTAACTTTTTTCCTCTTAATTCTTTTTCGGCTAAATGCTCCCATTCAGAAAGTTTTTTGTGCTGCATGTTATACCTTATTCAAACTCAATAATTACATCATCTACTGCCAAACTGTCACCAGCTGCTACATTGACTTTTTTAACTTTACCTTTTTTCTCAGCTCTTAATACATTCTCCATCTTCATTGCTTCAACAGAACATAAAATTTGACCTTCCTCAATAAAATCTCCATCTTTTACACTGATAGAAACCAAGAGCCCAGGCATGGGACATAAAAGAAATTTTGATGTATCAATAGCTTCAGGCTCTTTTATAAATTTAAATAACTCTTTTTCAGTTTCATTACACACAACTACTGTATCCAAAAAACCTCGGTACTCTACAGTAATTCCTTCATCCTTAAATCTTAAATTTGCCACGATATTTTTTTTGTTAAAACTTGCGCTTATCAGGGCATCGCCCGGTTTCCAACTAGTGACAAACTTTAACTGCGTCTCATCGACAATAACAGTATGCTCATGGTCACCTATCTGAATGTTAACAGCAACCCATTCATCTTCAAACTTTATAAAATATTCACCAGTTGTATTCTTCTCAGAAGTGTTCATTCTTCCTGAAATTGTTTGATCTCTCATATTTTTCTTATGCTGTGCAAACCCGACTAAAGCAGCTAATTGGCTGCGTTCCTCTTTGGAAAGTGTTTCACCTGTAAATCCTTCAGGATAATTTTCTTCTATAAAAGCTGTTGAAATATTGCCTGCGCGAAAATGAATATTTTTATAAACACTATGTAGAAAGGGTATATTTTGTCCTATTCCCTCAATTTGATAATTATCTAAAGCTTCCTGCATGTAGCAAATAGCCTTATCCCTGGTTTCTCCCCATGAACATAACTTAGATATCATTGGATCATAATAAATACTGATTTCTCCACCTTCAATTACACCGCAGTCATTTCTAATTACTTTATCCTCGTCATCGGATACTTTGGGCGGTTTAAACTTGGTCAATCTTCCGGTAGATGGAAGAAAGTTTCTGTAGGGATCTTCTGCATAAATTCTACTTTCTAAAGCCCAGCCTTTTAGTTTTACTTCGTCTTGCATTAAATTTAATCGCTCCCCATAAGCGACTTTTATCATTAATTCTACAAGATCAAGACCAGTTACTAGTTCTGTAACGGGGTGTTCTACTTGCAAACGTGTATTCATTTCTAGGAAATAAAAATTTTTATCTCCATCAACTATAAACTCTACGGTCCCAGCAGAGCAGTAGTTTACTGCCCTTGCCAAACTTACAGCTTGATCTCCCATTTTTATTCTTAGCTGCCTGTCAAGGAAGGGACTTGGGGCTTCTTCAATAACCTTTTGATTTCTTCTCTGAATCGAACATTCTCTTTCCCCTAAATATATGCAATTTCCAAACTTATCAGCTATTACTTGGATCTCTATATGCCTAGGCTCAGTTATATACTTCTCGATAAAAACTCTTTTATCACCAAAGGATTTTTCTGCCTCGTTTTGAGACGAAATTAACCCTTGTTTCAATTCACTCTCAGAGCTAACAATTCTCATACCCTTACCACCACCGCCTGCTGATGCTTTAATTAATACTGGAAAACCAATATCTTTAGCGATTTTTTCTGCCTGATTTTCATCAGAAATCTCACCTAGAAACCCAGGCACGATCGATACTCCTGATTCTTCAGCAATTTTTTTTGATGATATTTTATCACCCATTGAATCTATTGCTGAGCTTGGAGGTCCTATAAAAACTAAATTATTTTTTTCTACTTCTCGAGCAAAATCTGAATTTTCTGAAAGAAATCCATAACCTGGATGAACTGCCTCTGCTCCCGTTTGTTTCATAGCGGAAATAATTTTTTCTTTATCTAGATAAGAACTTTGCGCAGGACTTTCTCCTATATGTATTGCCTCGTCGGCCATCAACGTATGCGGGGAATACCTGTCTGCATCTGAATAAACAGCGACTACTTTTATACCCATGCCTTGGGCTGACTTAATTACACGACAGGCAATTTCACCTCTGTTTGCGACAAGTATTTTGTTAAACATTTTAATTCACTACCCTATTACATCAGGAAAATTTTTTTCTATTTCCTTAATATCTAAAACCAAAAGAGCCTCATAGGATTTGGGATCGAAGTTTTTTTCTGCACTTTTAATCTCCCTATCGAATAACCAGCTAATTCTTCCAGCATCAAGGTTTCCTCTCAGAAATGGTTTATCACCAAAAAAATCATAAAGATGAGAGAGAAAAACCGTATCAGCAATTATGTCATTTTTTCGTCGATCTGCATACCTTTCTCTTCTGAAAATTTTAGCAGGCTCAACTTTATTTTCGCGACGTATAGTAAAGTGCACCTTCGTTTGCTTTATTCCCGATGGAAATCCCCTATGCTTAAAAATCTTATACCTCGTTATAGTGGAATATTGTCATGTTTTTTCAGTGGATTTGATAATTTTTTATTCCTTAGGCTGGCGAATGCTCTCGCAATTCTACGCCGTGTATTTCTTGGCATAATGACCTCATCTATAAATCCCTTTTCAGCCGCAACAAAAGGGTTAGCAAATCTCTCTTCATAAATTTTCCTATGATTTTCTAGCTTTCCAATATCGCCAAGATCCGCTCTATGTATTATTTCCACAGCTCCCTTTGCTCCCATAACTGCAATCTCAGCAGTTGGCCAAGCATAATTGAAATCACCTCTAAGGTGCTTAGATGCCATAACATCGTATGCTCCCCCGTATGCTTTTCTTGTTATAACAGTAACTTTAGGTACTGTAGCTTCTGCGTAAGCGAATAAAAGTTTAGCGCCATGCTTAATTACACCGCCATATTCCTGTGAGGTGCCAGGTAGAAATCCTGGAACGTCTACGAAGGTTAATATTGGTATCTCAAATGCATCACAAAAGCGAACAAATCGTGCAGCTTTTCGAGAACTATCTATATCAAGACAGCCTGCTAGCACCATAGGTTGATTAGCTACAACTCCTACAGTTGACCCATTCACCCTGATGAAACCAACTAGAATGTTCTTCGCAAATTCCTTCTGAATTTCAAAGAAGTCATTTTCATCAGCTATTTTAATTATCAATTCCTTCATGTCATATGGCGTGTTGGGGTTTTCAGGAACTAATGTATCCAGCGAATTTTCTGATCGGTTTATGGAGTCGTATACTTCTACATTAGGGCTCTTGTCAGTATTATTGAGTGGAATAAAATCGAAAAATCTTCTCACTTGTTTAAGCACAATGATATCGTTGTCATATGCCGCATCAGCAACACTTGATTTGCTGGTATGAGTCTTTGCTCCGCCAAGTTCTTCTGCAGTTACCACCTCATTTGTAACAGCTTTGACTACATCTGGACCAGTGACGAACATATAGCTTGAATTTTTTACCATGAAAATAAAATCAGTCATAGCAGGCGAATAAACTGCACCACCGGCACAAGGCCCCATAATTACGCTAATTTGCGGCACAACACCGGAAGCCAAAGTATTTCTTTTGAATACCTCCGCATATCCAGCGAGAGAAGCTACACCCTCTTGTATTCTTGCACCACCGCTATCATTCAATCCAATTACTGGCGCCCTGTTTTGAACGGCCATATCCATAATCTTACAAATCTTTTTTGCATGACTTTCCGATAAAGATCCACCTAAAACAGTAAAATCTTGACTGAAAACATACACCAATCTACCGTTGATCGTTCCCCACCCAGTGATTACACCGTCACCCGGGATTTTTTGAGTTTCCATACCAAAGTCAGTACAATTATGAGTTACAAACATATCAAATTCTTCGAATGAGTTCTTATCAAGCAAAACCTCTAAGCGTTCCCTAGCTGTAAGTTTTCCTTTCTCATGCTGAGCCTCTACTCGTTTCTTCCCCCCACCGAGTCGTGCCTCTTCCCGGCGTTTCTCAAGTTGCTGTAAAATGTTTTCCATAATTGTCCTTACACGATAATGTTTTTAACTTGAAAGAGCTTCAAGGTCTTCATCTGAAGCCTCAAAGTTGCTAGTAACAGATCTCACGTCATCATCGTCTTCCAAGGCTTCGATCAATTTGGCTACTTTTTGTAACTGTTCGATACCTATTTTAATTGGTTCTTTGGCTTTCCATATTATCTTACTGCTTATATCTTCAAAATGACATTTCTCCATAAAGTTTGCAATGGTGTTTAATTCTTCTGTAGAACAATAAATAAATGCTCTTTGATCATAAAACTCAACATCGTCTGCCCCTGCATCTATTGCTTTTTCAAAGACTTCATCTTCACTTTGAGCCTTGAGATCGAATGCGATTAACCCACACTGATCAAATAGGAATCCCACAGACCCGCTTTCACCGAGGTTCCCACCATATTTAGTGAATAAAGAGCGCACATTAGACGCTGTTCTATTTCTGTTGTCAGTTAATGCTTCTACTATCACTGCGATGCCGCCAGAGGCATAGCCCTCGTATCGAATCTCATCCATATTTTCAAAATCTGAACTTTGAGACTTTTTAATTGCCCGATCTATAACATCTTTTGGAACAGAGTTAGATTTTGCCTCTCTTACTGCTAAACGTAATCTAGGGTTTTTCTCTGGATCAGGATCGCCCATTTTTGCAGCAACCGTTATCTCCTTGGACAACTTGGAGAATAACTTAGATCTGGCCGCGTCTTGTCGACCCTTTCTATGCTGTATATTTGCCCATTTACTATGACCAGCCATGTAAGTTTCTACCATAAAAATTTTTCATAAAACAACAAAAAAAACTATTACTCATTATTATGCTGAGCGCCCTAAAACTCCGCCGATCCTAATTGCTTTTATCTTTTTTGCCGTACCATTTTTATTCAATTCCACTGTCACACCGCACAGAGTGGCCTCTCCATTTGCTGGCGTAAATCTTCCACTAATTTGATTTTTCAAAAATCTCCGCATTGGTTCGGCTTTATCCATACCAATGATACTATTATAGTCACCAGACATTCCTGCATCAGACTGAAATGCCGTTCCATTTTCTAAAATTCTTGTGTCTCCTGTAGGCACATGTGTATGAGTACCAATTACTAAACTTGCTTTACCATCACAAAAATGGCCCACGGCCATTTTCTCGGAGGTTGCCTCTGCATGTACATCTACAATTATACAGTCCACATTCAGGCCAAGCTTATATTGAGAAAATATATCTTCTAAGAACGGAAATGGGTCCAAGAATTTTTTTTTCATAAACACACGTCCCAAAACCTGCAACACAAGTATTTTCTTATCATTTACCGAAAAAAATTGCCAGCCTCGCCCTGGACAATCATCTGAATAATTAATTGGTCTAACTATCTGTTTTGTATGTGCTAATAAAGGTATTATTTCTTTATTGTCATAGGCATGATCTCCTAGAGTGATGCAATCGACGGAAGCATTCAGCAAATCTTCTGCGTGATTTGCAGATAGTCCTGCTCCAGAAGTTGCATTTTCTGCGTTCACTACAACAAAATCAATTTTTTCAGAAGAAACGAATTGATGAAGACTACTCTCTAATTTTTGCCTTCCTGTTTTCCCAACAATATCACCGAAAAAAGCTACTCTCATGTTCTAGGTTTCTTCATTTAAAGTTATTCGAAATATTCCATTCCTGTTTCAGTTAAAACTGCGTCTAGAGGAACATCATGAACCTCTGATGGTAGAACGTGATAACTTTTTTGTCCTGAAAACGCAAGTCCGATATATTTTACTTGCTTATTTCTTCTTAAATATTTTATCGTTCTGTCATAGAAACCTCCACCGTAACCTAGCCTCATTCCCTTTGAATCATATGCTAGAAGAGGACAAATAATTAGGTCGGGAATTAAGGTTTCGTCATTATCTGGTACGGATATTCCGTAACGTCCAATAATCATTTTCTTTCCTGGACGCCAAGGCTTGAATATTAAAGGTTGTTCTTTATTAACAACCATCGGCAAGCAAATGGTTTTACGATTGGTATCAAGATACTCTATCAACGACAGGGGATTTATTTCGCTATTTATGGGGTGATATAAAGCTACAACAAAAACAGACTTTTGACCTGAAATCCATTGATGGAAAAAGTGTGTAATTCTTTTGGCATATTCGTCATGATGCAAAGCTTCAAAGATTTTCCTTCTTTTACTAATCGCAATTTTTCTATGTTGAACTTTATCAATTTCAAACAACAAACCACCTCTAAAAAAGGTGAGAACCAGCAAAACCGTAGTTGTTTTATCCTCGAGAGCCTGAATTAACAGGTGGGCATCGGTTATCAGAGGCCACGACCTTGACAGAGCCAACTCCCTTTCGAGATTTTAAGGCCACTAGGATTAAACTGTTACAAGAAAGCCAGAACTCACAACCAAGACCTTATATAATCTAAAAAAAATTTAAACAAATTTTTAAATTAGTGATTTTTATTGGTCCGATAGGCCTTTAAAATGAAATTACGCATGTATGTCCATCCACCATAATAATATTCTAAAATAACTTTGTGTCTTTCAAAAAAAGCTGTTAATTCGTTCTTTTTTAACTTACTAATTACGGATGTAAGTTATGCCGATGTAGCTCAGTTGGTTAGAGCACTAGATTGTGGATCTAGGGGTCGTTGGTTCGAATCCAACCATCGGTACCAATCTCGAAAAAATAAGTACACAATATGGTCAGAATAAATGGAAATGAAATAAGAAAAGGCAATGTTATCGAACATAAGAATGGTTTATGGATTGCAGTGAAAACATCTCATGTCAAGCCAGGCAAAGGTGGCGCTTTTGCTCAGGTAGAATTAAAAAATATTAGAACAAACTCTAAATTAAATGAACGGTTCAGGTCAGCTGATAAGATTGAAAGAGTAAGACTTGAACAAAAAGATTACCTGTTCTTATATAAAAGTGATGTAGACTTTATATTTATGGATAATGAAACCTTCGAACAAATCACTATCAAGGAAGATGTCTTAAACGTCATCACCAATTTTCTTACGGAAGGATTAGTAGTTCAAATTGAATTTTTTGAAAATGAAGCTTTAAACGTTTCATTGCCCGAAAAATTGTCCTGTGTTGTAAAAGAAACTGAACCTACAATTAAGGGACAAACTGCTGCAAACAGCTCTAAACCAGCGATCCTCGAAAACGGATTGCGAATTATGGTTCCTCAATTTATTGCTGAAGGGGAGTCAATAATAGTTTCCACTGAAACATGCGAATATCTTGAGAGATCTTAAGCACCCCAAAGGCATCTTATGCAAAACAATACTGCCAATTTAAACATAATGATAAAAGCTGCCAGGAAAGCTTCTAAATCACTTATAAGAGACTTTAACGAAATCGAAAAGCTTCAGGTTGTATCAAAAAAAGCAGGTGACTTTGTATCAAAAGCTGATTTGAGAGCAGAAAAGATTATCAAAGAGGAATTACTTTCTGCGCGACCAAGTTACGGTTGGTGCGCGGAAGAAAGTCAAGAAATAGAGGGGGAAGACCCTACGAGGAGGTGGGTAGTGGATCCATTAGATGGAACAACCAATTTTTTGCATGGCATTCCTCATTGGGCTATATCTATCGCTCTGGAACACAAAAAGGAAATCGTTGCAGGAATAATTTATGATCCTGTTAAAGATGAATTGTTTTCTGCTCAGAAAGGCGGTGGGTCTTGGTTAAATGAACAAAGATTAAGAGTATCTAATAGAACTACTTTCCAGGAAATGTTGTTTTCTACAGGAATTCCTTTCGGTCAAAATGATAATCTAAAAAATTCTCTATCATCTATTGGTAATCTTATGCCTAGTTGTTCAGGAATAAGAAGAAATGGTGCAGCGGCACTGGATTTAGCATACGTTGCTGCTGGCAGATTTGATGGCTTTTGGGAACAAAACTTATCTCCCTGGGATATGGCTGCGGGAATAATTCTTGTGAAAGAGGCGGGAGGGATTTTAGAAAGTATAGAAACAAATCTCACTCCATTGGAAACTGGAAATATTATTTGCTCAAACAATCAGGAGACAGTCTTTAAAAAATTTTCTGAAATTATTAGATCTTCAATTCACTAGGGTGAGCGGTTGTCCAAAAACAGTTAATTTTTGTTCTTTAAAATCTTCCTTTATTTTTATCAAACAGTAATTATTAAAAATACTGTATATTTCTCCCACAACTTTACCATTAAAATAAATTTTTTTGTCATCTTTATTTTTGGGGTCGGTAGGAATATGTCCACAATAAAGCCTATTTTTTAACTTCGCCTTGTGTTTCATCCGTGCAGTCACTTCTTGGCCTATATAACAACCTTTTTTGAAGTCTACGCCTTTAATTTTCTCAAAGTTCAACTCTAAAATATACGATTTCTCAGGGATCAATTCTTTCCCAGTTTCCGGAATAAGGCTTTTTATTCTATTAGTCTCAAACTCCTCAAACCCTCTTCTCTCATTTGAAAACTCCTTATTAAAATCATAACAACGCCAGCCCAAAATATTTGCTCTTGGGTCAGCAAAAGAACAAGTTTCTAGTTGCACAGAACACAGCACAACCCGACATTCATTATCAAAAATAGTCACATCGGAATTGAGTTTATAAAATTCTAGAAATTTTTTTAATGCTTCAGCTCTAGACTGATGGATGTCGATAAAAATTTCTTCATTTCCCAAAGAAAAAACAAAAAAATCAAACAAATATTTGCCTTGGGGAGATAAAATAGCAGTGTAAACAATACCCTCTTTCGATACTTTCTCAATATCGTTCGTAGTTAGTGCTTGCAGAAAATCAATTTTATCCTCTCCTTTTATGGCTAGAGTGGCTCTATTTTTGTCAACAAAGAAAAAATCAGCGATACCAGTTTTAATCATCATTTTTCTTTTCTACTTGTGATTTGAATAAACTAGAATAAAGAGAATTGTTCAGCAATAATTTACGATGCCTACCCTGTCCTACAATTTTCCCATTGTCCAAAACCAGTACTTTGTCGCTATCAACTATAGTAGATAATCTATGCGCTATTGTAATTGTAGTTGAATGCTTTGCAAGATTGCTAAGCGATTTTTGGATTAACTCCTCTGACTTGCTATCCAAGGCCGAGGTCGGTTCATCTAAAAGAAGAAGGGGGCTATTTCTGAGGAAGGCACGAGCTATAGATATTCTTTGGCGTTGCCCCCCTGATAGGGTTGATCCTCTTGGGCCAACTACTGTATTTAAACCATCATTTAACTCATTAGTAAATTCGTCAACATAAGCCATTTTAGCTGCCTCTCTGATTTCTACATCAGAAGCTGTTGGCTTTCCAAATCTAATATTTTCGAGTATCGTTTCGTCAAACACCATGCCATCTTGACGTACAACAGAAATAAGAGAACGCAGGTCATTCAAACAGAAGTCTTGAATATTAATACCGTTAAGCTTTATAAGCCCACTACTTGGGTCTATTAACCTTGTAATAAGATTAAACAAAGTTGTTTTTCCACTACCAGAATAGCCAACAATCGCATTTGATGTGCCCTCTTCGATCCCAAAAGTTATATTTTCAAGAACTTTTTTATCTTCATAAGAAAAGTGTACGCTATCGAACTCAATTCCTATCTTATCAAATTTTTTTTCAACGCTAGACAATGTTGGAAAAACTATCGATGATTTTTCCTCAAAAATTTTAAATACGCGTTCTAAGCTAGCCATGGCAACCTGAATATTACCCGAGACATTACTCAATCTTCTGAGAGGCTCAAAAATTAATGCCATAGCAGTGAAAAAACTCATGAACTCTCCTATAGTCTTAGACCCTGATGTAATATCGATAGCGCCAAAGACCATTACAGCTAAAAACCCAATTGCTGCTATGACATCAATCATGGCTGGAATACCCGCCATTCCAGCCTCGAGTCGCAGCCTTACTTTATGCGTAAGCTGCAGGATATCAAAAAATTTATTGCGTTCACGCCCTTCAGCTCGGTTAAGCTTAATATCAGTTATGCCGTGGAATATCTCATCCAACCGAACGTTCGCTTTCGACTCATAGTCTCTATTTTCTCCTGCTCTGGATCTTACTAAGCCTTGTAGAAGCAAAATTGGCAACACTAAAAATGGAATTCCCAAAAAGGCAACTAAAGACCATTTCCAATCGATAAAAAACACGACTGCAATTAAAGATATTAATGAAAATCCGTCTCTTCCAACCGTCATAAATGCTTCTCCAACGGACTCAGATAAAGCTTTGCTATCAGCTCTTACTCTATCCATAAGAATACCAGGTGAGTTTTTTTGATGGAACCCAACATCCATATTTAAAAGATGTGATACCATTCGATCCTGAATAACTTTAATAATTTTCTGGCAAACATTTACTGTCAAAAGCCTATGAATGAACCCTGCTATGGCTCTAATTGAAAAAATGGAAAAGATTACAACTGCAACAATTAAAATGCTTGATGTATCTTTCGAAACCAAAACATTATCAAATAAAAATTTAATTGAATAAGAAAGCAGCCCCAACATCGAGCCTTCTATTGACATAAAAATCAATGCTGTAAATAGAATAGTGAAATGCTCTCTTACATATAAACTCCAGAACCATTTAAAAAGAGGTTTTTTGTCATCTTCAATATTCATATTAATAATTTTATCTGGGAATTTTGAACCAATGAGAATTTTTTCTAAAATCACCGTACCTTTGTGTCATCTCTTCTCTATGGTAACGTTTCTCTACCCAATCCAAAAAGTTAATCCCGTCTTTTTTGAAAGCATGCCTATATTCCATAAGCATAAAGTCTAAAATTCCTGCAGTCCAACCGCCAAGGTGTAAAAACTTAAAAGAAAGTTGCTTTTGAGCTATTTCCACAGGTGTATTTAGAACCAATAAGAAATAAAGAGCTGAGCCTAAACCGGCTCTATCAGAGCCTGACTTACAGTGCATCAAAAAGGGTTTTTTTATGGTTTTAAAAACTTCATTTATTTCAAAAATTTTTTCTTTTTCAGGCAATTTTGATGAGTATAATTTTATGTTGATCAGTTTAATCCCGATCTCATTACATATATGTTTCTCAATAAAAAATGCTCCTTGGTTAGACTCACCTCTAAAATTTATTATCGATTTAATCCCATTTTCTCTTCGCCATTTCAATATCCGCTTTTCAGAGGGCTGATTAGATCTGAACACTCCGGGCGCTATCTGAAAATTATTATGGTAAAAAATTCTGAGAAATTCATGGTCTATCCAGAAAGCATGCTTTTCAGCAGATTTCTTATTTGAGGAAGAGAAAGTTTTTTCTAAATCACTTCTCCAGTTTTCATCAAACTTTTCAAACTTTTGCTTTAAATCAAACAATATGTTCATCCTTTTCCGCGATTAGTATTACAACACTTCCAAACCAGCAAGACTTTTTGATTGCAAATAGCTATAACTTTTGTTTATAGGTTACATTAACAACCCAGATTGGTGAAATTATTATGAAAGTTTCTAACGGACGCATACACAGAGCTCTTCCCGGACCATCAATAATACCAGATAAGGTACTTCAAGCGATGCAAAGACCCGCTCCCAACATTTACGGAGGCGAGCTCGAAGAGATTACTATGAGCATATTATCGGATATTTCTAAATTAGCTGGCAGCAGAGGCAGAGTAGCGTTGTATATATCAAATGGTCATGGGGTGTGGGAAGCGGCCTTAACAAATCTCTTTAATGAAGATGACAAAATTCTAACTATTTCAAATGGTGTTTTTGGCAAGCACTGGGGTAATATTGCTTCAAAGCTTGGGATAGAGGTAGTTCATTTAGAATACGGAATGGACAGGGCTTTTGAATTCAATGACCTCGAAAAAGCTCTCTCCGAGGATAAAGATAAAAAGATCAAGGGCATTTTGGTTGTTCAAACAGACACTGCTTCTTCTATGCTTTTGAACATAGAAAAAATAAGTAAATTAAAAGAAAGTTTGAATCATCCGGCCTTGTTATTAGTAGACAGTATTGCATGTTTTGGATGTGATGATATGAAAATGGATGAATGGGGTGTTGACCTACTATTGACAGCATCACAAAAAGGTCTAATGACTCCGCCCGGCTTGGGATACCTAGTGATAGGAGAGAGAGCTGAGATCCAAGCAAAAAAAGTTACAAAAAAATCAGCTTACTGGGATTGGGGTCCTAGACTCGATCCAACAAATTTTTATGAAATTTATTTTGGAACTGCACCAACACACTTACTATTTGCTCAGAAGGCAGCACTAGAGATTATGAATGAAGAAGGAAAAGATAATATAATAAAAAGACATGAGATACTTGCCGGTACATTCTGGAAAGCCGTTGATATCTGGAGTCAAGAAGGAGTGTTGAAATTTAATGTTCCTAATAAAGAAAATAGATCTCACGCTGTCACCACACTTGTTGCAAAAAACTATGATCTTCTCCCATTTAAAAACTGGGTAGAGAAAAATACTGGGGTAGAATTGGGGATTGGATTAGGATTTGAGGGCCCAGAGTACTTTGATGGAAATTCTGCGTTCAGAATTGCACATATGGGTCACCTTAATCCTCACATGCTTCTTGGGGTTTTAGCTTCGTTAGAAATGGGTCTGATAGCAGCTAATATACCATTTAAAAAGGGTGGCCTAGATAATGCTATTGATTACTTAGCAAACTCTATAAATAGTGCAAGTTAAAGATTCTTAATTATCCTATTCATTGCATCATCTAAGACTGTTAAATCGTTATTTGTGCCTGTGGTAATTCTTATAAAAGAATTGAGAGGCTTAACACTTGGCATGCGGACAAAAATCTTTTCTTGAATTAATTTGTTCATCAACTTAGCCGCAAAGTTACCATCACCACCACTATTTATCGGCACAAAGTTTGTTCTTGAAACTAATGAGTTAAACCCAAATTTCTTAAAGATCGAGGCAATGTCTTTTTTTGATTTCTCAACTTTTTTCAAAACAACCTGTAAATACTCCTGATCTTCCAATGCTATTTTGGCAGCAATTTGACCAAGTCTATTCACTCCGAAGTGATTTCTTACTTTATTAAATGCCGCAACCAATTTCTTGTTTCCAATTCCGTAGCCTATCCTTAACCCAGCCAAGCCATAGGCCTTAGAAAAAGTTCTAAATCTAATGACGTTTTCCCGTTCTATGTCAAGCGGAGCCAATTCATTTATATCTACGAAGTCTGAGTATGCTTCGTCCAGACAAAGTATTGTTTTGTCTGGTATATTATCTATGAAATCCTGTATTCTTTCTTTGGAGTGAAAAGTTCCCATTGGATTATCTGGGTTAGATAAATATAAAATTTTCGCTTTGCTTTTCTTTGTCGCACTTAGCAACGCATCAAGATCCTCATAATTATTATTGTAAGGAACAAGAGATATATTACCTCCAAAGCCGTCCACATGATATTTGAAAGTTGGGTAGGCGCCAAGGGAAGAAACAACCTTATCACCTGGTTCTATAAAAAGCCTCACTAGGTTTCCTAAAAGCCCATCAATACCCTCCCCCACGGTAAAGCTGTCTCTGGGCATCTTATAGAACTCTGATAATGTCTGTAGAAGATCAAAACTCTCAGGATCCCCATATTTCCAGACATTTTCACCTTGAGCCTTTATAGCATTTATAACCCTTTTAGAGGGACCGAAAACACTCTCATTAGCGCCCATCCTAGCATCGAAACTGAATTTATTTTCTCTCTCCTGACTTTCTGGTCCTACGAAAGGTACCGATACAGGTAAGTCATTTGCTATCTTAGTAAACTTAGGCTTCAATTGTTAATTTTCTCCAATCCCTTTAACAAGGATTTTTGTTTATTTAATTTCGACTTGAGATCTTCATGATCAGACTCAAATTTTTCTATAACGGTTTTTGGAGCTTTATCTCTAAAGTTTTTGTTGTTTAGTTTTTCAGACAATTTTATATTTTCAATCTCTAACTTTTTTAACGTTGCATTTACTCTCTCTTTTTCAAGCTCTAAATTGAAATCTGATTGAACAGACACAAAGGCCTCTACACTACCTCCTGAAATTGCCAAAGCATTCTCTGGTTTTCTTTGAACTTGCTTGATTTCTAATAGCCTGGCTAACTTACAAATAATTTTTTCATTCTCCTTGATATAACTATACTGCTTGGCTTCCAGATCAACCACGAATAAATCTGTTTTTCCACCTGAAAGTAAATTAAAATCCGACTTGGTAGATCTTATATCCTCAATAAAAGATATAACATTTTCTATTTTATTAACCTGATTTTTGTCTATCGAATTAACACTTATTGTAAGCCAATTACTGTTAGATAAGAGACCTCTATCCTTTCTAAAATGCTCCCAAAGCTCCTCAGTCACAAAGGGCATTATAGGATGAAGCATCTTTAAGCACGCTACAAAAGCCCAGGACAATGTTTTTCGTGTTTCTTGAACAGTTTTTTCATCTTCATTATTTAAAAGAGATTTGGAGAACTCAATATACCAATCACAGAAAACACCCCAAGTGTGATTGTAAAGGTTATTAGCGATATCGTTAAACCGAAATCTTTCATAGCTTTGATTAACTGAGCTCAAAATGTCTTGAGTTTTACCTATTATCCATTTATTTGGTGGTGCCTCAACACTTAAAATATCAAACTTATCATCAAAATGACACCTATTCATTTCCAAGTATTTTGCTGCGTTCCAAATCTTGGTTACAAAATTTCTATATCCCTCAATTCTTGATTCAGATAATTTTAAATCTCGTCCGGTAACTGCCATAGCTGTTAGGGTAAACCTGAGGGGATCAGCCCCATATTTATCAATTAGGTCTAGTGGATCAAGCACATTGCCAAGAGACTTAGACATTTTTTTTCCATGCTCGTCTCTTACCAAAGCATGAACATAGACTTTTTTGAAAGGAATTTGTCTTACGGTTGCAAGTTGCATCATTATCATTCTTGCGACCCAGAAAAAAATAATATCGAAACCTGTTACCAAAACACTGGTAGGGTAGTATCTTTCCATAAAGCCTTTTTCATCGGGCCATCCAAGCGTTCCGATCGGCCAGATGCCTGAAGAAAACCAAGTATCTAGCACATCTGGATCTTGACATATATTGCTGTGTCCAGCCAATTTTTTGGCTTCTTCAAAACTTTCTGCGCAATATTCATTTCCTTTATCATCATACCAAACCGGTATCTGGTGTCCCCACCATAACTGTCTTGAAATACACCAAGGCTCAATATTTTCCAGCCAGTTGAAATAAACTTTTTTATCTCGTTCTGGGATAATTTCTATTTCATTCTTCCTAACAACATCAATAGCTTCTTTAACAATTTTTTTTGAGTCAACAAACCACTGGGTGGTTAAAAAAGGTTCAACTACTACTTTTGATCTATCACCATGTGGGACAAAGTGCACGTCTTCCTTCTCAGCTTTAAAAGAACCTTCTTTTTTTAATAATTGTAAGATTTTCTTTCTTGCCTCAAATCTTTCAAGTCCATTTAATTGGTAAATATCTACAGACGGCTTAATTTCATTTGCAAAATCTTCATTATTTGTGATTTGAATATTCGCACCTGTATCAAAAACATTAATCATTCTTAGACCATGCCTTATACCAACCTCCCAATCATTAAAGTCATGGGCAGGAGTGATCTTCACTGCACCCGTGCCTTTGTTAGGATCCGCATAATCATCTGCTATCACTGGGATCCTTCTTCCAACTAATGGTAATATTACTGATTTCCCAATCAAATCCCTGTATCGCTCATCACTAGGGTTAACAATCACAGCAGTATCTCCAAGAAGTGTCTCTGGTCTCGTGGTTGCAATAACTACATGATCCATAGGTATCCTTTTTAAAACCACTCCATTCTCATCGGTTTCTACTCCAAAATTGAATGTTCCTTCCTCTAAAAAATATTTTAATTCCCAGATTTTTCCTCGAACCTCTATTTGCTCAACTTCTAGATCCGAAATGGCACTTTGAAATTTCGGGTCCCAATTTACTAATTTTTTACCCTTATAAATCAAGCCTCTGTTGTAAAAATCTACAAAAACTTTTATGACAGCTTTATGGAACTCAGGATCCATGGTAAATCTATTTCGGCTCCAATCGCAGGATGCTCCTAACCTCTTCAACTGATCAATTATCGTATTTCCAGATTTTTCCTTCCAATTCCAAACCTCTTCAAGAAATTTTTCACGACCCATTTGCTGTCGGCTTTTATTCTTTTTCTCTAACTCTCTTTCAACTACCATTTGAGTTGCAATTCCAGCATGGTCCTGACCCGGTTGCCATAAAACATCGAAGCCATTCATTCTATGATACCTCACCAAAACATCCTGGATTGTATTATTAAAGGCATGGCCAATGTGTAAGCTTCCTGTAACATTTGGTGGAGGGATCATTATAGAAAATGGTGGTTTGCCTTTTTCGCTATCTTTGCCTGACCTAAAAGCATCTGATTCTACCCAACGATCATTTATTTTTTTTTCAGTCTCTTCAGGGTTGAATTTATTTGGAAGGTTCATCTTAAGTTGTATCCTACTGAGTAGTGCACTCGGCTAAACGCTAACTTGACTTTGGAATTAGAAGCCTTTTTCAAACGGTTCGTTAACAGCACATGTTGATCAATCAAAATCTTCAATGACATTATAGGTAAAACTTCTTTCTACTGAGCTATGAAGCATTGACTTTATTTTTTTTAAGCTCATTTATTATTTCTGTCTTAGTATGTTTACTGCTTAAACGTAGATTATTTTTTTTCGATAATGAAAGAAGATCAGCCTTTGTTAACAAGCTTAATCCAGTATTACTCTTTATTCCTACATTTGTTTTTCTTTTTTCCGATTTTACACTATCCAATTTATTATTTGACTGAAAATTCTCAAGTTCACTTCTTACAATTTTTCTTATTAAACTCTGCAGTTTCTTATCATTTTGATCAATAGATTGATGGGAGTCTCTTTTTTTACCTCCGCTTACCAAATTTTCCTTTTTAAGATTAATAGTCTTATATTCACTCACCTTGAATAATGTTTCTTTCTCCCCTGAAACGACAGTTTTAATATCACCAAGAATTTCTTTAAGATCGACTTTGCCATTTTCTTTTTTCTCTTTTTTTGCAATCTTTTTTTTAGCCATTAAACGTTCCTCATAGCAATCAATCTATTATCGCAGTTGTAGCTTAGTTCTCAGAGTACCTATCTCGGCTAGCAAGTCAAATTTTGCAATTAATATATCTGTAGTGCTAGTAACCAATTCAACTTCAGAATTCAGGAAATTCTGATATGCTTGATCAGTATCTAGCGATGTCTTTCCTCCAAGCCTCCACTCTTCAAATACGCTTTCATACAACTCATTCAAAGCGTTGGTCTCTTCTTGCTTAGCAGTAACTGAGGACTTTAAAGCCATTAAATCCAACCATTTTGTTGTAATATCTCTTTGCAACGTTTTTTTTCTTACCGCAATATCGATCGCTTTTGCTGCCAGTTTATTTGAGGCAATTTTAACTCGGGCTTTTTTTTGACCACCACTATAAAGAGTAAGACTGGACGTTAAGGAGATCCGCCCTGAACTAATATTATTTCCTAAGGTCTGGCTATCACCATAAGATAAGCTTCCAGAGATGCTTAAATTTGGTAACTGGGATTTTTCAGTGGAACTTAAGTCGGCTCTAAGCGCTCGCTCTTCAAGGGTTAAAATTTTCAAAGCAATGTCATTCTCTATTCCATTTTTAACACTGATCTCTAATGTAGAAGGTTCTTTTATTTTAATCTTTGGAAGCATAGGTTTATCAGAAACTTTGCCCACCAAAGTTTTGTAACTTTCTCTTAGCTTCTTTACGTTTGCTTGCCCCACTTTTAATTGTGCCTCAGCACTCGAAATTGAAGCTTTAGATCTCAGGAGGTCTGACCTGGTTGCCTCTCCTAAATCAAACCTATTCTTTACTGCCAAGAACTGCTGCTTCCTTATCTCAAGGCTACTTTCATAAAGATCAACAATTTTTATCGCCTTAAATAGTTCTAAGTGTACTTTGACTACGCTCAGTATCAGCTCATCTTCAAGCTTCTTAAACGAAAGTATTGAAGCTTCATTCAAATGAAAAGATGATCTCTTTTTTGCTTCGAGTGATCCAGAGTCAAATAATGTATATGAGGAATTCAACGAAATGCTGTAGCTATCTGTATCCTGGTTTGTATAAAAATTTGATGAGCGAGCCCCTGTGCCGCTTAAAGAAAGGCTCGGTAACATTATTCCTTTTTGAATTAAGAAATTCTGATAGCTATTATCAAGCAATACTTTTTGGCTCTTTAAGCTCTCGTTATTATCCAATGCCATTTGTGCAGACTCTTTTATGGACTGTGTGAATGCTTCTTTGCAGAAAAGAAAGATTAACGAAGTTAAAATTATAAAAGTTTTAATATTCATTCAGTTTTGTACCTGCTCACAAGGTAAATTCCTTTTCTATTTTAAAATCATTCAACAAAGTACAATTTGCTTCAAAAAGATTTCTCCACTGTACTCCAGATTTTGTTTTTATGCCTAATCTGCATTGACCTAAAATTTTTTCTTTAAAAACTGCTATAATTCTACCCTCGTGTTTAAGCTGATTTATGATTTCCTTGTTTATATATTCAACAGCGCCCTCAATTAAAATTGCATCATAGGGACCCTCTTCCTCTGCGCCTTCGTTAATATTGCCCTCTCGAACCAAAATATTATCATACCCATTTTCAATTAATCTAGCTTGAGCTTCTTGTGCAATGTCTTGTGTTTCAACGGCAACTACAAAATTTGCCAAAGATGACATCAGGGCACAACTGTAGCCGTATCCAGCGGCCAGACTTAAAACATTATCTGCGGGGTTTAGGTCTAAAGATTGGAGCATTTTGGCCAGCAACCAGGGACTCATTGATGTCCTATCATTTTGTATAAGCAACTGAGTTTCACTGTAAGACAAACTGGCTAGGTTACTCGGTAAGAACTTATCTCGTTGAACATCTCCCAAAGCTGACAAAAGCTTTGGATCGGTCACATTAGCTGGCCGAATTAAGTTATCCACCATATTCTTTCGTGCTTTTTTATAGTCAAACATCTGATGAACTCAACCAATAATTTAAGAAGATAAAGTAACAGAGAAAGATTTACATAATATTATATGTTCTTGCAATGAATTAAATTATTTAATATTGGTATTTTCTAATAAATAGGCGACGTGGCGGAGTGGTTACGCAGCGGACTGCAAATCCGTGGACACCGGTTCGAATCCGGTCGTCGCCTCCATTTATAATTACTACAGAAAGCATAGCTGATTATAATGTCCCACTTCGTGAATAAAGAATACATTCTAAAAATTATCAAAAAAATTGAGCATCCTGGCAATTTTGCCCTTACCGAAAAAATCGAATCCATAGATATTTCTGAACAAAAGGTGAAAATAATTGTTAATTCAGAATTTACGAGCGATACGGAAAAGTTAACGCTCCTATGGCAATCTATGATTGAAAAAGATAATAAAATCACAAGTTGTTCTATAATTTACACTAGGCACAGGACCCCCAACCTAAAACAAAATATGCCTTCAAAAAATCAACAGTTTTTGAATAAATTTGACTTATCTCACCTAGGGAAAATATTATTTATTGCCTCGGGCAAGGGAGGTGTAGGAAAGTCTACCATCTCAAGTAATATAGCTGCACAAATAGCAGAGATGGGGTTTAAAGTGGGTCTAATGGATGCAGACATCTATGGACCTAGTCAGCCAAAAATGTTAGGACTAAATAATTCAAAGGTCGAAATAAAAAACAAAAAAATTAGCCCAAAGAAAATAGGCAATTTGAGCATGATGTCCATGGGGATTTTATTCCCAGAGCATGAGGCCATTATCTGGAGAGGGCCTATGCTGATGAAGGCAATACAACAATTGCTTCTTGATGTTGCATGGGATAATCAAGATTATTTCATAGTCGATCTACCCCCTGGAACCGGCGACATACATATAACTCTGGCACAAAAGGTGTTAGTATCTGGAGCGATTATAATATCGACGCCTCAAGATATTTCTTTGATCGATGCAAAAAAGGCAATTGCGCTCTATAATAAGACAAATACTAAAATTCTAGGCTTAATTGAAAACATGTCATATTTTGAATGTTCAAAATGCGGAGAGAAGCATGATATATTCAGTAGCGGTGGTGTAGAAAAAGTTACTAACAGTGAAAATTTACCCTATTTGGGGAGTATACCCCTTTCAAAAGACATAATGGAATGCGCGGATAGCGGAACGCCTTATGTTTTAAACAATCCTGAAGGCAAAGAACTATTTAGCGTAATTGTTAAAAATATTTTTAAGCAATTAAATTCCATTTAAAAGAATGATTGATAAGGAATAAAGTCTATAAGATCTCCCTTTGCTATGTTTTGCTCACCGTCATTAAGCTTTATTATTCCGTTTGACCAAGAAAGACTCGAAAGTCTACCCGATCCCTCAAATGGATAAATTGAAACGAAACCGTCTTCTTGATTAAGGTTGGCTCTCAAAAATTCTGATCTGCCTGATCTCTTATGCTTTACAAAATTTGCTTTTGTTTTAAAGGAGAAAGGCTTAAACCAAGCTTTTTCTCCCCCAATTCTACCAAGGGAAGGCCGTAATATAATAAGTGCGCAAATAAATGCCGCCACTGGGTTCCCTGGCAATCCAAATACATACTTATTTCTTAACTTTGCACAAATAAAAGGTCTTCCAGGTTTAATCGCAATCCTCCAGTTAATTACTTGCGCCTCCCTATTAAGAAATTGTGCAACAAAATCTTCTTTTCCCGTTGAAACACCTCCTGTTGTTACAAAAACATCAACACGCTCCAAATTATCATAGATCTTGTCTCTCAGTAGATCTAAGTTATCTCCCACCGATCCTATACTTACTACAGAATGACCCCAACTTTTTAACACCCTATTCAATGGAAGGAAATTTGTATCAAATATAAAGCTACTACTACTTTGCCTTTCAATGTTAGACTTAAGTTCATTTCCAGTGGTTATTAGCCCAACTTTTAGTGGTTTGACTATTGGTATGGATAAATTTCCTGAGCCAATTAACGCAGCCAAATCTGTTATTCTTATTTGGTTACCTTTTTCAAATAAAAGATCACCTTTTTTAAAGTCCTCTCCCTGCAATCTTATATTATTTTCTTTAACATCCTTCTGGACAAAATAAATCTTTTGATCTTTTTCTTTCGTATTCTCCTTGAAAATAATTCTCGTTGTTCCAGAGGGTATAGGTGCGCCCGTTAAAATCTTAATTCCCTCGTTTTTTTTTAAAGCAATAGTAGCTTTACAACCTGGTTTCACCAAACCCTCTAAAAGTGAGAAGTTGTCAATTGTTGCTTTAGTGTCTTCATTTAAGGCAAAACCATCTATTGCCGAGTTATCAAAAGGTGGATTATCATATTTCGCAAAAATATCTTTTGACAATATTCTATTGACACAATTATCCACACTAACTCTAGTTTCCCCTGAAACGGATTTTAATTCAGCCTTCAGGTCCAAAAACAACTTACTTAGGGAAGTTAATTGAAAATTCTGGGAGCTCACTCTTTATTTACCTTCTAAAGTTTTTACTATGAAGTCACAGATCTTCTCAATATTGTTTCTTTCGAATTGTGGTAATACCGTGTTTTCAATTTTATGTTGATTAAATATCAATCCACATATTGTTTTGTCACTTTCATATAGTGGTTTTTTCTTGCTAATATTATCAACAACTTCAACTTTACTGTGACCACTCACTTTGAACCCTTCTACTAGAACTATATCAACTGGAATTATCTGTTTGATAAGATAATCGAGACTAGTTTCGTGCTCAGAAATTGTTTTAGAAAATTTGATCCATTTTGTATCTGACGCTAGTATTGTCTCTTTTGCACCCGCATTAAAGTGCCTGAAGGAGTCTGTACCCTGCCGGTCTAATGAAACATTGTGGTGGGAATTCTTAATTGTGGATACCGTCAAATTTCTCAGGTTAAATTCCTTTATCAATTTTTCAATCAAAGTTGTTTTTCCTGTATTTTTCCAACCAACTACTCCTATAATTTTCATTTTTTTATAAGATACTCCTTAAAAATTATAATATCGTCCGGCGTATTGATATTAAAGAATGGGTCTATCAAATCGTTTGTAAAACAAACGCTGGAAGTTTTATGTTTTTCACTCCAAAATGTGACCTTTCTAACGCCTCTTTCTAACTCCCTTCTTAGATCATCGTGAAGATATGTTTTCCATAAACCAAAAACTGGATGCAAATACTTCCTTCGCTTATGGTCTTTTAATGATGCTGCGAAAACAATGTCTGAATTACTCTCTTCCATCTTTTTGCATAGTTCTTTTAACAAGTTTTTTGGGAATAATGGCGTGTCAACAGCAACAGTAATAACCTTCTCATAACCTATATCTCCTGCCCACTTCATTGCAGTTAATATTCCTGCCAAGGGACCGTAGAACCCCCCCAATTGATCATGAAGTATCGGCAAACCGTATCTTTTATATTTAAATGAGTGTGAATTAGTATTTATCGCCACTCTGCGAGACTGTAACTGAAGCCTTTCTATAGTCATATCTAAAAGAGTTTTATCGCCCACTTCGAGAAATGATTTGTCTTTGCAGTTCATTCTTTGTGAACGCCCTCCTGCTAAAATAACGCTAGGAAGATTAATATCGCACATAACGGTAACCTTATTCTAAATGTTAAAGCAAAACTCTTTCGAACCCACTTACACACATAAATCTTTTTCCCTTGAACCTCCCAATCATCGAAAGGTTAAACTTTCTCGCGAGATGCACCGCAGACTTAGTAAAACCAGAGCGTGAGACTAATATTGGCACCCCCATACTTATTGCTTTTAATACCATTTCAGATGTAAGTCGACCTGTTGTATATAAAATCTTATCAGTTGGATCAATTTCTTCTTGCACAATCCACCCGCTTATTTTGTCAATAGCGTTATGCCTGCCAACATCCTCCATATACACTAAAATTCGATCTCTTTCACAAAGCACACTCCCATGGATCGCGCCAGCTTCCATATATAAACTAGGAAGGCCTATAATTTCTTTTACTAAGTCTCTGATATCGTTTATCGAATATTTTTTTAAGTTTTGTTTTGGGATCGGTTGGATCTTATTATACATATCTCCGAAGACTGTTCCCATCGCACAGCCAGATGTTTTTATTTTCTTGACATTATGAGCCTCAAAGAGAGTTTGTTTGTATGTTCTGACAACGACAGCGGAAAGCTCCTGGTTAAATTCAACTTCTTTGATTTCGGCTTTTGAACCAATTATATTTTGATTATACAAAAAACCAACAGCCAAATACTCGGGGTAATCACATACTGTTAAGGCCGTAAGTACTTCCTGAGAATTAAGATAAATCGTCAAAACTTTTTCATCAATTAAATTGATGTATTTTACCTTATTTTCTTCATTAAAAACTCTAACCTTTGAAACTAACTTAGGAATATTTTTTTCCGGAGTTAAAAAATTGACTTTTTTTTGATATTTGTCCATATATGAATACTTGTTTATCTCTACAGCGTTGTCCATCAAATTTTGTTACCTAGGTCATTTATGAAAAGCCAGAAAAAGTATTCAGTTGTTATCAATACCACGGGACTTAGGTGCCCACTACCTTTGTTAAAAGTTCAAAAAAACATTAATTCGCTCAGAAAAAATCATGAGGCGCTTATTATTACTGATGATCCAATGGCAGAAATAGACTTAAAGCATTTCTGTTCAAATAATAATTATTCACTTAAGGAGATCAAAGACAATCAAGACGGTGATGAGCAATTATTTTCAATAAAAAAGGATCAATAAATATGATAAGCAATAAAATTGCGAGTTAATAGTTAACAATAAAAGAAAGGTTTTCCGTGTTTAGATTTTTCACAACAAGAAAATGGGCTTTGTGGGCTTGGTTAGGCTCTGCATTAATTTTATCATCACTGTGGATTCAAGTCGAAATTGACGTCAAGATCAATGAATGGTTTGGCGAATTCTATGATATGATTCAGAAAGCCTTAGCGACACCCAATGCTGTCACTATTGAAGAGTATTGGGCTAGTTTGTTTAGTTTTATATATCTAGCAGGCATATATGTAGCTATTGCAGTTGCAGTGAGTTTTTTTACGGCACATTTTTTGTTTAGATGGCGTACTGCCATGGTAGAGTGGTACCATTCAGTATACGACCAGGCACGTACCATTGAGGGTGCCGCTCAGCGTGTACAAGAAGACACAATTAAGTTTTCAAGAATAATGGAAGGGCTTGGTACAAGTTTCATTGAAAGTATCATGGTACTTGTTCAGTTTATTCCAATCTTATTTGGATTGTCAGTTGGTATACCGATATTCTTCTTTGGTGATTGGCAATACGGATTGATTACAGGCGCAATTGTTTGGTCAATAGGTGGAACTTTGTTCTTAGTTGCTTTAGGTTGGTTACTCAGACTGGTAGGAGTTGAATACGACTTACAAAAAAAAGAGGCAGCTTACAGAAAAATATTAGTTATTGCAGAAGATGACGAAACGGTAAGGCCAAAGACAATAGAAGAGCTTTTTGATGGTGTAAGAGGTATTCATTACAAATCATATCTGCGTTATCTATATTTTAATGTGGGCAGAATTGCATACTTGCAAGCAAACGTATTAAGTGCCTACGTTTTTCTTGCACCAGCCATTGTGGCGGGAGTAGTAACGCTGGGGGTAATGCAACAAATAATTAGAGCATTTGGAAGAGTAGAAGGTTCAATGCAGTACTTACTGAAAGCATGGCCGACTATTATCGAGCTCTTAAGTGTTTATAAACGACTGAGAGAGTTTGAAAGTCAAATTAAAGCAAGCGAACCGATAAGCTCCAATTAAAGAAATAAAATACATTAAACTTATTTGTAGCATATTCAAAAAGATATGAATTATGAACGTCCCAAAATAAAATAAAAGCGGTTTTGTATAATTTCTGACACAAAACCGCTTTCATCATCAATAATGAATGTGGAACGGCTTCTTCTTGCAGAGATAGATTTTACCAACTAATCCAGATGAATTTGCACTTTCTGCCCATCCAATAATAGAAATGGCATTCCCTCCTACCAAGAGAGCCCTATTTCTGAGACCTATAATTGCTTCAGAATAATTTATATTGGATGCATATGACAGTTTTATAACCTCGGTGCAGCTTCTTTCGTCGCGTAAAAGTCTGTCTGGATGTAGTGAAACATATTTAATGCCTTTGACAGGCGTCACACCAGTGCCTGCCTGACCTGTAGCAGACGAAACTACGCTTTCGCTCATCGATGCTGTGGTTAATCCGTAAGGATTGGTTCCTTGACATGCTGTTAAAATTAAACCAAAAACAATTAATACTAAAATACGCATAAGATACTCTCCTTCAACTTACCCATAGACGTTTACGACTTAAGCAAAATTTTATTAGTAACTTTTTTGCCTTCTACAAATTGTTGCAAAATTACTACAAAATAAATTCTCAGAAGAGCACTACAATTCAGGCAAATACTTTTTGATTTGTGAATCTGAGAAGTAATTAAATAAAGTTAGTGAATAGTATTAGATGATACTTGCTTATTTATTGAAAAAAGATCTTCAGCGATGTCAAAAACGTCCTTTTGATCTTTGAAGGACTGTTTTTGGTTATCGAAAACATTTTCCATTTGTAGTAAAATATTAGTCAAGAAAATGCTAGCTTTTTCCAAACATTCAATGAGATCTGAGTCACTTTGCGCTTCCATATAGTCTAAGACTGCATTAGCCACTCTACTTTTGAATATTTCAGAGTCTTTGTTAACATGGTCTCTTGAAGGCAATTCATCAGAGTTCATTGATATTTTAATGCTATTTTTTCTCATAAATATTACTCACGGTTACTTCAGACAAATAAACTAACGACGAATTCTTTGATTATTTAGGAAATAAACTTTTTTTTATGACTGTCGTTAATTTTTGGAAGATCATTGAATAAAAGAGAACGTTTCGCACATGGAAATCGAATTAGAAAATACTGAAACTGAGAAAGAAGAGGCCCCCAAGCCAAAAAAAAGAAAGAAGCTGATAATACCATGGAATTTGTTAGCTCTTTATATTCTACCAGCTGCTGTCGTTTTCATAATTTTCATTGTCATGCACAACTCTTTGGTACAGCCACCTCTATCTAGGGAAGAAATTATGGCTCTGATGAAAGATAAAAATGAAGAAGAGCACTCTGAGGGTAATTCTGATAAAGAAATTGACCCAGATAAAACCACCGATGAGAAAATTCAACAGGGCTCAGATATTCCATTTATAGGGCCACAACACTATTATCAATCTTTTACAGGCGCTTTAGCAACGGACTTAAAAAATGGCTCTGGTATACTAACAATCGAAATAGCCGTTTCAATATTCATGGGAAAATTAAATGCCGATGCATATTTCGAAAGCTTCAAGACTTTTGAACCAGCTTTAAGATCAAGTATTTTAGCTTTAATGAGAACAAAAACAAAGGAACAACTCAATACAATTCAAGGCAAAGAAGCACTAAAGCTAGAAATTCTTGAAACAATTAATAATGAATTGGTGAAGCTTGGTGCAAAACCTGAGATAAAAACCGTTCAACTGACAAAACTATTATTGATTTAAGGTTTATAAAAAAATGGAGTTAAAGAAAACAAATCATTTACTTAGTTCGGTAGAAATAAATGTAGTAAACCCGTCAGAAAGGAATAAATCTGATAAGCCTAGCGTTTATGATATAACCTCTTCTGCAGATGAGGAGAAGGACGATAATAGCAGTGATAGTAACCATTCTGATACCAATAGAGAAGGACGAAAATTTAGCAATGTTTCCACTTTGGATTGGCTTCAGACCTGGCGATCAACAGCAATAAGTTAGGCTTCCTCTTCAGATCCAGGCAAGTAACCTTTGCCCTGGATTGCCTTTGCTCCCATATTTTTCTCTAAATCTGGATTACTACCTACAAAATCTGAAAGCCTTTCATTAACTATCTTTTCAGCCTCTTCTAAGCTTACAGCCTCAACCTCAGCAATACCATCAATTACCCAATGAACTTTAACTTTCATATTCCTGTTCCATAGTTTTTCTTGTCTTTCCACTCTCTATTACTGGTTCTTCAGTAAACTCTTCATATCGTTTTCTAGACGCCTCTTGCATCTTGACAATGGTATCAGGTTCAAGTTCTTTTTCAACTTTATCCCTGACATCACTCGAATTCTCAATCCCCAACGCACTTGCTACATTATACCATATATATGCATTTTCAAAATCTTGCTCTTCTAAAACAAGCAAATAAAAATCTCCTAATTCTGTCAACACCGCTCTATCCCTATTATCAAAGCGTACTAATAGGTGTTCTAGAACTTTTTCTCTAACATCCTTCAATACCTTTTCTGGGACTATGTCTATTAGATCCTCAGTGAGCTCCTCTGCCTTTTCTATTTTGCCAAGTTGGGATAAAAATGCCCAAAAAAGTGCCTCGCTGTAATTTTTTGTAATCCCTTTACCAGAGCTAATCAAAAATGCTAAATTGTACTGTGCATCATGCTCGTCATTTTTTGCCAGCTCTCGAAAAATAGAGACTGCTTCAGAGTATTTCCTTTCCTTGACGAAATCGGTAGCCATTTTAAATAATCTATCTGACTCAGTAACTTGAGCAGAAGTAGCAGTGTAAAGAAAGATTATAATTAGGCTAAAGAAACCAATATGTCGCATCTAACGTCCAGCCATCATGACTAATTGAAGATAAAAAACTCGAATTTTAAACTTTGAGCCTGGTTTTTGCTCAAAAACAACTATTCTCGGTCGATCTGTAGTTTGTTTTTGGAACTCTATAGACATATTTTCCGGAAGAAAAACACCATTACTCTCGAGTGTTTTTTGAGGATCTTGCGAGAATTCTCTGTGAAAGCTCGAATCAAGCCACACTCTTGCTAAGACTTTGCCTAAAATATCTGGTAAAAGGCTTCTGACGTCTTCCCTAGATTGGAGTTTAAGATTACCATTCACAAGCTCAAACGGTTTCGTAACCTCTCTGTTTCTCTTGATAGCAGGGGGAAGGACTTTTTTTACAGGAACTAAAGCTTTTGAATTTTTCTCAGACATCGATACAAATTTCACTTTTTTGGTAGTATTGTTAAATCAATTTTAGAATAATATAAACCCCAAAATACATATATTATAGAGAAACGACAATTGGCATGATTTTTGTATTATTTTTTTTGAAAGGAAAGCCAATGTTGTCAGTAGTAAGGTCAGGTTTAAGTGCAGCTTCTCAAGAAATTGCTGTTATTTCTAACAACATTGCAAACGCTTCATCTTTAGGTTTCAAGAAAAGTAATGCGAGTTTTTCTGATATTTATACGGAAATGTCAGATGTAAGAAATGCTAACAGAGTTGGTAATGGGGTCAGAGAGGAGGCTCCCAGAAGAAATCACTCTCAAGGATCCTTAATCTTAACGGGAAACGCCCTCGATCTTGGAATGAACGGGCAAGGTATGTTTATCCTTAATACCATCGATAAACTTGGTGAACTATCTTATACCAGAAACGGAGCGATCAATATAAGACAGGACGGGAAATTAGTAAACTCGGATGGTATTTCTTACCTGGATCGTAACTCTGAAGAAATAATTTTGCCTTTTCAAACATTGAATCCGGAGGGAGCCATACAAAGTCTGTCGGAAGTAAAAGTTACTGCAGAGGGATTCATTAGAGCCACCTACGGAATAGATAATTATGTTACAGTTGCGCAGATTGGACTTGCTCGGTTTGCCGACGAGACTCAATTGAAAGCAAGAGGCGATAATATTTTTGTTGCAACACCCGAGTCGGGTGAAGCCACGATCGGTGCAGGAAAAGATTTCGGTTTTGGAAAAATAAATGCTGGGTCTTTAGAAGCGTCAAATACGGATATTACGGCTGAGCTGACACTTCTACTCAGAGCTCAACAAGCATTTAACGGTTCTGCTAAGATGATGCAAGCTGATGCGGATGTAACTAGGAGACTAATGGATACGTAAAGCTTACTTAAGCGGCAATATCCATGAGATATCATTGATTTTTCTACTTGTTTCCTTGTTTATAAGCAAATCTCCTTTTATGTTTACGCTTAAACTTTTATCTAAAAGTAAAACTAAAGTAGCAGGTCTAACTGAAGATCTAAGTAGTAATTCACTTGTTTTTAGAAATGAATCCAGACCAAGTTCTATATTTGCTTTCATATAGGGTCTATTAATCTCTATATTTAATGATCCTCTGTGCAAGGGAACAGCTCCCAAGGATGGTTTAATCGTTACAGAGCAAATACCTCTACCTATATTCATCAGTCCACAGGATAGAGTTATGCTTTCTTCACAGCTGAACCCTATCATATTTAAGTCAGCAGTTTGGATAGACATATGAATTGCTTGAAGTTCTTGAGTCTCAGTGGTCATTCAATTTTAGTATGCTTTTTTTATAAATGATCTCAGAAGTGTTACTGCAGATTTCTTGATTTGAGAAACTCGTCCTGTCGTTATTTCCATAACCTCAGCTATTTCATACACATTAAGTTCCTCTACATAATACAGTTGAATAACCATTGCTTCCTTTGAAGGTAATTCCTTCAAAGCACTTGAAAGTATGTTCTTAAGCTGTGATTTATCTAAATTTTCTTCTGGAGTGCTTTCTTTGGAAACAAACCACATTGAATACTCGTCATAAACTTCATCAAGAGACTGATGCACGTTCGCATTAAATGCTTTCTCCCAATCTCTATATTCGTCTAACCCAAGACCCATTTTTTTTGCAATCTCTGATGGTGTGGGCTCTCTCTGAAGGCTAGAAACAAGGGCCTCTATTGCCTTTTTCTGCTTTTGTTGCATTTGAATTGTGGTTCGGCATAGGTTTGAGCTCTTCCTTAAGTGATCTACGATTGCGCCTCGGATCCTAAGAACCGCGTAACTAGCAAATGTGGCGCCTTCTTTTGGACTATATTTTTGAGCCGCTGTGACCAACCCGAAATACCCTATTTGCATCAAATCTTCAATTTCTATAGCAGACCTAACTCTACCGTGCATATGCCAAGCTATCTTCTTGACCAAATTCATATTTTGAACTATCAAGTTTTCTACATTTGGCTGTTGTTCAGGGTAACTAGCTTTCATTTTTTTCTACATATTATAATCAGCTCTCAGAGAAGAAGCGTATACCATTATGTTTATTTTCTCCAGCTTTAATGATGTTTTTTGATAGCCGCTGAAATGCAACTTTTTCAAAATCAGCTTCTTTGTCCAGAACAATAGGAAGCTTTCTGATGATGGCGTTCTGAATTCTTTTTGTCCTCGGCATACCTCCAGCAAAGGTAAGATGTGCATTTAAAAACTTGCCAACAATATTTTGGAATTTGTCAAAAGTTTCCTTAGCAGCTTTTTCATTCTCGGCCATGTTAACGATGATTGAAAAATTGTGAAGATTATAGTCCAGTTTTGCTGTTTTAATAAATGTATAAGCATCCATAAAACTTGTAGGCTCGCTAACTAGTACAATAACTAATCTATCGACTGCTGAAGCGAAGGTCATCGAATTTTCTGATGCGCCCGCTGGTATATCTACGACCAAAGTATCAGCGTTCCTTTCAATAGGATCTAAAGATCTAATTAGCTGGTATTTCGAGTTTTTCTCTATATTCAAAATATCGATCAACCCATTGCCACCAGATATAAATTTTAGCCCATGGGGCCCCGTTTCAATTACATCTTCAACCGCCATATTATTTTTCAATACATCTCTTATTGTTTTTTTTGGGTTTATCCCCAACATTATATGGGCATTTGCCAAGCCAAAGTCGGCATCCATAAGACAAACTTTTGACCCCATTTGAGACAAGGTCAGAGCTAGATTTACGGCAATCGTGGTTTTCCCAACGCCACCCTTACCACTTGCTATAGCTATTGAATTACTCATCATTAAACTCATCAGTTAGATAACTTTCCAAGTGATTGGCTAAAACATCCGGCTCAGATAATGCTAATGAGCCTAGTATAGTTTTCGATCCTGTCAAAAAACCCATTTTGACATTTTTATCGTGCAAGACACATAACTCTCTTGGGAAAAGTCGGCACTCATCTATTTTAGTGAAGGCCATTATTGGTTTAAACTCCTTATATTTGTTAATTTGAGCACTCAAAAGCTGCCTGCTAATGCCTGAGGGAAGGCAGAGAATAGTAGTAACTTTTGTTGCTCCTACTTGATTTCTAATATTTTGGATCAAATATTTGCTTTCTTCTGCTCCTAATGAGGTATCAACAATCTTTTGACCTGGACAAATAGTATCAAACCCAGCACAATTTTCGTCAATCTGATAGTTAAGTTTCTGTATGTTGAGCAGCTTTGAGTAATAACCTAAGTCATCCCTTCTATTGCTCAACTCACTTTCAGCTGAAACTAATGTTGGTCTCAACTGTTTGTCTTTCTCCATTATTCTAGCTGCAAGCTTTGCGGATAAAGTAGTTTTTCCGGCTCCACTGGGACCTAAAATAATTATTACACTAGATTTAAAAATTTCTTCAATCTCATCACAAGAAATTTTACTAGCGAAAGCCTTTAAAAAGGCACTTTGCCCTCTAACTAGACTCAAACCATCATAAGCTGGCTTTAAAGACGCAACTATTTCTGGTGTAAATTCCAACTGTCTAAGTTTGAGGGCAGTAGAATTACCTGCTTTTTCGTTCAATCCTTTTTCATCAGTTATGATCATTCCTGAAAGCATATTTTGTAAGTGTTTTATCTGCTCCCCAACCTTCAGCATCTCAGATGTCTGATTTTTATCACTTAGAATATTTCTCGCATCTGCAATTTCAAAATCATTTGATGCTCTATTATAGATACGATTTCTTTGTTTCTCTCTTAAAAAATCTATTTTGGAGTGTAAGACATCCGAAAAATTACCCTTATTATCTCTGGCTTTTTGCTGGCTTGAAACATTATTGGTTGCTTCGATTTCTACCTTATTTCCTTTTTTTGTAGTGGCAATTATCAATGCATCTGGACCCAGTTTTTTAACCACTTCCTCCATAGCACTTGCACTGTCAGATGCTAGAAATTTATATGTAGTCATTTTCATCTCCAATTTTAATATTCATTAAGAACCTCCATCTATAGTTGCCACAACATTCACTTTTCTGTTATCTGGCAATTCAGTAAATGAAAGGACAATCAAGTCTTCGATATGCTGCCGAATTATACCTGAAATTTGTCTTCTTATATTAGGTGACACTACCAGAACGGCTGTATTACCCTCAGAAATAAGTTTTTGGTTAAGATCAGAAATATTAGAAATAAGCTTTGTCGCTAATTCATTATCCAAAACTAAACCTTCCTCTCCATTTTGTTTAGCCATCTTGATAAGCATATGTTCTAATTCGGAGTTAAAAGTTATAACCGGTAGCGCCTTATTCAGAGGGGCTACCTGCTGTATCAATAACCCTGCCAAATTGGGTCTAATTGCCTCAGCTGTTTCAATCACGCTTAAATTCTTTCCTACCAATCCCGCTAAAGACTCTAAGATGATTTTAAGATCACTTATTGGCACACGTTCTGAAAGTAATTCTCTTAAAACTCCTGTGAGATTATGTAGAGGAACTAGTTTTGGTACAAGTGATTCAACGAGACTAGGTGCAGTTTGAGAAAGATTATCTAAAAGAGTTTGAACATCGTCTTGCCCAATAAGTTTCCCCGAATGCTTGTAGAATATCTGGCTTAAGTGAGTAGCTAAAACAGACTCGGGGGCTACGACAACGTATCCTTTCTCTTCTGCTTCATTTTGCTGAGATGGTAGGATCCACGTAGCATCCATCCCAAAGGATGGATCCTTTACCTCAATTCCATCCAACTTAATATTTGTATCATCACCTGGAATAGCCAGTTTCCGATCAGGATAGATCGAATCTTCACCAACTATTGTCTGCCCTATCCTTATTCTGTACTGATTAGATGACAATGTTAAGTCATCACGTATTCTTACTGCGGGTATTATAAAGCCAAGTGCCTTTGATACTTGTTTCCTTATACCGGTAATTCTTTCAACCAAAGGGCCACCTGTATCGTCATCAACCATCTCTACAAGACCATAACCTAGCTGAACGGAAACTGGCGAATAGTCCGTTACATCCTCCAGTCTCAGCTGATCTCCATCAACGTCGTCTTGAACATTTTCATCTTCGATTGAATCTTCAATCTTTGTTTCCCTTTTTCTTTCAACTCTCCGAGCTAGAAAGCCTGCAGTGGCCGCAACTATTGCTGAAGTAATAAAAAGTAGATTTGGCATTCCTGGAACAAAACCTATCAGCAATAATACAGCTGAGACCGGAATCCAAGCTCTCGATATACTAAGTTGGTCACCGATGTGAGTCGCCATGTCCTGCTTAGAGGAAACACGTGTTACAATAATTGCCGTCGAAATGGCTAATAATAACGATGGGATCTGTGCTACTAAACCGTCACCTATTGATAAAAGGACATATGTCTCTGCTGCCGTTGATACTGGCAAGTCATACTGACTTATTCCTATGATTAGGCCACCTATAATATTGATTGCTAAAATAAGAATCGATGCAATTGCGTCACCCTTCACAAATTTTGAAGCCCCATCCATTGAACCATAAAAATCTGCTTCTTGTGCTATCTCCTCTCGCCTATTAGTAGCCTCCTCAGCAGAAAGAACTCCTGCATTTAAGTCTGCATCAATAGCCATCTGTTTTCCCGGCATTGCGTCTAACGTAAAACGAGCCGACACTTCAGATACTCTTCCAGCACCTTTTGTAATTACTACTAGATTTATAATTACTAAAATTATGAAAACAAAAATACCTACAGCATAATTTCCTGAAACAATAAAGTTACCAAAAGCCTCGATTATTTGGCCAGCAGCATCATTCCCGGTATGACCTTGCCCTAAAACAACTCTAGTTGAAGCAACATTTAAAGCGAGCCTCAGTACTGT
>CACELY010000009.1 GCA_902560505.1 uncultured Alphaproteobacteria bacterium
TAAAGAGCCCCCAGACCAGAACTCATCTAAAAAAACTTTCTTTTCTCTTTTTGATTTTCTGTAATCTGTAATTTTCTGAATAATGATTGCCCAAGACCAAAAAGAGGAAAAAATCAAAACTAACATTACCACTTTTACAGTAAATGTGGCCTTAAGGAAAAGAGCTATAAAGGAAAAGTTCAGCGACTGACTCTGCAACAAAATAGATTCTTCCATATTTTCTATTCTCCTTTTTTCTTTTGAGAAAATTTAAAAAACTTCTTTACCCTATCAACAAAATCGACCGAGAGCCTTTCAGGTTTGCCAGAAGAATTTAGCAGTGCTAGCCTTACATCACAGTCAAAAATTCTTTTGTTATCTTTCAAAATCTCCTGTTTTAACATCATGCTGGCTCTTTTAATTTCTACCAAAGTCGTACGAATTACTAACTTATCTCCAAAATACGCAGGCAATAAGTAATCGGCTATAATATTTTTTACAACGAAAAATTTATTTTCTGCTAAAAGCAACGCTCTTTGATCAATATGCAAGGATTCAATGAACTTGCTTCTCGCACGTTCAATAAATTTCAAGTAGTTGGCATGATATACTCTTCCACCCATATCTGTGTCCTCATAGAAAACTTCGCATTTATATTGAAACATTTTTTCTTCCAATTTACTTTCCACCTAATCACCTGGTTTTTCTAGTCCTAGGTATTCCCATGTTTTTTTACCTAAGGCACGACCTCTCGGTGTCCTCTGTATCATACCTTCCTGAAGTAAATATGGTTCTAGCACCTCTTCTATTGAGTCTTTAGACTCCGAAAGCGCAGCAGCCAGAGTATCTAAACCTACTGGTCCACCTCCATATTCACGTGCTACCAAATTTAAATATTTTCGATCTCCTTCATCAAGTCCCATATGATCTACACCAAGCCTATTAAGCGCGCTGTCTACTAATACATCATTAATAACACCACTATTTTCAACAGTAGCAAAATCAATTACCCTTCTTAAAAGCCTTCCTGCAATTCTTGGAGTTCCCCTTGACCTTTTTGCAATTTCAGCAGCGCTCAATTCATCGATTTTAAAGTTCAAAAGATCGGCCGCTCGGCTAACAACCAAAATTAAGTCCCTAACCTCATAAAAATTTAAACGAACCGGAATCCCAAATCTATCTCTCATAGGCGTGGTCAGAAGACCTAGCCGGGTCGTTGATCCTACCAGAGTAAAAGGCTTTAATTCTATTCTTAAAGAGCGCGCGGCAGAACCCTCTCCTACAATTAAATCACAACTAAAGTCTTCCATAGCTGGATATAGAATTTCTTCAACAGCCGGTGACAATCTGTGTATCTCATCAATAAAGAGAACATCATTAGCCTCGAGACTAGTGAGAATTGCCGCTAAATCACCAGATTTTGTTAAAACGGGACCAGAAGTCATTTTAAAATTTACCCCTAATTCCCTCGCAATAATTTGTCCCAAAGTTGTTTTTCCCAAACCGGGAGGACCATGAAAAAGAACGTGGTCTAATGCTCTTTTTCGTATTTTGGACGCTTCCAAAAAAATCTTCAGGTTTTTTTTTAAATCCGCCTGTCCAATAAATTCATCTATACTTTTGGGTCGAAGAGTATTTTCATAGTCTTCTTTTAACTCATCTGGCGACAAAATATTTTGTTCATCATTCATAGAGACTATCCTTTTGCAAGAGATCTGAGAGCTTTCTTTACCAACTGCGAAGCATCTACAAGATCATCTTCGATTAAAATTCTGTCTATAGTGGTCTGAGCCTCTGCTGTTTTAAAACCTAAGTTCTGCAACGCAGATAATGCATCTTGCTGAATCTCTTTTCTTTTTATTAGGTTGATCGTCTGCTCATTACTATCGTCTCTTATCTCTTTGATTTCCTCATCCTCTAAAACCATTAAATCTTTTCTACCACTTAACTCTACAACTAGTCTCTGAGCCATTCGAGATCCGATTCCGGAAACAGAAGAAAAGGCCAGTTCATTTTTCATTCTTAAGGCATGCAAAAGTTCTTTCGTATCCAGTGTATTTAAAATAGTAAGGGCAACTTTCGCTCCGATACCCTGAACTGATCGTAAGATATTAAACCAATCTTTTTCTATCTGAGTTATAAAGCCTACTAATTGTAATAAGTCCTCTTTCACTATCAACTCAGAGTATAGCGATATGTCTCTCGATTGATTATCCAGATTTAAGGATCTTGCGGTTTTTTCGGTGACATAAACAACGTAACCAATTCCATGAACATCAATTACAACGCTATCTCTTTTTTTCTCAATGAGTTGACCCTTTATTCTACCTATCATTTGAGATCACATTGCTTTCTTTATTACTCTATTAAGGTTAGCATTTAATTTCAAAGTATGCATATGGCATATAGCTATCGCGAGAGCATCTGTCTCATCCGACTGGCTAAAACATACTTTTGGGAACTGTAACGAGGCCATTCTTTCAACCTCCTCTTTGGTCGCGTGGCCTTTTCCTGTAAATATTTTCTTAACATAGTTTGGGGCATATTCACTTACTTCAATTTTACTTTCTCCAAGAGCTATCATTGCTGACGCCCTCGCTTGTCCAAGTTTTAAAGCAGCGAGCGGGTCGTTCTTTACAAAAGCTTTTTCTATTGCGCCACTTGCAACTTCAAATCTTTGTATAACCGATCTTAATTGTTCCAAAATAGATACCAATCTGGCTCCCATATCTTTTTTATTGCCAGCTCTACAAATACCACTACCCATAAGTTTTATTTTCGAGCCATCCTCCTCAATCACGGCCCATCCAGTATTGATCAGTCCTGGATCTATTCCTATTACCTGCATATTTTTCTTATCTTTTTTGGGTAAGTTTAGCATACATACTAATAAAGCTTCAATAATTGAGTTTGATCGCTCTTTAAGGAACGGTCCTTTTTAATAGTAATGATGCCCAACTGGCTTCTTTTCTTTCGACTAAAACTTTCAAGCCGAATTGTTTTGAAATCTCTTTCAGTTGCCTTGCCTGTTTTATGGTTAAACCCGACAAGATCAGAAATCCACTATTTGATAGATTTTGAATAAATGATCTCATTAGGGACCTTATTGGATTAAATAAAATGTTTGCCACTATTAAGTCATATTTTGACCTCGATTTAAGATGGTTACCTGTTAGTCCTGAAGATCTGTAAACTTTTACATGCTGCACAACCTTATTAACGATTATGTTTCGCTTGGTCAATTCAACAGAATGGATATCGTTATCAACCGCGATCACCCTTGAACCAAATAACTTGGCGAGCGCTATAGCAAGGATCCCAGTACCACATCCGACGTCGATCATTGTTAATGGATTAATCTGCATTTTTTTTAGTTCTTGAATTATCTCTAAACAAAATTTAGTTGAGTAATGATGACCCGTTCCAAATGCTAAAGAGGCATCAATTGTTAATGAATATTTATCTTGCTTCACAGAGTTAGCAAAAAAAGAGCTTGTAACAATAAATTTATTTATTTTAACAGGGCTAAACTGAACATTAGATGCTCTTAGCCAGTTTTTTCTTTGAACTTTAGTTATCAGAATTTTTACTTTAAAACACTCCTCAATTAAACATATCATAATTGGGTCTAAAGCCCTTTTTAAAAAAATTTTTTGGTTAAACAACGATTTATTTGTACAAGCTATTACTTCTTGATACTCGATTACTGGGATATTCAGCTCAAAGAACTTTTCAAGCCTACTCAATTTTTCTGAGTCCAGATTATTTAATGTATGACAAAATATTGCTAAAGAGCCTCTATGGAATTCTCCAAACTCTTTTTTAGGTCAACACCGGTTCCACCTAAACCGCAATAACCCTGAGGATTCTTTGCAAGATATTGCTGATGATAGTCTTCAGCTAAAAAGAACTCAGGTGTTTTTTTTATCTCAGTTACAATAGAGCCAAAGCCTGCTTTTTGTAATAATTCTTGGTATAATGCTTTAGTTTCCATCAACCTCAGCTTTTGGGTGTCTGAAAAATAATAGGCACCACTTCTGTATTGTGTCCCTATATCATTACCTTGCCTATTCAACTGTGTTGGGTCGTGATTTTCCCAAAATGTTCCACATATCTCAACATAACTAATTTCTACAGGATCAAATAGGACTTTCACAACCTCATTGTGGCCAGTTAATCCAGAGCATACATCCCTATAACTAGGATTTTTTGTAATACCGCCGGCATACCCAACTGCAGTAAGTTTTACTCCTTTCAACTCCCAAAATTTCTTCTCTGCGCCCCAGAAACAGCCCATACCAAAAACAGCCTGCTCCAGCTCGCCATCTTCTGGAAAACTAATATCTTTATTGAAGATGTAGTGAATCATAATGTCTGCTAGTTTTTTGCGTAATATTCAACAACAAGATTTGGTTCCATTATAGCTGGATAAGGAACATCAGAAAGCTCTGGGACCCTTTTGAACCTAGCACTCATTTTCTTAAAATCAACTTCAATATATTCAGGCACATCTCTTTCTTTCAACGCGAGCGCCTCTACTATAAGGGCCATTTCCTTTGATTTATCTCTCACCTCGATAATATCGCCTTCCTTAACACTGTAGGATGGGATGTTTACTTTCTTTCCGTTAACCATAACGTGTCCATGGTTAACAAACTGTCTTGCTGCAAAGATTGTTGGGACAAACTTTGCCCTGTAGACCACAGCGTCTAATCTTCTTTCCAAAAGTCCTATCAACTTTTCACCAGTATCACCTCTTTCTTTCTCGGCGATATTAAAGATTTTTCTAAACTGTTTCTCTGTCAAATCCCCATAATAACCTTTAAGCTTTTGCTTTGCTCTCAACTGTAGGCCAAAATCTGAAAGCTTTCCTTTTCTTCTTTGCCCATGCTGACCAGGCCCATACTCTCTTTTATTGACAGGTGATTTGGGTCGGCCCCAAATGTTTTCGCCCATTCTTCTGTCGATTTTATGCTTTGCGGCGGTTCTTTTTGTCAAAACTTTACCCTTTAAACCCGATGAATTGATTTGTTTATATTAAAACATCTTCTGGTGTCAAGAAAACATTTACTTATTGGCATAATAAAGTTAGAGACTATAAGATGTCCGAACCTTCCGTAAATATCGTGAAACTGGCAGTTGGCGTAAAGTCAGTGGAAGAGTTAGCCCTAATCCAGCGGCGATTTTTAAGCCAAGGTGGCTCACATGCAAATAAGGGATTCTATCATTCAACAAAGCTGATGCCAAAAAAGCATGAAGCTATTGTTAAATCTGGTTCTTTGTACTGGGTTATAAAAGGTGTGATTTGTGCGAGGCAAAAAATCGTAGCTATAACAAAAAATGAAGATCCAGATGGAATAAAAAGATGTAAAATATTTTTGGATGACACAATTATAAAAACAACACCGATGCGTAAAAAACCTTTTCAAGGTTGGAGATACCTAAAGAAAAACAGAACTCCATCGGACATCGCAGACCCAGTAACGGGAACGTTTGAAGATGATATTCCCTTAGAGGTTCAACAGCAATTATTAGAGGTGGGTTTATTATAAGCTAGATATTTAATACAAGTCGGTCTAGAAGTCTTTTTAATTCAACATCACTCTTATTTTTTTTATAATAATTCTTACTAACAAAAATTGAAGCAAAACTCTTTAAAAGAGTACCGTCTTCAATAGTCTTAAGTTTATTTTGCTTCAAAGTTTCGCCTGTGGAAGAAATATCTACTATTATATCGGCAATACCATTCACTATTGCACCCTCTGTAGCGCCCTGGCTTTCTATAATCTCAAAATTCGTAACTTGGTTCTCTATTAGAAACTCGCGCGTAATATTTTGATATTTTGTCGCTATTCTCAAGCAACGCAAATATTTTTTTCTGAAAAAGAAAGCAACTTCATCCAGGTCATCAAGATGGTTAACATCAATCCAAAATTGGGGAACACCTATTACCAAGTCCGCTTCTCCAAAATCCAGTTGCTTCAATTCTAAAATACACTTTCGCCAATCAAGTATCTTCTCAAAAACTAAATCTCTACCTGTGATACCAATATCTAAATTACCTTTTTTTATTTCTAGTGGAATATCTGATGCGGCCAGAAGTATTATTTGAACTTTTTTTTCTCCTTTAAATTCTGCCAAATACTCTCGTATCATACCTACATTTACCAATTCTAGGCCTCTTTGAGAAAAAAATTTTTCAACTTGTTTTTTTAATCTGCCTTTAGATGGCAGTCCGAATCTTATCAATTTTTTTATCCTTAATATCTATCATAATTTTAAGTTTTTCTTAAAAAATCCATTCTCAACATACTTCCTATAGCACAAATTGATTTTCCCTTATTTGATAAGGTACTGCATAAGCTATCGTACCTCCCACCTTGAGCGATTGGTGGATACTTTCCATAATCAAACTGAAATCCGAAAACAAAACCGTCATAATATTCGAGAGTTGTTAAACCGTAAATGACTTGAAATTTTACTGTTTTCGTATTGATATGCTCACTTAAGAGCTCAACTCTATGCTCAAAATTCTCAATAGCTTGCCTGAAAGTACCTCCAACCCTTGAGAGGGATAACATGCTCTTTGGCGCTTGTCTAAGACTCGACTGGAATCTCATTAATTTTAATAAAAAGTTTTTTTCAGAACTGGCAATTAGATTCTGTGATAACTCTTCCTCTAAAATTTCAATTCTTTCCTTTATGTCCGCCTTGGTTCTAACTCCGTAAAAACTTTCAATTCCACGTAATTTTTCTTTCCGTATTAATAAATTAGCACTTTTGAATAAGTGATTATTCCGACCACTAATTTTTTGCTTTGAGTAAAGATCCAATAGTCTCATAAATCTTTTTGGTCGCCATAGGTGTCTTTTTAATGAACTCTTTTTATAATCACTTATATCAAGATCATTGATAGCGCTTGTTAATACTTGCACATCGCCTGTTACTGAGTTCACTTTATATTTACTCAAAATTTTATTAATAAGTAAGTATGCTTCAACGTCGGATGAGATTGATTTGGTTTTTTTACTATCAAATAATTCAAAGCCCATCTGGTATTGTTCATTCGGAATAATCGACTTAAAATTCTGTCTTCTCCAAACGTTACCGCTGTAAAAATACTTAGCTTGATGAGAATTACCTCTCAAATGTTTTAACAAAATTGGAACAGTAAAATCTGGCCTTAAAATCTGTTCGCCTCTTACAGGATCAGAAGTCGTATAAGCCCGAAGTTTTAAATCTTCACCATAAAGATCAACTAAGTCTGATGAATTTAAAAGAGAAGGCACACTTATCTCCTTTAATCCAGCTTTTTTAAAGATTGTGGCTATGCGCCCTATTTCCAATCCTAAATTACCTGAGTCTAACTTAGGTTTTAAAATCCTTTTTTTTGATTTCAACATCTTATTTTTGGAGTAATTCTAAGATTTTTTTTGTCAACATTCCCCTTTTTACAGGAAATTGTGCTGGTTGCTCTTTCCATTCTTCATTTGAAGAAATGTTATCTGCAAGTTCGCTACCCAGCTTAAGGTCTTTAATTTGAACTATGTCCGCTTCAACTTCATTGGTCCCAGCAACTATGGCGAACGCTGCACCACACAAATCTGCATACTTCATTTGCTTACCAAAATCCTTAGGGTTTCCGACATATAAATCCGTATTGATCCCATTTTCTCTCAGTTCAGTAGCAATTTTTATATAATGTTTCATTAGGTTTTTATCCATTACAGTTACTAAAACGTCTACAACTCCCTTCTCATTATCACCATCACTTTCATGAAGATAAGATACTAGACGATCAATACCAATTGAAACCCCAGTGGAGGGTACTTTTTGGCCAGTAAATCTACTTACTAAATCATCATATCTTCCACCGCCAGATATCGATCCTAGCGATCTAGTAGGCGTAGTTAACTCAGTTTCAAAAACTGTTCCTGTGTAGTAAGCCAATCCTCTAACAACACTGGGATCTATTTTGAATGAAAGAGTAGATATGTCTTTTGAGAGCAAAGTGTCGGTTATGTTGCTTAACTCACTTATTCCTTGTTGTCCAATTTCAGAGCTCCCTATGAGATACTTCATTTCTTCTAACGTCTTGTAAGGGTCATCATTTGTAATTTTTAAAAAACTAATTATGGTATCGATTTGAAAAGCACTGAGGTTGGCACCCTCAGTAAAGTCTCCACTGCTATCCGTTCTTCCTTTGGCCAACAGGTTTTGGACGCCTTCTAATCCAAGTCTATCTAACTTATCAATGGCCCTAAAAACTACCAATTCAATATCACTCAGAATTGTGGTATCCTCTAATTTTACAGCTTGAATTAATCCTGAAAGAATTTTTCTGTTACTAATCCTTGTAGAGTAATCAACAGTAGAAAACCCTAGTTCTTTTAAGACATCAAATACAATAAAACACATTTCAGCATCTGCCATGAAACTTGAAGTGCCAACAATATCAGCATCAAATTGAAAAAACTCTCTAAATCTATCTGGTCCTGGTTTCTCGTTTCTCCATACAGGTCCGAAGCTGTATCTTTTGTATGGTATGTGCAAAGTATTTCGATGTTGAGAAAAGGCTCTTGCAAGAGGTGCGGTCAAATCATATCTCAAAGCAAGCCAAGATTCATTCTCATCTTGCCAGGCAAAAACACCCTCGTTTGGTCTGTTTATGTCTGGTAAGAACTTTCCTAAAGCATCGACTGTCTCAACTGCCGGAGTTTCAAGTCTTTCAAATCCATAAAGTTCATAAACCTTATTCACTATCTGTAGAACTTCCTCTCTTTTCTTGAGATAAGAATGAAAGTTATCCCTAAAACCTTTAGGAGTAATTGCCTTGGGACGTGATTTTTTTTTCGAAATATCCATTTAACTTACGACTTAATTTCTACACTGCCTGTATCTCAAATACGCCTTCAACGGCTTTAATATTCTCTATAACTTCTGAACTGATATCATAAAAATATGGTAATGATATATCTGTTTTCTCCTGACTTTTCTCATCTTTAACCGTAATTAGGACATTACCCTGATTAGAAGTTTCTTTCATGACTGCATTTTCTAAAAGACTAGATATTTTACTGACCTGACACTTTGTACTTATAACAAAATGATATTGCTTATGTTTTCTAGTTGCTATGAACTTTTCTAAATCTCTAACTGACTTAACATTTATTCGGCCGTGACCATTCTGATCTTTTATTTTTTCAAGAACTAGAAGTACGAAAGTACCAGCCACTAATTCCGCAGTCAAAGCTGTTAATCTGTCAGGGAAAATAAAAACCTCATAGGTTTTAACTCTATGATCAATTAAACTGACTAAGAAATATTGCTGTCCATTATTTGTTGTCTTTAATGCTAGGTCAGTTATAAACCCTGCAGTCATAATGCTTTGGAATTCGCCAGTTGAATTTGAAAGTGTACTGAATTCCTTTATTCCGAGTGACTCGTAAAAATAAGGCTCATGGTTGTATGGAGACACAAAATAAATACCCGTAACATCATAAATTTCTTTCGATTTCATCGAAAGAGAAGGTGAATTAATGGATTTGAACTCAGGTTTTTTAATTGTTTCTATAGAATTTGAGAATAGATTAACTTGGCTAGAACCCTCTTCATCATGGCATGCAGCCGAATACAAAATAAGTTCCTCTAGCTTTTCTAGCATAGCAATATTCTCTAGATCAAAGACTGCAAAAGCTCCAGAGCTGATTAACATTTCCAAGGGCCTTTTGCCAACTTTTTTCAAATGAACTCTTCGTGCAAAATCGAAAATATCAACGAACTTTCCATTCCTCTTTCTATTTTCAACAATTTTGGACATAGACTCAAACCCAACATTTTTTATTGCTCCTAAGCCAAATATTATCTTGTCTTCACTTACCGAGAACTTTACCTCTGATATATTTACACACGGGGGACACATCGTAAAACCGCAAGCATTAATATCATCAAAATAGTTTGAAAATTTCTCCATATTATTAATATCGTTATTCATTGCGGCCGTAATGAATTCGGCAGTATGATGAGTTTTCAAAAAAGCTGTCTGGTAACTTAGGACTGCGTAGGCAGCCGCGTGAGATTTGTTAAATCCATAATTGGCAAATTTTGCTAATAAATCCCATATGCCCTCGGCTGTTTTTTTCTCTATTCCATTCTTATTTGCACCTTCCAAGAATTTAGGTTTTTCTGCATCCATCACCTCTTTTATTTTTTTTCCCATTGCTTTTCTCAACAAGTCGGCATCACCAAGGCTATAACCTGCCATTTTTTGCGCAATCTCCATAACCTGTTCTTGGTAAACAATAATCCCGTGAGTTTCATCAAGTATTTTATCGATGGATGGATGGAGAAACTGTCTTTTTTTTGGGTCATTTTTGGCTTCACAGAATGCTGGTATATTTTCCATTGGGCCAGGTCTATATAATGCGACCAAAGCAATAATATCCTCCAATGAATTTGGTTTAAGATCAATCAAGGCATCTCTCATACCCTTACTCTCGACCTGAAAAACTGACATTGTCTTCGCTTCTGAATAAAGCTTAAAAGTTTGCATATCGTTTAAAGGTATCTTAGTTATGTCAAGGTGAGAAGAGCTAGTGGAATTTACTAGTGAAACGGCTTCACTTATTATCGTTAATGTTTTTAACCCAAGAAAATCAAACTTCACTAACCCCGCTTTCTCAACCCAATCCTTTGTGAATTGAGTTGCCGGCATATCGGATCTAGGGTCCTGGTATAAAGGAACCAACTCAACTAATCTCCTATCACCAATAACAATACCAGCGGCATGGGTAGAAGCATTTCTTAATACTCCTTCTAATTCTCTTGATATGTTCAGCATTCTAGAAACTTGTTCGTCATTCTTGGCTTCCTCAATTAAAGCCTCTTCTTTTTCCATTGCCTCGTTCAGAGAAATAGGTTTTGTACCCTGAACTGGGATAAGCTTTGCTATCCTGTCCACCCTTGAGTAAGGAAGTTGAAGAACTCGCCCGATGTCTCTAATAGCTGCCTTGGACCAGAGCGCGCCAAACGTGATAATCTGCGCAACATTTTCTTTCCCATATTTTTGTTTAACATAATCGATAATTTCATTCCTTCTATCCATACAAAAGTCAATGTCAAAATCAGGCATTGAAATTCGGGATGGATTAAGAAATCTTTCAAAAAGCAGAGAATATTTAATTGGGTCTAAATCAGTTATTGTTAAAGCAAATGCAACCAAGCTGCCTGCTCCTGAGCCTCGACCTGGCCCTACGGGAATTCCTTTAGCTTTTGCCCATTTAACGATGTCTGCTACAATCAAAAAATAACCACTGAAACCCATATCTTTTATGACATCTAGCTCGTAAGATAATCTATCAAGATAGACTTTCTGTTCGCCTACTCCAGAGAGTTCTTTGAACCTTATTTGCAGTCCTTTTTTTGCTTCTTGCGCCAAATCCGCGTCTGCATTAGGCGAGAACCTTGGTAGCATTGCGTCTGTTGATCGAGGCCTGAAAGAACACCGCATGGCAATTTCAATTGTATTTTCAATAGCTTCAGGAATATCATTGAAAAGGTCTCTCATATCATTTTCTGATTTAAAAAAATGATCCATGCTCAAAGAGCGCCGTTCTCGTTGCTGGTCAACAAAGCTTCCTTCTGCAATACATAGCAACGCATCGTGAGGTTGATGAAGTTCTTTTTCTAAAAAATACGCGTCGTTTGTTGCTACAAGAGGAAGGTTTTGCTTGTCCGCCAAGTCCAAAATATTGCCTTCTATATTTACTTTCTTACTATAATTTTCTCCTAAAGGATGACGGTTCATCTCTAAATAAAATCGGTCGCCGAATGTTCTTTTAAAGTGAATCAAAAGATTTTCTGCCTCGCTAATTTTATTATCTTTCAAAAGATTGTTTATTGGGCTTTCATCACCACCCGACAGGCAAATCAATCCATCAGAAAAGTTATCGATTTCTCGGATACTCATACCTTCAAACCGATAGGTTTGATTTAGAAAGAACTTACTCGAGAGCTCCATCAAATTACGATATCCTAACTCATTCTTCGCTAAAAAAAGCATGCTAATCCGCTCTGTTGGTCTCAATTTTTTTAAACCGGCTTCCTTAAAGCTCATAGGTAATTGGCACCCTATTATAGGTTGTATCCCATTATCTGATAGCACCTCCGAAAACTCTAGAGCACCAAATAAATTTGCTCTATCAGCAATTCCAACGGCCGGCATTTTAAATTTGCGGCATTGGTCTGCCAAAGCCTTTGCAAAAATAGCTCCCTCCAATAGAGAGTAAATTGTTTTAGTTTTAAGATGAACAAACATTCTAACTATATTTTCTTTGCTTTTTTTTATAGAGGACTTTCAACTATACGATTTTGTCAGTACACTTATCAACATTAACTTTCGAAGGATTTATAAAAATTGATTTTTACGAATATCGTTCCCCGTGTTTCCGAGACAGATGGTGTAGGCCATATTAACAATGTATTCGTCCCCATTTGGTTTGAGGCAGGCAGAAGAGAAATCTTTCGTATCTTTTCACCAAACCTCGATTTTGTTAACTGGAAGCTTGCATTGGTTAAAGTAACGGTTGAGTATGTAGATCAGCTGTACTTAGCGGATAATGTTGAAGTAAGAACGGGAATTCAAAAAATCGGAAATTCTTCATTCACTATAAGAGAGGAAATATTTCAAACCAACAGGCTTTGTGCAAAGGGCGAGGCAATTTATGTCAATTACAACTTTCAAGAAAATAAATCCGAAGCTATTTCTAATGAAATCAGGAAAAAACTCCAAAGAATTAAGTTTGTAGATAAGTGATATGAAAACGATAGTTATAAAATCACAAATTACGTTGGAGATTGATGAAGATTATGATGAAGAAGCTCTGTTAAAAGCAAACGATTGGCACCAGAGATTAGGCAGCTTTCTCGCTTTAGTTGATAAAACACTCGCTACTGGCGTTCAATTTAAAGATTTGAGAATTAACATTGTGGAAATAGAAAAAGAATCATAAACTTTAGAAAAGTGATAAATGTAATTTTGCTATCACTCACGATGATATTTTTAGGAGGTTATAATGATTAAAAAAATGTTAAAGTTAGGGACAGTTGTCGTGATGGGTTTTCTTTTTTCATCTTGCTCGAGTAGCAATGGATCAAATGGCCTTATGAGAATGTTTTCTGGAAACCCCGAAAGGACAATTACAGTAGCTATAAAAGATGGCACAGCAAAACAGCTGAAAAACTCTTGGGATAAGAAAGCTTTAAGTGCATGTGGCTCGACATACACAGTAGTAAATTTGGAGTCAACTGTCAGCACTGCGGGGGGACATAACTCTCTTTCTGGAACTGTTTCCTGTAACTGATAAACTTAATGACTGATATAAGAGAATACAAATTTGATACAAAACAAATCTTAAGTACTCTGCGTGAATGGGTCGAGGTTGAGAGCCCTACCTTTGATAAAGACGCAGTGAATAGAATGATGGATTTGTGCTCCAATTTCCTTGCCGAGATGGGAGGAAGACTTGAAAGAGTGCCTGGCAAAAAAAATCTTGGTGATTGCTTAAGAGCAACTTTTAATGAGACGCCAGAAAATTCAAATTCCCCTGGCATTCTTGTTATGGGCCATATGGATACGGTTCATCCAATTGGAACGTTGAGAAAATTACCCTTTAGAATTGATGGTGACAAATGCTTTGGCCCAGGAATCTTTGATATGAAAAGTGGAAACCTCATAGCGATCGAAGCAGTGAAAATGCTTATGAAAGAGGGAGATTTGCCTGACTTGAAAATTACAATCTTAATTACATCAGATGAAGAAATAGGGTCACCCAGCACAAGAAGTCTTATTGAGTCCGAGTCTTTAAGATCAAAGTATGTTTTAGTCCCTGAACCTGGTCTTCCTGATGGGGGATATGTTTCGGGTAGATACGCGATTGCCCGATTTAATTTAAAGACCGAAGGCGTACCTTTTCATGCAGGAATAAATCCAAAGGCAGGCAAGTCCGCTGTAAAGGAGATGGCTAAAAAGATTATAGAGATCGAAGATTTGTCAAATGACGATAGAACGTTTTCGGCAGGCGTTGTAAAGGGAGGACAATGGGTAAATTGTGTTAGCTCAGAATGTATCGCAGAAGTAATATCTATGGCGAAAGAACAAAAAAACCTTGATGAAGGCTCTTCTACCATACTTGGCCTAACCAGTAATTTAGAAGGTATAAAATTCACCGTTGAACAAGGCGTGGTAAGACCAGTATGGGAGCCAAATGATGGAACATTAAATCTTTTAGAGGTTACAAAAAGCATTTGCAAAGGCCTAGGTCTTCCATTTTCACATGGTAGTATGGGAGGTGGGTCCGATGGAAACTTCAGCGGTGCTTTAGGGGTACCTACAATAGATGGATTAGGCACACTCGGTGATGGTTATCACACCCTTAACGAACATTTATATATCGACAGTATTGCTAAAAGAGCTAACGTTATCGCAAATATAATCAAGCAGCTTAAATAGTTAAGGCTTACTGAGAAAAATTAAAACTGCTGTTTGGGTACCTATTAATAATATTGCAACAGCTATCAAAACTTTCATAGAGAAATCAAAATACCGGTTATCTATGAAAAACTTAAAAAATAGATATAAAAATACGAATAAGATTAATTCAAAAAATATTAGCCTTAGGAACATGTAAAATTCTCTCCTTAATTAATAGTTGGAAAACCTAACAAAGCCAATATTGATATTGTAATTAAGCTCATCCCGATTAATTCAAACCCTGTTATTCTTTCTTTATAAAAAACAAACGATATTAAAACAGAAAAGACTATTTCTAGTTGTCCAACAGCTCGGACAAGAGTTGCATCAACAAGAGAAAAAGCATAAAACCAACAAAAAGTTGCCGCGCACGCAAAAAAACCAACTGGCAACCCCCTTTTCCATATTAACATGAGCTTTAGGGCGTTTTGCGTTCCCTCAGTGACAAGAATATATATCCCGAATATAGCTGATTGAAAAGCCAAAGCCAAAAACGACAAAATCAATACTTTTTTATAGATTAAGTCTGAAGTTACACTATCAAGCGCTATTTTGTATAAAACAGAACTTAGGCCCAAAAAAATGCCACACAACACTCCTAAAGTTACCTGCTTAAGAAATAACTTATTATACCCTACGTTCCCAATAAGTTTTTGCTTAGACATAAATAACATCCCAATAAAGCCTATAATGATTGCTAACAAAACTTGTGAGGTGAGAATGAAACCTATAATAATAATTTCTAACAGAGTGGTTTGTATTACTTCAGTTTTGGAAAATGCAACACCTATAGCAAACGATCGTAGAGTAAATAATTTTATGAGAACAATTGTAAATAAAATTTGGCAAATGCTTGCAGCAATTAAAAAAAACCATACGATCGGGGAAAAATTTTTAAGTATAACTAATTCTTGAGTATCTAAAAAAAATACAGTTAGCAGAGCAACAAAGGGTAGAGCAAAGATAAATCGAGAATAAGCTGATGCGAGCACTCCTACATTTTCAATTAAATTCTTTTGAAACACGCTTCGAAGTGTCTGGGATAAACTCGCAATTGCTGCAACCAGAACCCAGCTCACGTCGATTTAACTTGCAAATCTAGTGTGTGAAATAGCACCAATCTTACTTTGAAAAAAATATTGTAACATCAGCTATTTTTATTCCCCATTTCGAAATCTCAGCTCTATTTATAACTACTTTCTTATCAGCTTTAACAAACCTATCATCGAAAGATACCCTGATATCTGTTTCACCGATACTGATCGTAGTATCATAAACCATTCGCATGGTGTTACCACTTTGTTTGCCCTTTGCAACTCCAATTGTATCTTTTGATTTACCCTCATAGGTACCAGTCTCTGTTTTTGTTATAATCCACTCTCTGTACTCTGTTTCTCCATCATTGTAAGTAAAGTATTCTTTGAGTAGAAGTTGTTTGTTTTCTATATTTCCATTTAGCCTTACTTTGAATGTCCTCTGCAAATTTCCAAATCTATCAACAATTACTCCCCAGGCTGTTGTCTCACCCCTAAAGTATTCAAGCAGATCAAAAGAAAAATTCTTTGAAACAACATTTTCCATACTTGAATTGGAGCATCCCGTTACAATGGAAAAAAGTAGAAAAAATATGACTAGGGTTCTCTGCAGGAATTTCATTCTTAGCGTTCCATAAAGATGTTCCATAAAATTTTTTCCATATTTCGCAACTTCTTTTTTATAAGTTTCGAGATCTAACAAGTCTACATTTTGTTAAGATCACAATCTAACTATATTACAAAGTGAACCATTTAAAGTCCTGAAATTACAACAATTATAAAGAAAACTAAAAAAATTAAATTTGTGATAATAAGTGGTTTAATGTTTGGATTTTTGTGAGGCTTCTTCATAAAGGACTCCATTTCTAATAGATTTTTATAAACCCATCATTGCTCCTAATTCATACAAAATTTCTGCTTAGTTAAAAACAAAAAAATCTACAATTTAGATGACTTTTTTAAAAATATTAAGTATCCCTTGGCATTTTTTGCCAAAAATCTTTTAAACTTTCATTAACATAATTAGTTTGATTAAAGTACCATACAGAAATAAACTGGACCCAGAAGCACCTCAAAAGCATTCATCCTAATATAAGTGGTAAAAAATGATAAGATATGACCTATACATAAATGGCAATTGGCAAAAACCTTCCTCAGGTAATTATTTTGAATCTGACAACCCATATAGCGGAGAGGTGTGGGCAGAGATTGCTAAAGGTAATGAAGAAGACGTAAATCTTGCAGTTATAGCAGCGAAGAATGCTTTTGAAGAACAATGGGAACCCATGAAACCTACTGAAAGAGGTAAAATTTTAGTTCGGTTAGCTGAACTGATCGAAAGAGACGCGGTGAGACTCGGGGAAATAGAAGTTAAAGATAATGGTAAGCTTTTTGCTGAAATGGGTGCACAAACAAAATATCTAGCTGAATGGTATAGATATTTTGGAGGACTAGCGGATAAAGTTGAGGGGGCCGTTATTCCTATCGATAAACCCGGTATGCTAAACTACACGAAATACGAACCTTTTGGAGTCGTAGGACTTATTACTCCATGGAACTCACCTCTACTTTTGCTGGCCTGGAAGTTAGCTCCAGCACTTGCAGCTGGGAATACAGCAGTTATTAAACCAAGCGAATTCACATCCGCTTCAACTCTTGAGTTTATGAATCTTGTCAAGGAGGCTGGGTTTCCTAGTGGAGTTATTAATTGTGTCACTGGCTTTGGGCTAGAGGTAGGCCAACCCCTAGTGGATCATAAAGATGTGAGCAAGATTGCTTTTACTGGTTCAGACATTTCAGGACAAAAAATATATGAGAGTGCTGCAAAAAAAATAATGCCAGTAACACTAGAATTGGGAGGGAAATCTCCAAACATTGTTTTTAATGACGCTGATATGGATGCTGCCGTTATGGGTGTGATTTCAGGGATCTTCGCTGCTACCGGCCAAACATGTATAGCCGGCTCTAGGCTACTACTTCATGAAGATATACATGATGAGTTCGTTACAAAGTTAGTTTCAGTTGCCAAAGAAGCATCTATCGGTGATCCTATGATGGAAACCACTAATGTCGGACCAGTGACCACCGAACCTCAGTTTAAAAAGATTATTGACTACATAGATATAGCAAAGAAAGAGGGCGCTACATGTGTATTAGGGGGCAAGAAATATAATGGGCCAGGCTCTAAAGGGAACCGGTTTGTGGAACCAACAATTTTTACAAATGTAAATAATAATATGAGAATAGCTCAAGAAGAAGTATTCGGCCCAGTACTATCAATTATTCGCTTTAAAGATGAGAAAGAAGCGATCAAGATAGGCAATGATATACTTTTTGGTCTTGCCGCAGGCGTTTGGACCAGTGATATCGGGAGAGCTCTTAGAATGGCTGATAAGCTTAAAGCTGGCACCGTTTGGGTGAATACTTATAGAGCAGTAAGTTACATGTCTCCCTTTGGTGGCTACAAAAGATCGGGCCAGGGTCGCGAAAGTGGGCAAGAATGCATCAAGGAGTTTTTGGAAACAAAATCAGTGTGGATCAGTCATGAAACCTCAACAGCAAATCCCTTTATTATAAAATGAATAATTTTTCTAGAGCTGCTAATTTCAAAAAATAATAAAACAAGCTATATTTTCTGGTGAACCTCTATAATGTTTCCATCAGGATCATAGAAAAAAATTTGATGCCATCCTGAAACCCCGATATTTCCCCAGTCTGTAAATTCAATACCGTTTTCTTTGAGATGGTTTTTAAAAGCATCGATGTCATCTGTCCGATACGCAATATGACCCTTTTCAACTGGATTTATAGAATGGCCTGTTTTGAAATTTACGGACAAGTCTTTTTGTGCCAAATGCATTTGAACCTTACCATCACCCACAAATGATACATCACCTGAGTACCCTTTTTTCTTTTCTAAAGTAGGCAAGTCATCACTTTGGGTATCTAGAAATAGTATTTCCTTATAAAAAGTTTCAAGTTTCTTAACATCTTGAGTTGACAAATTTATGTGGTGCAATTTCAGTTTCATTAATTTTTAGCCAGGTTCATTAAAATAATTTTCTGTAGGCAAACATTTATCCATAGATATCTTTAATAGTCACTAAAAATGATATGAAATACCAGCACCAATTTCGTGCGTTTGGTTTTTTGGCTCAATGCAATAAATAAGATCAGAGCATAAAACTGCATCCGAATCTTCAATATTCCAAGACCTAAAAAAACCATAGGTGGACCATTTGCTATTTAATTTCGAACGTAATGTAAAGTCAAATCCCCAACCAAGACGTTGTGTATTTTGAGGATTAACGGAATAAGTGCTAGGCAAAATTTCATTAAGAAAGCTTATTTGTTTCCCCTCAAGAAAATAGTTGTACTGAGACTTCAAAGAGAATTTATCGCTTATATACCAAATAGCCCCTATTGGAACGTAATAGTACTCGGAGAGCCTATCATAACCAAGATGGTTGGTTGATGAAGTTTTATATCCGCTATCATCAAGTAGATTACGGTATCCTAGCCCCACGTAGGGTAATAGATCATTGGCTCCTACTTTTGAACCAGTGCTAAGGTAATATTCTAGTCTACCCTTATAATAGTTTTTTTTCATTGTACCAGTCCCTGCTGAGGAATAGTCAATATTTCCGAAACTATACTCGAGCGTATATAAAAAACTTAAATTAGTACTCTTTGTATTTGAAGTTGCTTTAGCGTCTCCCCAGTTCCTAAGTCCTACACTGTATAAAAAGGGAGCAGATTTATCCTCCATGAAGAAGTTATCATTTAGATCAACTTCACGGTAAGTGTATGAGGTAATATCTAATGTTAGTTCAGCAGATTGTGTTATTGTCGAATAAACTGATAGTGAGATGCTTAGGATAATAAGATTTCTAAGAACCGCATACATTACGCTTGTTATATCAAACCCGATTTTCGGCATATTTTAGGTTGTAATGGAATAAATTCTGAATTTCAATATTATTAAATTACGTAAATACTGAGGAGCAAAGTATGATCAAGTCCAAAATTATGAGTTATATAACCCAAGATTTCCAATCGAAGAGCGATCTAATAGTAGGAGGAGAAGAATGGCAAAAGGTTGTACTAGACATGCAATCAAAATTCGCTAAAGCGGGAGCTATAAGACAAACAGTTAGTCAAGTTTTCAATAAAGATGGCATTCAAAGATTAGGCAATCTATGGGAATATACTGATGAAAAGGCTTTTGTAGACTGCCAACTACTCTTCAGGGAAGCAGAACAAAAGTTCAATAAAACCGAAATACCACAGAAACTATTTTCAAATAGAGGTGTTATTTTACATGATGTTTATTTCTGATACGTTTTCGCGAATAAAGTTCAAAAAGCAAAATACTGGTATTTAACGGCTAAATGAACTTTTAAATTGAATGAGCTTTTATCTCTACCTCTATAAAAACTAACTTTTCTTTACCGTTGTTGATTACATTATGCGCTACACCTGCCTTTCTGTAGTAAGGCTCCCCTTTTATAAGTGTAGTGGTTGTTTCAACCTCCTTATCATCAATCAGCAATAATTGCCCGTCAGTTTGCGCTATGACCACGTAGTCCCATTGGTGTATATGAAATCCTGTTTCTTCATTTCTATTAAATGAATATTCTGTTACTCTTATTCTTTCATTATCTATTTGAATATTTGCACTAGCTTTCTTTCTTTGCATTTTGCGTTTTTTAACCTCTCCCTATAAAGGGCATATTACTAGCCATTATTGTCATATTAAGAATATTGGTATCCAAGGGGAGACCCACTAAATGTAATACAGCATCAGCTATATGTTCAGGATCAAATGTAGGCTCTTTTTTAATTGAACCATCGGCCTGAATTATTCCTTTCTTTATTCCCTCTGTCATTGGTGTATCGGCATTCCCGATATCAATTTGGCTACAAACAATTTTAAATGGTCTTCCGTCAAGAGCTAAACTTTTTGTCATTCCAGTAACTGCATGTTTAGTTGCGGTGTATGCTATTGATCCAGGTCTTGGTGTAATAGAGGAGACACTTCCATTATTAATTATCCGGCCTCCCATGGGAGACTGGTTTTTCATAAGTGAAAATGCATGTTTACTGAAAAGAAACATCCCGTTAATATTGACTTCAATAACCTCTTTCCATTCGCTGAAATTTATTTCGTCTATAGTTTTTGAGGAAAGAAACGTACCAGCATTATTGAAAAGTAGGTCTATACGGGAAAAATTTTTCTCTATCATTTCAAAGCATTTTTTTACATCCACCTCGTTACTGACATTCATAGGAAATACTAGTGCTTGATCATTACAAACTCTCTTTGTTTCTTCTAGCTTATCTTTACGTCGTCCTATCAAAATAACACTAAAACCAGCATCTGAAAGCTTAACAGCTGTGGCTTTCCCCACCCCTGTCCCAGCTCCTGTAACGATTGCAACCTTATTCATTGAAATAAAAGCCTGTTTTAAAAAAGATTAAAATTTTGAACACGTTTACTACCTAAATAAATTTAATCAATACGACTAATAACTATATCTTTTCAATTTCCATAATTATATGGATATAGTCCATCGCATGACCATCCGGGTCTCTTTCAACTTCTGCCCTATAATTTTCAAAAAAAGAGTCGATTATTTCGTTGCTCTCATTTTCACATCTATTAGATAAAGCCGTTCGAAATACGGTCTCTGACCAACTCCGAGTGGTCGGTATAAGACTGTCAGCAAACTCTTTTTTTGACATTGTCCGAATATTTTTTTCATAAGTCTCACGATAGGGACATTTTGTGAATTTGGTACTGCATGATAATAGCTTTAAACCAGCTTTTGAAACCTCGGACATTTTATTATTAAAGGGCGAACAAAATTCTTCCACCGTTCTGTAGTGCTGAGCAAAAGTAGTGTTTATATATTCCTCTTTTGTTATTATCCCTTTATCCAAGTGCGTTCTCCAATGCTGATTAAATTTATCAAACATTGAATGTCCTCCCGTGTTGCCAAGATAACGACCTTTTTCATCAATTCCAAAATTCATGCATACAAAGCGTCCGCCTGATGCCAGTTCTTTAGCCCTTGAGAGGAGGATTGACTCCCAATCTGTGGCTGCTTGTTCAATAAATTGCCTCTTTTCTGCTATATCCGCTCCGACCATATGCACGTGATTTTTTATCTGACAGGGTTTTTGTGAAACATAATGCATAGCTGTCGCAGAGAAGCCCAAGGATAAGCTGTCCGTTGCTAGTAATTGTTGATGGAAGCCGGTACCGCAACCATGCACAAAAACATTGTCAAATATTTTTTGATAAGCTAGATCTTTTTCTCCATGCATCCCCTGCATTTTTTTAAAAAGAGTCGAGAAATCGTTCGAGGCCAAATCGGTGTAAATTATCTCAATTACTCTATCATCTCCTCTACTTCTAATCATGTTTATCAAATTGTACCAGAGTTCCTGACTAGTTCCTCCATCTGCTGCTCCAAAATCTGCAAACCTCAATATTTCCCTATTGGGGAGGCAAATTACAGATTTTTCCAAAATTTCCTGTATGGAGTCTATAGCATTTTTTGCTCCTGCAGTCTTTTTTGAATAGTATCCCTCTCCCTTCATCGACAGAACATCTTGAGTGTTAAGTGTTTCCAGTTTTTTACTATTCATTAAATCTAATTTGAGTTATGTAGTTAAATTGATTGAATTCTTTTTCTTATTTATTGAGAGCAAATTTTAAAATTCGCTTCCAACTTTAGAACTACTTTTTTATTAGTATCTTTTATAATTTGGGTGGTTGACCAACCTGTATTTGTGTTAAATATCATATTTTGACAATTAGCGTTTTTCCAATTTTTAGTTGCGTCAATCTTAAAATCCTCTGAAAAGTCGGATGATGAGTACTGAATGTGTTTTTTTTCTGTTATCAGAGCTTTTTTCTCACAATCAACGGTAATCCCTATTAATTTGTAGTCTCCTATATTATAAGGGATTTTTTTTTCTTCTTGCACTTGCATACCTTTCATCGCATTACAAATGACCTCGTCTAATTCATTACCAACTGCTTTAAACGCTCCAAAAGAGCTGCTGATAGCGCATATGGAAAGAATATTAAAAAAAAATTTCATTTAAAATTTCCGTTCTAAAATTTAACTAGTTGCCTCAAACACCTTATTATAAATTTTCCACTCGTTATCGACTTTGAGAAACGAAAGCGTATCTATGAACATTATATTAATGTACTCACTTTTTATTTTTACAACAGCGGTCTCTTCTCCGGCATCAACCATCAATATTTCGTAAGCTTTAGATTTACCTTGTTCTTTCGGTGAGGGAAAATTTTTTTCAACGAATGTTGCCCAGTCCTCCTTCGTCTGTCTTATCAGTTTACTGTTAATATGACCGGTAATTCTAGCGTCATCATCGAATATTTTTCTCGTCATCGCTCCATCAGATTCGTATGCACTATTGATATATTCTTCCACTACCTTGAGAACTTTTTCTTTATTTTTCATTTGCACTCTTTTCTATTTTCTCTTGCTATTAAATAAAATTGGTTAAACTGAAATCACTTAATGGTATCGCAAAATTCTATCGAAACAAATTCCTTTTTTTACTTCCATTAAGCAATCTCTAAATACGCCTATGTGTTTTTTTAAAACATGCGCAAAATTTTTGTTACCATTGAATTTGAGAAATTAAATAATAAGGAAACTGCGTATGAAATTCACTGTATCACATAAAGAAAAATCTAAATTTGAAGCAGGTCTTAGAGGGTTTTTTCAGTATAGGGACTTGGGAATAGACAGTGCCACAAATGGAAATTATGGAGCAAATGTAATAAGAGCTGTTCCAGGTAAACATTCCAAGGGCGAATGGCATTTACATAAATTAAATTTTCAAATGGTTTATATACTTAAAGGTTGGGTTACTTTCGAGTATGAGGGCCAAGGAACCTTTACTTTTCACGAAGGAGACTCCGTCTTGCAACCCCCCAAAATATCGCATAGGGAGATAGAACATTCAGAAGATTTAGAGCTTCTTGAAATAACAAGCCCAGCTTCTTTTGATACAGAGACTGTTTAAATTACCCTTGATTATCAGCTAATTTCAAAAACCAGACTGCAGTCATATCCGCTACTAGTTCTTTCTCCTGATTAAAAACTTCGACTAGTATTGTTGTCACTCCAAAAGGTTTTGAATTTGATTTACGCGATGACTTGACGGTTACAATACAATTAATAGTATCATTTGGTCTGACAGGTTTAAACCAATTAACTTTGTCTAAACCTGGAGACCCCATTGAGCATTTCGAGGTTTTTTCAGTATCTAAAATTAAACTATGGGCAATCGCTATGGTTTGCCAGCCACTTGCTATCAGGCCACCATAATGGGACTGCCTTGCTAATTTTTCATCAATGTGAAAAGGTTGGTAGTCCCATTTTTCAGCGAATGAAATTATATCTTTTTTAGTAATTGTCTTTTTTTTTGTTTCAAAGGAGTACCCTTGATAAAAGTCTTCAAAATACATTCTTTGCCTTAAAATTTACAATTCCAAAAATATGCTAGAAATGGCTTTGTTCCTATACTGGTCATCCTATTTATAGCACCCTCAGTTGTGTCGACTCAACACTTCATACCAAATATGGTCTACAAAACAAGCTTATGCCCGTTTTCCCGCAGCCATTTTCTTTTTTTTTGGAAATCTTCACAGTAGCTTCCTACCTGGTACCAAAAATTCTTAGAATGATTAGGTTCAATGATGTGACTTAATTCATGAACTATCAGATAGTCAACTATGTAATCTGGAGCCATTATAATTCGCCAATTGTAAGATATTTTATTATTTGCAGTGCAAGATCCCCATTTTGAATTGTAATTCTTTACAGTAATCCCACATGGTTGAACCCTCATCTGCTGCGCTAACTCTTCAGTTCTCGCTTTCAAAATTTTAGTAGACTCTTTTAAATACCAATCTTCCAGTAATCTTTTAATAGTGCCTCTACCTATTGATTTATGATCAACATACGAGACTAGTAAAAGACCTCCTTCAATTTTAACAGCCTCTTTTTTCCCCAAAATTAGAGATAAGCGATACTCTTCACCTCTGAAGTAAAATTTATCATTATCAATAAATTCTCTATTTTTTAAATTCTGTTCTTCGAAATTCAAAATCGCTCTTTTCTTTATCCACTGCTGTTTTCTCCTGATAAGATCAACTAAAGTTTTTTTAGATACACTTCTGGGTGTTTTAATGATCAGTTTGTTATTTTTAACTTGCAATGAAATAGTTCTTTTTCTGTTTGTACGTTCTACCCGTATTTCCAAGTCTACATTACCAATATCAATAGTTTCATTTGCAAAGCTTCTAATATGCATTTTGAACAAGTAGGAAAGCTTTAAATTACTTTAAAAGTGACATTGCAGTCGCCGATAAATTATGTACGACAATGGTATTTAGATTGATCAGCTTGCTAACTTTTGGTCTATAATAATCAATCCATTCACTACTCTCATAAACAGCTTCATACAATCTCTTCTTATGATCTTCATCTAGAAAGCGTCTTATCCAAACATAAATTGACCCTTTCTTTTTTGACTGCATTTTTCTTTCCCCTCCTTGTTCAAAGAACTCATCAGAACTATTCATTATAAAAGTGCCATTTATTTCCATTCCTCTTTCTCTTTGAAAGGGAATAATTTCCACATCCATAAACTCTATCCATTCAGACATTTTATTTGGATATACTTCATATATCCTTAATTCGAAAAAGGGTTCCATTAATATTTCTCCATGCATTTTCGCGATCATCTTTTATAAAAATCAACATTAAAGCAATTTTTTGTTTGTTTACATACTTTTGGTAGCTAATAAAAATTTTGATTGGCTCTGGATTTAAAAAATATATGCTCTATTTCAACATCACAGGTGGAGATAACAATGAATTTACTTAAATGGCTTCTTGAAAATGAGAACTCACCCTTTTTGTGGGGTGGACTGGGCATATTTCTGATTATTCTTCTAATAGGCTTTTAATCTATAGATCGTGTTAGACAATTTTGGTGGTTAAGATGCATGACATTTATCACGATGCCGTGAAACCGTTTCCCACGAATAAGGAACAGGTACTTAACGATTTTAGAAACTTTTCCAGTGAACGCTTATGTAGTTACTCAAAGAGTAGAAACTTTGATATGGGGCACCCTCATGCAAACGTTTCAAAGCTATCACCATATCTTCGCCGACGGCTGGTCTCAGAAAATGAGGTGTTGGAGATAGCCTTAGAAAAAAATTCTATGTCATCTTTGGACAAGTTCATTCAAGAGATTTTTTGGAGAACCTACTGGAGAGGATGGCTGGAATTGCGACCTGATGTCTATGAGGACTATGAAATTGGTTACGACGGCTCTCATCTGCCTGATAAAACTGGAATAAAATGCTTCGATCATTGGACGGAGGAACTTGTAGAAACAGGATACCTACACAATCATGCACGGATGTGGTACGCAAGCATTTGGATTTTTACCCTTGGAAAAAGTTGGGTTTCTGGTGCAAACTTTTTTAAAGATCATCTCGTTGATTGGTGTCCTGCTTCAAATACTCTAGGCTGGCGTTGGGTTGCTGGCCTTCAAACAAGAGGAAAGATATATGTCGCAAAAGCGGATAACATAAAGCTTTTTACAAACAATAAATTTTTCCCAAAAGGCGAACTGAATGAAGATCCCTTTTTCAATGAAGACCTTTGGAAGACTTATGAAAGAGCGTCTGAGATTTCCTATGTAAAGCCAAATTTAAATGCTTGCGAAGATACAGGGATAATAATAAATAAAAATGATCTCACCCTAAATCACTACCTAAGCAAAGGACAAGTTATCCGTAAAGGATGTATATTTCATGATAGGGAATATCAATCTAGCAAGAGCGATTTTGTAAATAAGTTTGACAGTGACCTAATCGAAACTCTATGCTCAGATTTACCGAGCTTTGAGTTCTGCCAAACAAAAAAAGCAGTATTGAAATGGGCTAAAAGTGAAAAACTAAAATGCTTAATTTTTCCTTATGAAACGGTGGGAAATAAATACTTCATGACAAGTGACTTTGTCAATGAACTGAGAAATCAGAACATTGAAGCAATTTTTTATATGAGAGATTGGGATAAATATGCATTTCCATTTGCAAATAAAGGCTTTTTCCCATTTAAAAAAAATATTTCAGACTTGTTATTTAAAAATGGTATCAGTAAAAATAGTTAGTAATTAATCATGTATCTGGCTTTTTGTTTAGTTATTGAATTATATAAAACCATCTCACCACTCCGGGGCACAATTCCAGTCTGTTCCGAAATAACAACCTGATGGGTCACAAATAAAGCAAGGTCTGAATAACCAAGGGAATCAAGTTTCTTTTGAAGTTTGTTCATGACCTGATCTTTTTTTTCATATTCTTGAAAGAAGGAGTTTAAGCCTGAGAAAGTTGTCCATTGGCCAATATTAAGCTCTTTAGCTGTATCAATGCACCGACACCACTCACTTGTTAAAATTTGAGAGAACTTCAGATTTGTTGATCTCAAGTAATTTCCTATCGATCTAGCCTGCAAGCGACCTTTATTATTTAAGTTCCGTTGCGTAGTACAGTCCTCTTTGATAAAGTTTTCTGGATCTCCAACACCAGGAGCTAAAGCATGTCGTAGAAATATGACGTTTGCTGATATATTTTTCTTTATTATTTCTAATTCAGATCGAGCAAAAGCTTCGGTAACCAAAACAAGCGTTATAAAAATAACACCAGTTAAAATATTTTGGAACTTGATATTACCAAGTGCTATCTCTGGTACATTCAATAACATTCGCGCTGTTGTCTCTAATGCAATTATGGAATGGAGAAATTGACTTATAAAAAAGTGTTCCCACCATGTATAAAATTAGGATTGTGACTATCAACCTTATATAAAATCGCCTTTCCTTTAAATCCAATACTTGTTTATCAATCATGTATTTGCACCTTTTTAATTGTATTTAAAACCTATGCTTTTTCCAACCATTCAATTGTTTTTAGATATATCATTGAGAAACGACTTTAAGTCAGAGTATTTGTAATCTATGTACTCCGCGTTATCTTTATAGTCTTCAAGATTACGATCACTTTCCATCCAAACAGTTTTCAACCCTAGCAATTTTGCCGGTTTGAGATTTTTTGCTGTATCCTCAATAAAAATACTACTTTCTATTTGATTTGAAAGAATGCCAAAACTTTTAAGCATAATATCATAAGATTTTGGGTCGGGTTTAGGTACATACTGTGTAGCTTTTATATCTAATATTTTTTCGAACTCAGCTTCTATCCCCATTGCTGATAAAATTTTTTTTGCGTGATCTTGAGATGCATTTGTATAAATGAATTTTTTACCAGAAAGATTGTTTAAACTTAATTTAAGTTGCTTTTCATATTGTAATTCAGGGTGTGTAACATCATGAATAAAGTCAAGATATTCATCAGGGTCTATTTCATATTCTCTCATAAGACCAGTTAACGTAAGACCGTATTTTTTATACATGTCACTTCTAACTAAGTTAGCTTCTTCCTTCGTGAAAGAGAGAACTTCCATTATGTACTGAGTAATCCTCTCGGAAATTTTGACAAATAATCCCGCTTTTATGTCGTATATCGTATTGTCAAGATCAAAAATCCAGTTTTCAAAAGAATCATTAAATAATTTTTTCATTTATTCTCCCTATTTAGAAGATCAGTCTCTATTAATTTATCGATTATAAAATAGTAGCGCAAAAAACGTTTCAACACTCTTTTGTTTGTATAAGATATAAGAAATCGACTACCTCTTGATACTTTTCGTCAGCAATATCTTTGTAACTGCACCCAAAACGAGCTTTTACTTTCAACGCCACATGAGCATATGGATTTCTCCCTTTTGGATGATTGGGGTGCTGAGGAAGCTTTCCAAGCAATTCATCTCCAGTGCTTTGAATTAAACGCCAGATTCTTTCTTTATTAATTTTATCCAAATTTTTCCCTTTTGGAGAACAATCAAACAGGCCTATCACCAGCAAATGTTATCCTATGCATTAACCTTCTTTTTCCATGATAATCATTTATCGGATTATGAAGAGTACACCTATTGTCCCAAATCGCAACTGATCCTTTTTTCCACTTAAAACGGCAAGTAAACTCTGACTTTATTTGGTGCTTAAACAAAAATTCAAGAAGAGGAGTACTCTCCTCTAAGCTAAGACTTGCGAACTGTAAAGAGTGCGCTTCATTGATAAATAGTGCTTGCTCTTTAGTTTCAGGGTGCGTTCTGACTACCGGGTGTATCGCTCTCAACTCGTCGACCACTTTTCCAGACGAAGAGTGTTTCATAACATCTGATCTTGAAGCTACGACTTTCCCTTTACCCGAGGTATTAATAACCTCTTGTTCATTCAAGAATTTCCGCATACCGTCTGACAGATAATCTAACGCCATGCATTGGTTCGCAAATTCGGTGTCACCACCAAACTCAGGCACCTCAACCGCGTACAGCATTGTTGCCTTTGGTGGTTGCTCTTGGTACGTGGTGTCACTATGCCAAACCCCACCAAAATTATTCAGGTCAGTTTCTTTCTTTAAAATGGGCGTTATCTCAGGAAAATCTTTCAGACCTTTCACAAATGGATAGATTATAGGTTGTCCAAACATCTTACCAAATCGAAGTTGAGTTTCCGGATTGAGCTCCTGATCATTAAAAAATATCACCTTATATTCTAAAAAAGCATTATATATCTCTTCAAATACAGGGTCTTGAAGAGGCTCTTTTAATTCTACCCCGGTAATTAATGCTCCTAATGCACCCGATATCGGACTAACTTCTATGCTTTTATAATTCGTATCACTCATAATATCGTCTTCCTGCTCACTTAAATTCTAGTGGAATATACCTTAATTAATATTACCCCTAATTTTTCACAAAAACTCTAGAAAAATTTTTAATTAGCCTCTTGCCAAATAAATTGAGATAATCACTCCTAGTAGATATATAAATTTGTATAAAATGACATCTTTTACCCATAGCAAAACAAAGTCCACTAAAAATGTAAAATGAAGCGCAATCCCCAAGAAGTATTTTTAAAATGGTAAAAATTTATGTAGATGCCGACGCTTGTCCGGTAAAAAACGAAATAGAAAGGATCGCTGTACGCCATGATTTGACGACTTATATGGTGTGTAATGGAGGCATTCGTCCTTCCCGCAATCCACTTATAAACCTAGTCGTTGTCAATCAGGAAACTGACGCTGCAGACAGTTGGATTATAGGTAATATCGAGGAAACCGACATCTGTGTAACAAACGACATCCCACTTGCTGAACAATGCCTAAAAAAAGGTGCGTTGGCAATAAGACCTAATGGAATGAGGTTTACTCTCGACAACATAGGAATGGCAATCGCTACAAGAGAAATAATGGGAAAAATACGGGAAAGCGGTGAAGTTACTTCTGGTCCGCCTCCCTTTAGCAAGTTAGATCGATCCAAATTTCTGAACTATATGGAAACTATGGTCCGTTCAGCTGGCAAGTCGTGAATGCACCAAGACATTGCGAACCAACACTGTTTACCTATTTGACTTAGCAACTCTAATCAGTCTTTGCAGCACTGACTTTGCCACTCGAGACAATTCCACTTCTTCAATGTTGCCCAAATTATCGAAATTATTACCCACTACTATTAATCCCAACATCCCCATATTACCGTGTGGTGTACATTGATATAAGTAAACTCCAGGCAAATTAAAAGTAATTGCGTGTCGGACGTTTAAATCCGAATTTTCTGGAAGTGCTTCCATATTTGGTCCCGCAAGAAATTCAACATTATGGCCTTCATTCTTTGGCAACCACTCTATAGTGTCACCAACGCCAATATTCGCAACCTCGATGCTATAAGAGTCATCTGCGGTAAACTCTATTTTTACAATATCCGCAACTACGACTTGCCATGATAATAAATAAAGAAAAAAAAAAACTAATACTTTCATCTTATGTAATAAAGAATGAAGATGAAAATTATAAATATCACGTTAAGTAAATATAAGAGTACAGAGGCCATATGCAGGTTCTTGAATCCCTTTTCTGAGCCCGGACGACCTTCGAGCATTAAGTCCCGCATCTTATTTATTCTAGGGGTTAAGAAGTATGTGTTAATCAGAAAACTTATTGCTATAGCTATCCCAAATATCATTCCGGAAACAAAGTCACCTAAAGAAAAGAATAAGAACATAAACATAGAAATTAAAAAACAAAAATTAAAAAGGCGAGGAAAAATGTATCTTAAGAATTTCTTTGAATGGTCTTCATCGAGTGTCTTAAAGACTGCAGGCGAAGTAACTAACATGAAGGAAGTCATCGTTCCCAGAATAAGAGCGTTTAATAATAATCCTATCTCGACGTACATGGCAACTATATAGCGTCATAACCAATTAAATCAAAGTCAATCATGTTACCCTCTCTTAAAGTTTTAAAAAAAAGCTCTCGATTATTCAAGAGGATTAAACGTTTTTTTTGTGTATGTTTAAATGCTGGCGATAAAACTTTTTAGACATTCCTTAACCTAAAAAGTGCTGATTACCTCGCAGCCTTCGAAAGCTTTTAAGCATCGATATTGTAATATAGAAAATCCTACTATCTCAAATATTTGAGACATGTATCCAATATCTTTTTTGGTGGCTCTACGATTTTTCGTTTTTCGAGATCCAAAAAGCCACCATTTGATGTTATCTTAACTACCAAATGATTTTCTCTGTCATAAATATCTAAAAGCCTCACAATCTTTCTGGTATCATTAGTTATATTGAATCTTAGATTAATCATCACCTCTTCGCCTTCAAAAACCTCTTTTTTGAACTCCATATAGGTATCAAAGACAATTCCACTAATTTTGTATTTACTATAGAGTTTTAAGAGACCCACTTGCTCGCATATCTTCCAATACGCAAGGTTAGCAACAATAAGATAACCCGCTTCTGATACATGCCCATTTTGGTCTATATGATCACTAGTCAATTTAACAAAAACGCTATTTAAATTTTTTTCCAAATACGAGTTTCCAAAAGATTGAGGCAAAAAAATATTCTCATATAGCCAGATAGTTCTTTTTTAGGACTATTGCAACAAATAATGCATTAGGTAGGACTTCTAACCAATCGATCTCATCATGAAAAGCTTTAGCTACCATCTTTGAGTTTTTTTCAAGAAGGATTTGTCAGAAAAGCGATCAAACCAAACACTCCTAAAAAAATTATTGCCCATATTAACAATTGCATAATGAACCTCTGAGGACTTTGCCTTGCAATATAAACAATACCCCCCGAAAGCATCAGGAGTAATAGAATATAAAAAACAATACTGGGGTAATCACTGTACAAATTTTGATATCCTTTTAACAACTTTTTTAAGTTTTTAAATCTCTCATCTTTTTAATAAATAGTTTCTTACCTATAGAGATATTTTTTACCCAGTCAGTATTTGCATGTCCATCAGCGTTATCAGAAATATACTTGAAACATCGAAACTTTATGTCATTCAAATAACAAATTTTTGCGATAGCGTATGCTTCCATATCGACGAGATCTGTTTTCAATTTAGGTGTAGAAGTAACAAAAGAATCTCCTGTTCCACAGCTATACCCACCAGTTCCAAACTCTATTTCTTGAATGTCATCAAACGGGGTCTGACCAATTTTAAAACCTAGGGGTGAAGCATCCATATCTCTTTGAAAGAATTTAGTAACTTCTACCAATCCCTTCAATTTTTTATTTAAACTGCCAGCGGTACCGTAGTTGATTATTTGAGTTGGAGAATAGGTTTTAATTATTTCTAAAGTTTTGATCACAGCATTAATTTTTCCAACTCCAGTATAGTGAATTTGGAAGCTCGGTAGGTCTTTCGAACTGAGTTCTTCTTCGACAGCAACGAGTATTAAAACCATATTATTTTTATGTTTCTTTAAAAATTGCAAAAGATCTCGCGCAATTCTTACAAAGTCGAACTATAGACAATTCAGAGTTCTCTTTTGAATTTAAACTACTTTTAATTTCCAAGACTCCTAAAAACTCCCTAATGATTTTTGAACAAAACACTTATCAAATAAAAATAATAAAAGACAAAGTTTCTTGGTTTTTTCGCTTCATGAAAGCACATTCCATCTTTAAAAAATATTCTTTTCCTCTATTACCTAGAATTTAGGTTACAACTTTATATAAATTGATCTTATCCTTTCTACCTCTTATAGGATAATTTTTAATTTCTTCCGCATTTATTGCCTCATTAAGTCGATTTTTAAGTGTATCAGTTATTAATAAGCTGCACTGTAAATCTTTACAAACGTCACAAACACGGTTGGCTACATTTACAACGTCACCTATAACCGTAAATTCTTTCCTGTCCTCATTACCAATATTTCCTACAACACAGGTTCCATACGAAATTCCTATTCGATGAGTAATTGTTGGCTGATTATTATCTTTTCGTTCTTTAGTCCATTGCCTCATCGCGATTTGCATTTCCCTCGCACAATTAAAAGCATTTTGTGCATCATTTCCCTGACTTACAGGTGTTCCAAAAGTCGCCATAACTGAGTCACCAATAAATTTATCTACTGTTCCGGAGTTTTTAAAGATTGGACGTATCATTCGATCTTGATAATCAGAGAGTAATTCGATTATCTCTTTAGAAGATAAAGTTTCTGATAATTCAGTGAAGCCGTCAATGTCCGTAAACAATACTGCTACAGCCTGAGAATTATTTTCATTTTCCTTAATCTCTAGATCTGCTTCTTGAATTTTTTCGCGTATGTTCGGGGAAAAATATCTACTAAATTGAGCGGTACTTTTTTCAAATTTTACAGCATCGTTCATAAGTTTATCTACTAAAAGAACTATGGCGTAACACACGATGCTGATTATTATCCAGATATTTATCCAATTAGTTAAGAGGGTTATGTTAATTGCGTTTGCATCCTCTAATATTGTTTGCCAGTTATCTGTAAGATAAGTCTTATCATCTGCCAACACTTCATAGAGATTGTAGGCTGCCAAAATTGAAAAAAGTGTGATTGCTATTAAAATTATTGACTGTCTCAGAAAGAGAATAGAGCTAACGACAAATACAATTGGTAAAAGAAATAAACTGTCAACACTTCTCCCTAAACCTAGATTAGAAGGATTAAAGAAGGAATTATCTAGTTCAAACAGATAATCTAAGATGAAATAATAGGTTGGTAACATAAATAATACAATTATGGAAAAATACTTATAAGTAACATCGTTTAATTTTTGCAAAAAGAGAGCAAAAACCAAAACCCAAATTAAATTTAACAACATAGTGCCCTGATTGATAATTTGGAAATTACTTGGCGGTATTACTATTGCTAGGATTAGATTAAGTAAACAAATTACTAGGTAAATAATCAAAAGAATTTTAAAGCCTGCAACTCTCCTAGTAAGCTCATGATTGACAGTTCTCACAATATTTTCCTATTTGGCAAGTTTAATCCTCAAGCAAATCACGCTTAAATAATCTCACAACACTTTTACATTGTCCAGTTTGAGAAAAGATAAAAAACCGCTTGAGTTTTTATGATTTGCCTAAATATGAAGAGTATGTTTGTAATAATATAAGAGTACTGTAAATCGAATTTTTACTCTCTAAAAAAAGTTTATTCGTCGGCTATATCCGTTTTTTTTCTTACGCATTTCTTTTGCTATAAGAGTTAAGACAATTCCAGCGCTCAAAGCACTAAGTAGCGAAAGCTTTAATATTTTAAACTTTATAAAAGTGTGCAACAATCCTGACATATAGACTGAAAAAATACTAATTCAATTGTTATCTTCTATTTTATTTTAAAGTTCACCATAACTGAATAAACCTACTGCGATAATTCGTCTCTGTACGATATTATTTATAAAACTACTTCGTGTCTTTAGTAGGAAACTCCTACTGTCATCGGAAGGGTTTGTTGGTTAGTGACATTTCCAGCCATTACCAACAAACCTTGCCTACATAGGGTGTAAAGTTATGAATTAGTTATATTCTTTCCATAGTAGAAAAAGCAATCTTATACCACCTTCGCAATAGAAATCTAAGTTTTTGCAACACCCTAACGGGTGCGAAATAGATTATCGTTAAGTTACTTACACTCGAAAAAAACTTTTTCCGATTTTTCTCAAGTCCAAATGAAAAAGTAATTTAGTCTCTTCCATAGATGTTTATAAGGTGCGACGCCCAGTTAATCACTGAAGGATTATCATGAGCGTTCAAAATGAATTCCTGACCAATACCCACACAATCTACTAAACAATTTTTTCTATCTTTCCATTTCAATCTATTACGAAATAGATTTTTTGTATCTGAAAAGTACTCTTGAGGAAACCTCCATCTCGATCGAGTTTTACCCTTTTCGGTTAATATCAGCTCTTTGGCAGTTTTTTTAAATCTACCATGCCCTTTTAGATCTCGAACCCTATCGGAGAAAGTTAAATTTTTTGAAGCTACATAAATAGTATTATTTTTATATTGCGTTACATCCTTTGTGCCATGAGGATGTGAAAGCCCATCGTTTGATAAAAAATTTAATATCTCATTGTTTCCTTTTATTATCTTTTCAACTTGCAACCACCCAAAAAGATGATGCAGATCAGGGCCTCTCTGATGATAATTCTTAAACCAACCAAAAAATAAAAAGAGATCTCCCCTCTCTATCCCGCAATTATCTAATTCCCCTTGTGCTCCACCTGCTTGCCCAAAAATACCTTTTTTTTCTAAAAACAGTGGATCAAAGTGACAAAAATCATTATTGGAAATCGATTTAGCACCAATTATATTCAAAATATCTTGTCCAGCCAAATCATTGAAACGTACATCTTTATATCTGAATGGCGACTGTTTCTTTTGGGGTATAGGAACAGAGAAAATTTCTCCAGTTTCAAAGATAGGGGAAGCACTTCCTCCAGCGGTTGAGTCAAATCCTTTTCTGCTAATTACCAAGTTTTTCATATCAAAAATTTAAAAAGGTTTTTAAATAGCATTCCCAGTTTTTTTGCTCCTTAAAACTTTTTGATAACGACCCAATATTATTTCCACCACTAAGTCTGAACACATTACTTCAAAATGGGTATGAGGAACTTCTATCAACTCCATATCTTTTCTAGATTTCATACTCTTGATAGTACATACTCCATCGTTTTTACCTCCGTGATAAGGCACATTTCCTTTTGTACTAACTATCTGAGTCCAATCAACTGTCAATTTTATATTCTGAGACTCCTTAATTGGAATAGACCTCCGACCCACATCTCGAAACAATTGATATGTTGGAACAAAAAACCGTGCCCAATCTGCAGTCCAACTCCCTGCAAAAGGAGTGCTAATACTTACTGCACCTGCGACTTCTACATGCTTTGTTAAATGTAGAGCATATAGACCTCCCAAACTATGTCCTATCATAAAATATGGCCCTTTTACTTTGAGAATTTCATTTGAAAGCATCGCTAAATTATCTTTAAATTTATGCGACGTATCGTACTCAACTACCAACTCGTTTTTAAACCGAGTCAATGACCTTAAGTATTGGAATGATAGTCCAGATTGGTTCGCCCCATGGACCCAAATAACCGTGAGTTCATCAGAACCGGCCTCATCAATTCCAACTTTAAGGGGGATTAACCACTTTTTAATTAAATTCATCATTCTTAATTGTACCAGAAACATATACCCGCAGAAATATCGGAAAACGCTTTATCTTGATTTTTATAATATTTCTACTCAATTATTACTTCTAAAAACCATGCAGCCACTTTTAAACTGTGAAACATTGAGTAATATTGGACAATACCCCATATTTTTATTTAACATCTTGTCTTCTAATAGAATATGGAGTTTTTACTTGAGGATCATAACATTTGTAATTAGCTTCTTAACAGCACTATTGTTGTTGAGTTCTTTAGCCAAAGCGCAGACTGAAAAATTGGATAATCTTGCTGCATGTGCCGGAGTAGTAATAGGGAACGGTGCTGTAGATTTTTATTTAGGCGATGAGCAATCATTTGATGTTGCAGCAAATATTGCATATTCAGCATATCTTTCAGAAGTCTTTTCTGGAGGATATCAGCAAAATGATCTACAGGTAGCAGACCAAATACTTGGAGGAAACGTGGATAAGGTAATTAACGCCCATAATAGTGAAAATTTTACTGCGGATGTATATGAAGAAGTTGTTGCTTGTTACAGAGCACTTGCAAAACAATTAATGGAAGAGGCAGAAACTATAATCAATAACCAAAGCAAATGGAACGAATTGAAGAATACTTCTATTGAAACTTTAAAGAGAATGCTGCGCGCAGGATAACTTGATTTTATCTTGTAAATTCCATCCAATTTCCTCCAGGAACATGAAGAAATTACAGAACTAAATTTTAGGTTTAACTGATTACTTGCTAATGTTAAACATTGCTTCAAATGATAATGTTTATTAGATGAGATTTTTATGTTTTCTAATTCTTATTTTTTCTACAGATCTTTTTGCCGGTGAAAGAGAAATACCAGTTGGAACATTCCGTGGCGATAGTTTTTCATTAGAAAAAAATGGCGTATTAATATTCTCAAATAAAGACCTTCATTTTAATAAATCCACTTTACAGATCACAAAAGTTTCAAGTCATATTTATGATTTTACTGTTGCCATTTATTTGCAATATACACCTGACTCAAAAGCTTTAACTGACACTAGGATTGATCGATATAAAGTAATATGGAAAAATGAAACCATGGGAGTACTTATTAACCAACGGGAACAATACGATAACGAGCTCTCTGAATTTCTTTTATTACCCAACAACTTCACAATCAAAAGTCTAGTGTCCACTAGTGGTATTATTGAAACTCAAACATATAAAATTGATTAAAAAATAAGTACTGATTTTTATATGCCGTTTTTTCACTATTATAAAGAAATTCAATGCCTTTATTCGTGTAATTTGCTCATCATTCCTTAAATGCTTCAAATGCTGTGTAATAAGTATATTCGCGCTTATTTTGACAAAAAATATAAGATTTCGTCCATATTGCTCGGTAAAAACATTCTTGTTTGCTTGCCAGCACTCGTTTGTATACCAACGAGTCAGTTCTACACGTGACTGTGAAATTCAGATAAATATTAAATCGTTTTGTTAAATCAGCAGTTGATAAATCGCGACTCAAAACTGCTCGACAGGTATGGAATTAGTTTAACAGTGGCATTTGCATGGTCTAAATGCGTAGAGGAGTCCGCTCATGCACTATTCCATTTTTCTATAACTTATCGCCGTCCACCTTTTAGTGTTTCAAAGTATTTCCAATATCAATTCTTTCTTTATGAAACAATTACCGCGTAGAGAGCAAAAGGAAAGACCTTTGACCAAATCGCCGGGTGGTTAAATAGGAAAGGATACCTATCTGTTCGTGAAAAGAAACTCAAAGGTAATCATGTTCATTTAATCGTAAAGAAGAAGAGACTCAAAGATGAGAAGTTAGAAAGAGAGTATCCAGAGGTATGGTCTGACTTTAGTTTGGGGGTAGTTGATTAGACTTTGGTAAATATGTTCGAGGTATTATAGATTATAGAGTCTATTTAGAAATTAGTAAGCAGGTGTTTTTGGGAATGGACAAATAAGGAAATGATTTGATCTCGTTCCCTATAAGTCCCCTCCCTGTTATACTTTACTTACGACATAAATCACAAGAATGATAATTCAGAACCACATTTTTAGGTGTCAAAAAAACTTTTGGAACAGATATTGCTACTATCTTATTTTCATATTTTCCTCATAAATGGAGAACCCATATTAAAATAGATTGGGTTCTCCCTTTTTTTATCCAAATAGCAAATTAATGAGAAACATAGTTGGTGGAGTTTCCAACATACCTAAAAGGTATCCAACAATCATTAATGCCCACGCAAATAAAAAGATAAGAGTTAAAGTTTTAGTCATCAGTAATTTTCAGGAATCCGAATTTACATTTTTCTTGTTCATCAATAAATACATTGTTTGAAAATTTATTGATATTGATAGTAAAAGATCGAGCGCTATAATTTCAAACCATATACCCATTATGTGCCTTTCCATAAGATTGAGATTTCTCATATTCTCTTAAAAATGCAATGTTAAATAAAATTTATGAAAGAGGTAAAGCGACTGTTTTTAAATTTGGAAATATTGAAGGTTTAAATGAGATAGTGTACGTCTGTTTTTATGAACAAAAAAATTTTTACAGGCAGTTGGTTTGTTTGGATATGAATAATCCTGGTTTGGATTTTTCATCTTCAAAACTACGTTTTTGATTACGCTAATCATCTTTGAGATATGGCCGGTAACTGGATTTCTTTCTTTGTTATTTTAATATAAATCTGGGAAAATTTGTAGGCGCAACAAGATACTCGAATACGGGAACGGGTATATTTGTCTATGTTAATTTAATCCCTTTAATTGTGTTCATAGTAATTCGATATACTTTAAAAAACTTCTAATTAAAAAAATATATTCTCAAAACAGTTAAAACTTATTAGAGAAATTAGAAAGAGAATATCTCAAGGAGTGGTCTGATTTTAGTTTGGAGTTGGTTGATAAAACTTTGGTTAATATGTATAACGAGTTATAATTCTAAAAAAGTGCTATATTTATATTTTAAAGGAGAAATATATGAAAAATTTAATAATAACGACTTTATTTCTCTGCATGACTATAATTTCTAAACCCTTATATTCTCAGGGCAATCCGGAGGACCAGTATAGACAAATGGGTGGCGTTGTAGGTCTTACCGAAATATGTTTTGGAACAAAAGACCTTGAAACTGTACTTTTTCAACAAGTCGGAAATGTTTTTTACACCAGTCCAGAAATGGGGAGGGTTATGTTTGAGCTATTATACGTTTATTTCGAATCTTATGAAGTAGCAAAAAGCGAAAAAGTAATATGGAATGGAACACAACAGGCATATAATACAAATACCTTCGACTGTTCCGAAGAAAATAAAACCCTTATAAAGTCGTTTGAGCAACAATTAATTGCCGGGTTGGAATAATTAAGAGTTCAAAAAGTTTTTATGCCATTCAATCTCTCCATCTAAAACAAGTGAGTCGATTAGATCAAGATTTTGTTTTTCTCTCCATGCGAGCATTGTTTCGAATATTCTTTTCGCATTAGTTTCATTATCTATTGTCACGAAAAACAATACCGAGTCCTTTGATAACCTACAAATATAGACATTCTCGATACCCTCTCCTGTTAGAGATGATAATTGTTCTTTGTATAGACCAATTGCTCGATCGCATTCCTGCTCAGTTTTGAGATTCAGTACAACGTTTCTGAAGATGCTCATATCACTTCTCCATTACTTGCTGTCGCCCTCCCTTTACCGTTCCTTAGTATTCTCAATAGCATAGGACGCTATCCGATTTAATCGACTCTTCAACAAGTTTCTCGGGCATTGCAAACTCTGCTTTATACCCATCAAGAAGAGTCTTATCGTAACCCCTTGCCTTAGCGGACATTCCTGAGACAAATATGTTTGTATTTGTATTCTTTAGATTTTCCAGATGTTCATATAAGTCTCCAGTACCCTGACCTACTATTTCACCAGCACTTTTGCAATTTAGAATGTGAACACCGTCTGCCGCGAGAAACAAAGTTACTTC
>CACELY010000010.1 GCA_902560505.1 uncultured Alphaproteobacteria bacterium
TAGAATGTAAAGCTTTGCAAGAAGCATTTTCAGAAATGCGGTCGGGCAATTTGTCAACATATTCAAATATGCTTAAATCTGACGATGCAGCGGAAGGTGTTGCAGCATTCGTTGAAAAAAAGAGATCCAAATTTTAAAGGAAAATAGCTTGGAAAGTTTAGATAAGATCTCAACAGTCGCTAGCATTGGAGGCGGACCCATAGGAGCTGGTTGGGCCGCTCATTTTCTAGCCAAAGGCCTAAATGTAAAATGTTATCTACACTCAGAGACTGAAATAGATGATTATAAGTCATTAATCAAAATGGCTTGGGAAACTTTAGAAAAATTAGGTATTGATGAAGCAGCATCGTTAGAAAAAATGCAAATTTTCACAAACTTAAAAGAGAGCTTAACCGAGGTCGACTTCGTGCAGGAGAGCATTCCAGAAATATTAAATATAAAGCAAGATTTTTATTCCCAAATTGATTTATTTTTAAATCCGAACGTTATTATAGCTTCATCAACTTCTGGGCTATTAATTTCAGACATTGTAAAGAACTGCAACACAAAAGATAGAGCAATAGTAGGACATCCTTTTAACCCTCCCTACTTACTACCACTGGTAGAAGTTGTTGCTAGTGAATACACCAATAAACTATGTGTTGATCAGGCGGTCAGCTTTTATAAAGCGGTCGGTAAAGTCCCAATTGTGCTTAAAAAAGAGATTCCGGGATTTATTGCAACTCGGTTACAGGAAGCATTATGGCGAGAGGCTTTGCACATGGTCGCAAATGACGAAGCAACTCCTGAACAAATTGATTTAGCACTAATTAATGGGCCAGCACCTAGGATGGCTTACCAAGGTCAATGCATGGCATTTCACGTAGCCTGTGGCGAAGGAGGTATGGCTACAAATCTCGACCAATTCGGTCCTGCATTACAATTACCATGGACTAGACTTAAAGCTCCTGAATTAACACAAGAATTACGTGATAAGATGGTTAGTGGGTGTAAAGATATGTCAAAAGGTAAGCATTTTCTTAAAATGGCTAAAGATCGTGATAACGCAATTGCTGCAATTTTGAGTGCCATAAAAAACAATCGTCCCAATAAATAATGAGGTTAGCATGAATTTTGAGGTAATAGTGACATGTGCAGTTACGGGAGCCGGTGAGACTGTTGATAAAAGTCCGCATGTTCCAGTAACTCCAAAAGAGGTTGCAGATGCTGCTATCGAAGCTGCGAAAGCAGGTGCGTCTGCAGCCCATGTTCATGTGCGAGATCCGGAAACTGGTAAAGGATCGCGAGATGTAAACTTATTTAAAGAAGCAGTTGACAGAATAAGAGATGATAAAACTGATGTAGTTATAAATCTTACTGCAGGAATGGGCGGTGATTGGGCTCCTGATGAAAATGATTTTTCGATGCCTGGCCCCGGAACGGACATGATAGGTCCTGATGAGAGGCTCGCACATATAGAGATATGTAAGCCAGAAATTTGTTCCTTAGATTGCGGAACCTTAAATTTCGGTGTCGACGATCATTCTATTTATATATCCACTCTACCTATCCTGAGAAGAATGGCCGAATTGACAAAATCTTGGGGAGTAAAACCAGAATTAGAGGTTTTTGACTTAGGTCATATTAGATTAGCCAAACAGCTAATTGAAGAGGGATTAATTAAAGAACCCCCAATGTTTCAAATATGTTTAGGAATACCGTGGGGAGCTGATCAAAGTGTTGATACTATGAAGGCAATGAAGGATCATCTCCCATCAAATGCAATTTGGTCTGGGTTTGGTATTTCAAGAATGCAAATACCAATGGCCGCTGCAGCCATTACTATGGGGGGCAATGTCCGTGTTGGTTTAGAAGATAATCTTTATCTTTCAAAAGGCGTACTTGCTACGAATGGACAATTGGTTGAAAAAGTTATAAAAATAATCACGCTGATGGGTGGAAGAGTTCTTACCCCAGATGAAACAAGGAAAAAGCTTTCATTAATAAAAAACTAATTATTGAGATAAACTATGTATGACACTTCAAGCGACTCAAAAATTCTATTAGATACTGTCCAAAAATTCATGGCTGACGAAATTTATCCTCATGAAGACCGTGTGGATAAACTTGGTTATGTTCCAGATGAAATAGGCAAACAAATAGAAGAAAAATCAAAAGAAGTTGGATTATTTGCAGCTAATCTTCCAGAAAAATACGGTGGGGGGGGATTGGATTATTCTTCAATGATGATTGTTGAAAGAGAGTATGGAAAAACTTCACATGCTTTACATTCATGGATAGCACGTCCTACCGAAATACTTCTGGCCTGCAACGAAAAGCAAATTGAAGAGTACCTTTATCCCTGTGTAAAAGGTGATAAACGAGAATTATTTGCATTAACAGAACCTGACGCGGGCTCTGATATCATGAGTATGAAATCGAACGCTAAGAAAGAAGGAGCTGACTGGATTTTGAATGGTTCCAAACATTTTATTTCTGGACCATGTATGCCAGATTTTGCGATTGTATTTGCTGCTACAGGAGAAGATGAAACGCCTCGCGGAAAAAGAAAGAGAATTACAGCCTTCTTAGTAGATGTTGGCATTCCCGGATTTGATATTCAAGAGGGTACAAAGTGTATCAGCTACCGGGGATATAAAAATTACCAGTTAAGCTTTAATGACGTTAGGCTTTCTGCTGATAAGATACTAGGTACTGAGGGTAATGGACTTTCATTATCTGGGAAATGGCTTGGCATGGGTCGTATTTGGGTAGGAGCGACTTGTTGTGGCAAGGCAGAACGAATTCTTGATTTAGCTTTAGACTGGGCTGCTCAAAGAAAACAATTTGGCAAGCCAATAGGAACTTTCCAAGCTACAGGTTTCAAGCTAGCAGATATGAAGATGAACTTACGAGCCGCAGACCTATTAGTAAAAGATGCTGTGGACAGGGCTCTGTTTGGTCAAATGATGGATGAAGATGCGGCTATTGTTAAGATTTTCTGTTCAGAAATGCTTAATAAGGTAGCAGATGATACTGTTCAGATTTTTGGAGGAATGGGCTTAATGGAAGAGATGCCTATTGAAAGGCTTTGGAGAGACTCACGATTGGAAAGAATTTGGGATGGAACCTCTGAAATACAAAGGCATATTGTAACGCGCTCAATGCTTAGACCTCTTGGGGCATGATTTTAAACTCTTTAAAAAGCATCGATCGTTTTTTTAAAGCAAAATCAGTCGTTTTTATCGGTGGCAAAGACATATTTGTTCCCATAAGGGAGTTAAAAAGAAGAGGTTATAAGGGGAAAATATTTGTTGTTAACCCAACAAGAAAGAAAATCGATAATTATAAATGTTTAAGAAAGGTTTCTGACCTTCCGTTGAGTCCGGATGCTGCGTTCATCGCTGTACCTGCTAAAGAGGTTATTTCAATTGTGAGAGCTCTTAAAGCCATTAAGTGCAAAGGAATAGTATGTTATTCGGCAGGGTTTAAAGAAATCGGTAAGACTGGAAAATACCTTGAGGATAGACTTATTAAGGAATGCGGTGACACTCCATTAATTGGGCCTAATTGTTATGGATTCATTAATTTTTCTGACAACCTTGCACTTTGGCCGTTTTCACACAAAGGCAAACGTTGCAAAAAGGGAATTGCGCTTATTACTCAAAGTGGAATGCTATCATCAGATATTATTATGGCAACTAGATCACTTCCAATTAGCTTTATGGTATCCGTGGGGAACCAAGCTGTAACAAAGATTGAAGACTTAATTTACTATTTCAGCAAAAAGACAAATGTGTCCTGCATTGCTATACACATCGAAGGAATTTCTGATTTAACTAGATTTGTGGAGGCCTCAAAATTTTCATTTAATGCAGGAAAACCTATTATTGTTTACAAATCTGGTAAATCACAAATTGGTAAAAGGATTGCTAAAAGCCATACCGGATCTCTTTCCGGAAATAATGAAATGTATTCAGCACTTTTTAAGCAATTGACTATTACTGAAGTATATGATCCGATACAATTACTTGAAACAGCTAAATTGTTTAGTGTTTCATGCCCAATAAAAACAAATAAAATTTTAGCACTTACCTGTTCTGGTGGTGGAGCTGCAATGGTTGCAGATAACGCAGAAGAATTCGAATTAAAGTTACCAAACTTTAGTAAATGTCAGAAAAAATCACTGGACAAAGTGTTACCAAAGATAGCAACGATATCAAACCCCTTAGATTACACAACTCCCATATGGGGTATTCCAGAAAAGACAGGTCCAGTATTTAAAAACGCACTGAAAAACGACTATTCCACAGCAATTTTGGTACAGGATTTTCCTCATGCGCAAATAAACGAGACTGAACAGCTCTATTTAAACGATACAAAGGTTTTTATAGATGAATGTAAACTCGTTGGTCTTACTCCCATTATCTGTTCAACGCTGCCTGAAAATATTAATGAAGGTGTAGGCAATAAGATTTTGAAGTTGGGTGGCATTCCAATGCAGGGTATATATAACTGTTTAAACGCAGTAAAACAGCTCTTAGATTACAATAATTTCAGTGATAGAAAAGAGTTGCATAATTTTAAGTTAGCCCAATACAAAAATAATAAATTTGTGAACATAAACGAATACCAAGGAAAAATTCTTATTAGAGCAAAAGGAATAAAAGTTCCTAATGCACAACTTGTCAAAAAATGTAAAAGATTTAGAAAAATTAAAAATTAAATTTCCAATCGCTTTAAAGTTTACTAGCTCAAAAATTTTACATAAGACCGAGTTAGGAGCTGTTAAGTTAAATATCAATAGTCGAACGGAGCTAATATCAAAATATCACGAAGTTAAAAAATCATTGGGCTTAAAGGCAATTAATAATGGTACTTTTTTTATCGAAGAAATGCTTCCAGCTCCAATTGCAGAAATGTTTTTAAGCATTCGAAGAGACAAAACATTTGGTGATGTATTAGTTGTTGGCATGGGAGGAGCGTTAACTGAATTATACAGGGATACAAAAACTTTTATATTACCTGTATCAAAAAAATATATTTCACAAGAAATAAAAAAATTGAAATTTTTCAATCTAATCAATGGTTTTCGTAATAATAGTAAAGCAAATTTCAATATGATTATTAATGAAATATTTAAAATAGCAGATTTTCATAGCCAAGAAGAAAATGGGTGCGTATCAATAGAGATAAATCCATTTTTTATATACAAAGATAGCATGATAGCAGCGGATTGTGTTTTAAGTCGAAAAATATAAGATACTATTTATATTTTTCTTTGTTTTTTGAAGCTTTCTCTCTGAAAAGTGCACCTATAGCTGCGTCTAATGTAACTTTTCCTATTTTTTTACCTTTATCATCGACAACGCTACACTCCTTGTTCTTTTCATTATTTAGGACCTTTAAAGCGTCTTCGAGAGAGCAAGAGCTGTCTAAAGAAGCGCCCTCACTACTACCTTTTTGCATAATGGATTTAACTTCAATTACTTTCCCACGGTTAATATCTTTTATGAAATCAGAGATATAGTCATCAGCTGGCTTCATAATTATTTGTTGAGGATCACCTTTTTGAATAATCTTTCCATCCCTCAATATTGCAATGTTATCTCCAATTCTAAGTGCTTCATCTAAATCGTGTGTTATAAAGATAATTGTCTTATGTAAATCTTTTTGAAGTTCTAAAAGGATATTTTGCATATCGGTTCTTATTAAAGGGTCTAAGGCTGAAAATGCTTCATCCATCAATAATATAGGAGCATCTGTTGCCAGTGCTCTAGCCAAACCAACTCTCTGTTGCATGCCACCGGAGAGTTGAGCAGGATATCTTTCCTCAAATCCTGATAATCCCACACTTTCAATCCACTTATGGCTTTTTTCCTTCGCTATACTCTCCTGCTCACCTTGGATGGTCAGGCCATACGCAACGTTTTGTGCTACTGTTTTATGCGGTAAGAGAGCAAACTTTTGAAAAACCATAGATGTTTTCTTTCGCCTGAATTCACGCAATTGAAGTTGTGACATTGAAAGAATATCTTCATCATCTACGGTAATTGCGCCCGCTGTAGGTTCAATCAAGCGATTGATATGTCTTATCAGAGTTGACTTTCCAGAGCCTGATAGTCCCATAATCACCTGTATTCTTTGCTCAGGAATATCTAGATTAATGTCGTTTAGCCCAAGGACATGACTATGATTATCCAATAGCTCCTGTTTTGACATTCCATTTTTTACAGAATCTATAAAAGACTTACCTCTAGGACCAAAGATTTTATAGAGATTTTCTATTTTAAGCTTAGTTTTACTCATGCTCTTTTCCGTAACGGTGAGCTTGAAGTCTTTGTCCGTACCGCTGCGATACTCTATCAAAAATTATTGCCAACGCAACTATTGCTAAACCGTTCATCAATCCGAGTGTTAAATACTGATTTTGAACAGCTTGCAGAACCGGCATACCTAAACCTTTAACACCAATCATTGAAGCTATAACAACCATTGCCAACGCCATCATGATGGTCTGGTTTACTCCAGCGAAAATATTTGGTAGAGCCAAGGGAATTTGTACCGAAAAGAGCTTTTGTCTGTAGCTAGAACCAAAAGCATCTGCAGCCTCAAGAATTTCTTTATCCACTAACCTTATGCCTAAATTAGTTAAACGAATAATTGGAGGTATCGCGTATACACAAACCGCTATTAATCCTGGCACCCTTCCAATGCCTAGAAGCATTACTACCGGTAACAAATAGACAAAGATTGGGATGGTTTGCATTAAGTCTAAAATTGGTGTTATTGCACTTTGTACTCGATCATAGCGTGACATTAATATTCCGATTGGAATTCCGACAGCTATACAAATAAGTGTAGAAACAGATATTAATGAAATAGTTGCCATCATATCTTTCCACATTCCAAAATAACCAATTAACATGAAGGAAACTACAGAGCCTAAAGCCAGCTTCCAGCTTCTAGACCCGATATAGGCAAGCCCCGCAACTATTATAAGTATAATTGGCCATGGAGTTGCTATTAAGAGTTTTTCTAACCAGACTAAGAAGAAATACAGAGGATCAAAGAATGCTTCAATAGCATCTCCGTTTGACCTAGACCATTCTCTAAAAGATCCATCAATGCCTTTTTTCAAATCTCTTAAGTCTCTTTTGCCTAAGCTCGGAAACTCTGCAAGCCAATCCATGATTTACCCTTATCAAAAAATTAAAAAAAAAGTCGCCTCAGTTACCCGAGGCGACTTAAATAAACATATATTTTTAGAGAGATGCCTTAACCTTCTTAGCGACGTCTGCAGACACCCAAGGTGTCCAAACATCTTCATATTCGATTAAGAACTCGACAGCTGCATCTGGCCCATTAGCCTGGTTATCTTCCATATACACCAACATTTTGTTCATTATTGGGCCTGGGAAAATACGTTTTGCAAAATAACCCATAGCATCTGATCCTGCAGACTCTTTAAAGTTTGTAGTCACAATAGTGTGAACTTCTGATTTGGTCCAAGCTGATGGCTTTGGATCAGCACAGTCTTGTTCAGCTTTTGCAATACAACCATCCCAGTTCTCTGCGCCAGCAAAAGGTACGCCAAAAGGAACAAGCTGCATGTTAAATTTTCCGATAGGAGCTGTTGGAGCCCAATAGTACCCAAACCAATTATCTCCTCTTTGTACAGCTTTTGCCATAGATGCGTCAAGACCAGCTTGCGAACCTGGGTCAACTAAGATCCAGCCTTTATCTTCCATTTTAAACGCTCTGAATAGGTTTATGTTTGAAAGTTGGCATCCCCATCCTGCAGGACATCCAATGAATTCTCCTTTTGAAGGATCCTCTTTTGCCGGGAAAAGATCTGGTCTTTCAAGAATATCTAAAACAGTCTTTAGACCTGGGTTCTTTGTAAGCACGTAGTCTGGTACCCACCAGCCCTCTCCAAGATCCGTGATCGGCATTTCTCTAGCTGAATGCAATCTTCCTTCGTCCATTGCCTTGAAAAGTGGTTCTCTTACAGCATTGATCCACAACTCAGCAGCAACATCAGGTTGACCCTTTTCATTCATAGATGCAAAAGTCGTAGTAGTTGCGCCGGCAACCATTTCGATTTCGCAGCCATAACCTTCTTCAAGAATAATTTTATCGACATTTGCCATTAGTGTAGCTGATGGCCAGTTCATATCAGCCATAGAAATTGACCCACATGCCGCATAGACATTTGTGGCTAAAGCCATGGTGCCAGCAACGACAGTTGACATCAAAAATTTATACATATCTCTTTCCTTCCATTATAGGTCATACGTTAAAGACCAAGATTTGTTTATCATAAGGCTACCCGTTTCATTAAGCGCTTGTCAATAGCAACAACTTTTTTTGTAGCGAGCTTTACAGATGAGACCTAATATTTATTCAATTATTGAACTAGTTGCTTTAAAAATGCTTGAAAAAGCGCCAGTTTGTTGTATTTATTATAATCAGAGGTCGGTCGCTAGCCCTCTATAAAAAAGGCCTAAAATGTATTCGGAGGCTATAGTGGCAATGTTCAATTATATTTTATCAAAGATAAATAGTAAAAAAACTCCATATCAAGTAGGGCAAAGACTCTATTCGAGAACAAAGCGCAATGCCCTTTTTTTAGAAAAAGAAATATTTGTAAATGAAATAAAGCATTTTCGAGTGAGAATTGAGGGTGCGCCGATTAAAAAAGCTGTTATTCTAAGTGAAAGTGCTTTAAAAAATGAAAAATATAAAGCTCTTGAAAATAATTCAAAAATAGAAACGCTGCTTTGATTTTGTTGGTCCTTTAACTTAATTTACACTTAACGATCAGGAATTAGCATTATAACGTCATCCGTTAGGCCTTCTTTTCTGACATCTACCTTACTTAATTTCCCAGACCCAGTTTTTCTGATGCTATCTACAAACCTGATATACTTTGGGACAGCAAACCTAGGTAGCTTCTCTTGACAAAAGAGAAGAAATTTATCATTTTCAATATTATCTCCTTTATTTTTAACAATGCATACAAGGACTTCGTCTTCACCGCCTGATTTTTCTGTTTTTACCCCTATCGCTGCACTTTCATCTACTTGCGGGTATGAATTGATAACTTGTTCCAATTCAAAGGCAGAGATATTCTCACCTCTACGCCTGATGCAGTCTTTTATTCTATCAAAATAATGCATTCTTCCCTTTTCATCAAAATGGCATGCGTCACCAGTGTGAAACCATAAATTTCGCCAAGCCTCTACAGTTTTCTCTGGCATTTTATAATAACCCGCCGAAAAAATTCCTGGGTGTTTAGGCCTAATTAGTAACTCTCCAACTTTATTAACAGGCAGAGTTTCATCATTCTCGGGATCAGCAATTCTGACTTCATATAATTCATTTACTGGGTAACCAGCACGCCCTGGGACACAAGTCTCTTCATTAAGTGAAGCCCAAAAACTCATGCCGCTCTCAGTCATCCCGAAACCTTGTAAAAACTTAATATTAAAACGTTTTTCAAAATCTTTTCCCCATTCACCGATGGGAACGGCACTAACTAATCTTAATGAATGATTTTTATCTTCCTTGCTCTCCTTGGTGCTATAAACAAACTCAGGCATTACACCAAGTAGATGTGTTGTTGTTGCTTTTGAGATTTGAACGTCACTTAACCATCGATTGGGGCTAAATCTTTCTACGCAATAAACACTCATGCCCGCATATAGAGCTGCGAAGCACTGAATACTTAGTGCGTTAATATGGAATAAGGGCATGCAGATATACTGTGTGTCTCTATCAGAAAACTCAGCAACCTCAGCACTTATAATAGCGTAAGAAAAGAAGTGTCCATGAGGCAACAAGACACCTTTAGACGGACCAGTGGTTCCAGACGTATACATTATCGCACAAATTTTATGAATTGAAGCAGTTTCCAGCAAACTGATTTCGCTATCATTAATGATATTATCTAAGCACGATTGAAAGCTTAAAATCTCTTCGGCATGAAGGGCCGTTGGCAATGATTTTTTATCAAAAGACTTAGTTACTATAGTACCCCTCAGTTGGTTTTTTTGTGACTTTATATTTTTAAAAACCTCTAATAAAGTATTGTCTATTATGGATATTTTTGGCTCACAATTAAGAAACTGGTGCTCTAAGAATTGCCCTCTTAATTCTGTATTTATCGGAACAAAAATAGCTCCAATCTTCATTACAGCAAATAGAGAAATAAGAAATTCTGGACTATTTTTTAGAAAACAAAAGACATTTTCATCCTCTTTAAGTCCGATATCTAAAAGTTTATAAGCAAATTTGTCCGACTGCTCATCAAGTAATTTAAATGAGAGAGAAGTGCCGGAGTCAAATCTAATGAATTCTTTGTCCCCATATTCAGACGCTCTGCTCTTTAACAACTTCAAAATATTCCAGTTGGATTTCTCTACAAAAACACCTCTTTCTTTCATAATAAAACTCCGTACCACAAAATAGCTTTAAATTATTATTTCGTTAATTTGTCGGCGTTAGAATACAGTGCATTATATACTACAGCAAAGCAAATTAAAGATCCTCCTAGAATGGTATTGAGTAAAACCTCTTCCCCAATAAAAATCCATACCCAAAACGGTCCCAAAAATACCTCTCCAAGCATTAGTATGGTTAGTTGCGTTGCTGGGACAAATTTTGAGCCTAAAGTATATAAAACAAGGCCACCACCTACCTGGAAGACACCTAAAATGAAAATAATGAAGAAGTCTTTACTGATAAGCTGAATACTATAATTTAAAAACAATATAATTAAGAAAGCAACAGAGGATGCGATGATCCCAGAAGCGAAAACAGATGGCAACATTTGCATATGTTTGTTTAGTCTTAGATTGATAGTAAAAAAAGAAAAGCCGATGGCTGAAATAATAGCAGATAAGTTTCCTTTCCAATTACCACCACCAAAATCACCCCAAATCATAATAATGACGCCCGTAAAAGCAATGGCAATGGACAGTAATGTTTTGATTGATATTGTTTCTTTTAGCAATATTGGTGACAAAATAGCTGTAAATATTGGGGCACAAGCAAATAATAGGAGAGCATTTGCTGCTGATGTAGTTAATAAAGCGTAAATTCCTCCTATATATGCAAAAAATAGTGCAGTACCACCAAGCACGTAAGACACCCAGTTTCTTAAAAGAAGAGAAAAGTTAAACCTGAAAAAAAAATGGAGCAAAAACCCAATAAAGATTGAAATAAAAATTGAACGAAAAAATAATATTTCAAACGCATTGGCCTGCTCAATGCTCTTGATACTTAATCCTATAGTGGACCAAAGTATTCCTGCGGTAACAGCTAAAATAATACCAAAACTTCTATCTGTCATAGTCTTCTAAAATTTGTAATGTTCTCATTAATCTTTTCTCAAATAGACAAAGAACCTCTAATAGCTTTAAGTAATAAAGTAAACATGTTAATCTTTCCGTAGGGGGAATTGGAATGGCAGGAAAAGAGTTTTTAGAGTCGATTGAAATCAATTTCAAGCAAGCTATAAAATTTTTAAACAGTAATAAATCAGAGAGTGCTTTATCTGACGATCTTGCAGAACAAATTATGCAAGCAAATTCAACTTATTTAGTAAGATTTGGCGTTAGATTAAGGAATAAAGTTTATACATTTCAAGGATATAGATCAGTACACTCCGATCACTTTGAACCTGTGAAAGGCGGCATAAGGTACGATTTAGATGTAAATCAAGAGGAAGTTGAGGCTTTAGCAGCTCTTATGACTTATAAGTGTTCGCTTGTTGAGGTACCTTTCGGGGGATCAAAAGGAGGTCTAATCATTGACCCAAAAGAGTGGAGTGCAGAAGAACTAGAAAAAATTACCCGCCGGTTTACTCAAGAACTGGCTAAAAGAGATTTAATTCATCCATCACAGAATGTACCAGCACCTGATGTCGGAACTGGGGAACGAGAAATGGCATGGATGGCAGACGAATATAGAAGATTGAACCCCACGGATTTAAATGCATGGGCCTGCGTTACTGGAAAACCCGTAAGCAAGGGAGGGATTGCTGGCAGAACTGAAGCTACGGGGCGTGGTGTAAAATACGCACTAAACGCGTTCTTTGACTGTAAAATTGATTTAGAAAAAACTGGACTCTCACCAGGGTTAAGCGGAAAGCGAGTAATAATACAGGGTCTCGGCAATGTTGGTTATCATGCTGCACTCTTTTTATCGAAAGAGGATGGTGCAAAAATAACTCATGTTTTGGAGCGGGATGGAGCTATAATAAATGAACAAGGGATCGATATCCAGAAATTACGAGACAATATAATAAAAAATGGCTCAATAAAAGGCTATCCAGGGTTTACCGATAAAGGACCAGAGCTTCTGGAAGCTGATGCCGATATTTTGATTCCCGCAGCAATGGAGTTGGTAATAACTGAAGAAAATGCTGCAAGAATTAAGGCTCCTCTAATCATCGAAGCAGCAAACGGGCCAATATCGTCCAATGCTGATAAGATATTGAATGAAAATAATAAAATCATTATTCCAGATTTATATGCTAATGCTGGAGGGGTTACAGTTAGCTACTTCGAATGGATCAAAAATTTAAGCAGAATAAGATTTGGTAGACTACAAAGACGTGCGCAAGAAAACCAACTGTCTTCTTTAATTAGTGGAATTGAGTCTATGACTAAGGAAAAGTTTTCTGACGAGTTTAAAAAAGAGATTGTTAAAGGCGATTCAGAGCTTGATTTAGTAAGATCAGGACTAGAAGATACCATGCGAACTACTTATGATGTAATAAGTGCTCGTTGGAACTCAGATACAGATATTCCTGACCTGCGCACTGCTGCTATGATGGTTTCAATAAGTAGAGTAGCTAGCACCTATTCAACGTTAGGCATTTAATAAACTATAAAAGTGTATGCATCTAATCGCTTACATTCTACTTTCTCTGATATCAGAAATAATTAGTTCAAGCTCCTCTAAAGGCACAAAGCCCGGGAAAAATTTACCCTCGATAATAAATAGAGGTGTGCCAGAAAAACCTATTCGTCTTGCTAGTGCATTTGACTTTGCTATATGGTTTATAACGAATTCACTCTCCATGTCTTTTTTCAAGCTAGCGATATCAATCTCTAAATTTTTTGCTATTTCAAAAATTTTAGTCTCAGTTAGAGTCCCTTCCTTCATAAGCCGCCAATGATATTCTTTGTACTTGCCTTGTGCAATTGATGCTAAAGCCGCTTTTGCAGCAATAACACTATTATTGTTTAAAATAGGCCACTCACGGGGTATAAATTTTATGTTCTCATCAGCTTTAATTAAATTTTGAAGATCTGTTGCGGCCGTTTTGCAATACGGACAGTTATAATCAAAGAATTCAACAATCGTAATATCTCCGGTTGGATTACCAATGACAACTGTATCTTCAGCGTCAGTCAGCTCTGAACTATATTCTCTGATAAGATTTGAGACATTATCATTTCTTTGCTGTTCTTCCCTAGCTTGAAGAATTCTAGAAGCCTCTCGAAGTATTTCAGGATTTTCGAGCAATGCTTCCAGTGCTAACTTTTTTATCGTTGCCATCTCATTTTCTGAAAAGCTGTTGTTTCTTTTTTCTTGAGCGAATAAAGGTATGGTTACAAAAACACAAGCTACGAATAAGATGGTATATGCGATACATTTAAGCTTCATAAGCATTAGGAACTAAGACTCCCAATTTTATGAAATAATTGCCGATATGCCTCCTGCCCTTTATAAAAACTAGATAATCGGAAAAATTCATTAGGCGCATGCCAGTTTTCGTCATTAAGTTGAAAAGAAAATGTTGTTGTATAGACGCCTAAAAATCGGTAAAAAGCAGAAAGAATGGGAATTGAGCCTCCAACTCTTATAATATATGGATCTTTTCCATAAATATTTTTTAGTACCTCTTTTGCCAATTTCATTGAATTCAAGTCACTGGGAATTAATAAGGGATCGCCTTCATCTTGAAGCGGTATAACCTTACCAGTGACTCCCGATGGCAGATGTTTTTCAACATGTTTTTCAATCTTTTTAAGTATCTCTTTTGGTTTTTGATCTGCTACTAAACGACAAGTTATTTTTGCAAAGGCTTTCGAAGGTAGAACCGTTTTAGTGCCTGCTCCTTGATAACCACCCGAAATACCATTTAAATCAATAGTAGGGCGTGCGCTCACTCGCTCTAATGGTGTATAGCCAATTTCACCATCTAAACAAATGGCGCCTGTCTGTTCTACAAATTTTTTCTCATCAAAAGGAACTCTTGATATCTCCTCTTTGTCTTTAGAAGTAAGAGGAATAACTTCATCATAAAAACCTTCAACAGCGATCTCTCCGCTGTCATTCTTCATGGAAGCGATCAATTGTGATAATGCCATTACAGGGTTTGCAATCGCCGCACCATATATTCCCGAATGCTTGTCGGTATCTGGACCAGTTACCTCAATATCAAAACCTAAAATACCTTTATAAGCCACTGCCAATTCACACTCATCTTCAGAAAACTGGCCACCATCAGCTGAAAAAATCATGTCACAGATCAGTTTGTCAACATTTTTGGAAACAAATTCAGGCATGTTTGGTGAGGCCACTTCTTCTTCCCCTTCAAAAATGAATTTGATGTTGAAGGGGAAAGTCTCCGACGTTTTAAATATTGACTCAAACACAACGATAGGTATGAACATGGAACCCTTATCATCAGAAGCTCCTCGCCCAAAAATTTTGTTATCTTTAATAATCGGTTTGAAGGGATCAATATCCCACAATTCAAGCGGATCTACAGGTTGAACATCATAATGACCATATATAAGTACTGTAGGTTTATCACTCCCAGCGTGCAACCAATCACCATAAACTGCAGGTTGCCCACCAGTATCCATTAGCTCCACATTCTCTATGCCAGCTTTTAACATTCGCTCTTTTAACCAGGCCGCAGCTCTTTGAACGTCTTTAGAATGTTCTGGCAAAGCAGCAATCGAAGGTATAGATATAAAATCTAACAAATCATTATTAAATTTTTCTCTGTTTTCTGTTAGATATTTTTGATCATTTTCCATTATTTAAGCAACCTTCTTACTATCTATCCTAGACAACTTAATATGTTATACGTTCAAATTTATTTAAAGTAACTTTTTTATTAAGTAAACGAAGTTAGTTTATCTAAACAAACATTAATAAAGCAACCCTCATACTCAATCAGTATTTAATTGTAATAGAAACTAACCGAATGTTTAGCCTCAGCAAAAAATAACCATCTTGAAAAATAAATTCCTACAAAATGAATGCCTATTACAAAAACGCTTACACTAAAGTTACTAGGAAACATTAAAATTAATAACATAGGCAAAACAAATGCCGCAAAGAAAGAGATATATCTTATTTTTATCGCATGTTTCCTAGCAACTTTATAAACCATCTCATTAAGCAAATAGTTTCTATTAGTATGAGCGACATCAAAAGCTCTAATATCTTCATTTTTACTAAATCCCAAAGCGGTACCAACACTCGTTTCTTTATATATAAAACTTTGGTCAGCAATATACCAAAACAAGACTTGAAGAACTGCAAAAATCAATAGCAAAACTAAGCTAGCGTAATCCAATAATAGAATTGAGCCACCTGCCAAAGCTGTAAAAATAAAAAGAGCAGGCGTTAACATATTATTCCAAGATGGCACGGTTTTTAACTGTGCATAAATCATGGAAGTAGTAAAAATAGTAAATAAAGATAAAAGAAATAATATAATGCCCACCTCGTTGAAATATCGATTTTGTACAAAAACCCAACCAATGTTTCCTACAACAATCGATAGGCAGAAGATCGAGGAAATCGCCTCTCGACTTAACCAGCTAGTTTGCCATTGAGACATGGATTTGATTGCATTTTTTTTGTTTGCAAGATGAAAAAAAGAGGAAATCAATCCAATAATTGAAAAAAAAAGACCAATTACAGAAAAAATCACAATATCAACCGTGCTGATCTGATTCAAAAATTGTAGCAGTCCAATAATTGAAATCAGTCCAAAACCGAAACCAGAAAGAACAGTAAAAAGGATTATTGATGGAGCAGGATGCATTAGAATTTACTAAGAGCTCTATCCACCCAACCAAGTAGCCCTGTAGCATCTGTTTCCTCCTCAACAACTGACCCAACAGAGCTGACAGAATTCTTAGACTTTATTCTAGGAAGTAGATATTTATTAACTGGTTTTGTTTGCATTTCAGGCATAAGATCAACTCCACCTCTCTCTTTGACCTTCTTTGAAACATCTGAATTAGGGTCATTGAAATCACCAAATGCTCTTGCGCCAGTGGGACAACTCTTTACACACACAGGCACTCTGTCCTCTGGTGGAAGCTCTTCACTATAAATTCTATCAACACACAAAGTACATTTTTTCATTACACCGCTTACTAAATCTAGCTCTCGAGCTCCATAGGGACACGCCCAAGCACAAAGCCCACAGCCCATGCAATCATCTTCATTAACAAGAACTATCCCATCTTCTTCTCTCTTGTAACTTGCTCCTGTCGGGCAAACAGTCACACAAGGTGCATCTTCACAATGAAGGCAAGATCTTGGAAAGTAAAACGTCTCAGCTTCATTCGTACAGCTGTTTTCTCTCTCATATGAATGAACTCGATTTAAAAAAGTACCAACTGGATCCTTCTGATGAGAGTTGATATCACTTAACTGCTTTTCGCCTCCTGATGAATTCCACTCTTTACAACTCACTACACATCCGTGACATCCAACACAAGTGTCAAGATCAATTAAAAGCCCTAATTTTTTATCTTCGCATTTAGGTAATTTTGTCAATTCTTACTCATTTCTTTTTATCTACCCCAACATTTACAGGAGAGCTCAATACTGGAAACTGCGGGAGAGATACCTTACTGGGGTTGTCCACCTTCTCAATGTTAACCAATAGGTCATACCATGCAGCTTGTCCAGTAATAGGATCAGAATTACTATATCTGTAGCCGCTATCATTCTTGGGCAAGAGATCAGAAATGAGGTGATTTATTATAAAACCTTCATTAGCCTCCTCCACATTTTCATCTAGAGCCCAAGATCCTTTTCTTTTGCCAATTGCGTTCCATGTCCATACTGTATCTTCATTCTGGCTCTTCATAAGTGCAACCGGAACAACTATTGATGAATTTTCCGACGTTAATCTAGCCCAGTCTCCATCTTTAAAATTCTTTTCTTTCCAAATACCTTTAGACACAAATAATTTGTTAGAACCATGAATTTGTCTCAACCAAACATTCTGACTGCCCCAGCTATGATACATCGCTGCGGGTCTCTGTGTAATTGCATGTATAGGATATTGTTTGACTTTTTTTGGATCATGATTTGACCACCAAATTGGTAATGGATCCATTTTTTCGTCAATTCTTTCAAACAAATGCTTCTGAGGTTTCAAATTATCTGGCAATTGGTGGTAATTTTGCAACTTTGCTAGTGGCTCTAAATAGATTTGAAAGACAAAAGGCTCTTCTTTATCGTAGAAACCCATTTCTACAGCCCACTTTTGATATGCTCTATTCCATGGTTTATAATATTGGGCTTCGTCGGGGATTTTTTCACTCCAAAAACCACCATTCTTTATATAATTGTCAATTTGATTTAAGCTGATGTCTCCTCGGCCACAATCTGTATTAGTCTCACCTCTAAATCCTGCTAAAGGCCCAATGCCCGGGCGTCTCTGATGCCTCTGCATGTAATCAGCGTAATCCTCAAATAATGGCCGCTTGTCGCTGTCTACCATTCCTGGTAGCTCCAGCATTACGCCAAGTTGCAGCAAAACATCTTGAAAACTTCTTACATCTCTATCTGGCTTAACAACTGGCCAGCGTATTGCATCACTAACTTGATCGGGCTCACCTATAGGCCTATCCAATAACGATATACAATCATATCTTTCTAAATATGTCGTATCCGGCAAAATAAGATCAGCATAGGCAACAGTTTCCGAGTAATAGCTATCGGAGTATATTATCCTAGGGATTCTATACGCGCCTGAGTCAGGGTCTCGTTCTGTTAATTTCTTGATTGTTTCCTCGGTATTCATAGAGGAATTCCATGCCATATTTGCCATGTAGAGAAATAAAGTATCTATTTTATAAGGATCTCCACTGTGACAGTTAGATATTACAGTATGCATTAATCCATGTGAAGACATAGGGTTTTCCCATGTAAAACCTTTATCAATTCTTGCTGGCTTACCATCCTCTGTATAAGCTAAGTCTTCGGGTCCACTTATATATCCAAGATGAGGTCCATCTAATTCACTATCAGGACTAAATTTAAAATGTGGTCTAGGGTGCGCATCAAACGGCTTAGGATAAGGCGGTTTATACCGAAATCCACCTGGAACATCAACGCTACCAATTAAAATTTGAAGCAAGTGTATAGCTCGGCAGGTTTGAAATCCATTGGAGTGCGCTGAAATACCTCTCATCGCATGGAAACTAACCGGCCTGCCGGTGAACCCCGACCTTTTTTCCCCTCTAAAGTCCACCCAACTTTGATCAATGTATATTGACTTGTTAAACGCAGTTAAAGCTATATCATCAGCCAACCTTAATATTTGCTCTTCCTTCAATCCGCACTGCGGTGCAACTAATTTTGGAGAATATGCGTTATCCAAATATTTTTCAGTTAACAAACTAAATACAGTCTTATAGGAACCATCTTCATTTGAATAAGACTTGGTCAAAGACGGCCTCACTCCCTTATCTGAAAATCTCTTTAATTCACCAGAAAAATGATCTATCACAAGAGGACAGCCTTCTTTATCCTTTAAAAACAATCCCTTCCTATCATTAGTTGATGTAACACTCACAAGGAATGGTGAATTTGTAAAACTTTGCAAATAATCTAAATCAATTTTTTTCTTTTTAAGCAGCGTATGCACAATCGAAAGAACCAAGAGGCCATCGGTTCCTGGGCGTATACCTAACCATTGATCTGCAACTGAATTATAGCCAGTCCTTACTGGATTAATTGCGATAACTTTTGCACCTCTATTTTTCAACTTTCCTAACCCTCTTTTAATAGGATTACTGTCATGATCTTCTGCCACACCAAAAAGAAGCATTAGCTCTGTTTTATCCCAATCAGGAGAACCAAATTCCCAAAATGAACCTCCCATAGTATAAATACCTGCAGCAGCCATATTTACAGAACAAAAGCCACCATGAGCTGCGTAGTTGGGTGTGCCAAACTTTTGTGCCCACCAACCAGTAAATGACTGAGATTGATCTCGACCAGTATAAAAGACAAGTTTTTCTGGCGATTTTTTACGAATGGGAGATAACCACTCAACCGCTATCTTAAGAGCCTCATCCCAGGATATCTCTTCAAACTTCCCCTCTCCACGCTCACCAACCCTACGTAGTGGCTTTTTTAGCCTAGAGGCTGCTTTATGCTGAAAAATACCAGAAGCACCTTTTGCACATAAAACACCCTTATTTACTGGATGATCTCTATTACCTTCTATATGGACGACTTCATTGTCTTTTATATGCACATCAATGCCACAGCGACATGCACACATATAACAAGTCGTTTTAGAAACTTTTACAAGGCTTTCAGTGGCGTAAATTTCTTTATCCATATTTTTCTTTTAGATTAATCTTTAGTATTTATTTCTATTAATTTTTGGTCTTCATCGACCATTTCGCCTTCAACTACAAAAATAGAGACAACCGAGCCAGAAACATTTGAAACAACGGGGATTTCCATTTTCATAGATTCAATAACTATCACGTCTTGACCAGATTCAACAACATCCCCAACTTTACAATTAATTTTCCAAATCGATCCTGATATTTCTGACGAAAGAATAGCTCTTCCCATTGTGTTTCCCCTCAATAACTGAATTACAACCTAACGTAATTAAAAAATATTTAAAAGATTTAAAAAAAGTATTAACATAAAAATTGTATTGGGAGAGTCAAATGCAGGCACCTTCTTTTAAAAATAAAATAAATCCTGGCAAGGCCCCAGAAAAAATCAATGTTTTTTCTGAACCGACAGAACTAGCTCTAAAAGAATGGAATAATAAAGGCTTACAATTGCCGGACGTATCTATAATTAATTCATATAGAAAAGAACAAGTCGTAACGCAATTAAAGAAGAACAGAGTCGATGCCATTTTGCTTTTTGACCCATTAAATATTAGGTACGCAACTGGCACATCAAATATGCTTTTGTGGAATACACATAACCCTTTTAGATCCTGCTTAATTTTTGATGACGGCCACTGTATTCTTTGGGATTACCAAGAAAGCACGCATTATTTAGAATCCAATTATCTGTACGTCGATGAAGTTAGAACTGGCGCATCTATGTTTTATTTTGCAAAAGGAGATAATGTGAAGTCTGCCGCTGAAGATTTTTCTCATCAAGTAAGTCAATTCTTCGAAAAAAAAAGAAAAAACAATAAGAAATTGGCGATAGATAAAATAATGCTCGATGGGTTTAAAAGTCTAGAAAGTAGAGACTTTAAAATCGAAAATGGAGAAAAAATAATGGAGCATGCGCGATCTATAAAATCTGCCGAAGAGATAAAAGCTATGAGATGCTCTATTTCGGCATGTGAAACCTCAATACATGTTATGGAGAAAGAAACAAAGCCAGGTATGACTGAAAATGATATCTGGTCAATTCTTCATTCGGAAAACATTAAAAGAGGTGGAGAGTGGATTGAAACTCGATTACTCTCGTCCGGTACCAAAACAAACCCCTGGTTTCAGGAATGTGGCTCTAGAATACTTCAGAATAATGAAATAGTGGCTTTTGATACTGATCTAGTTGGTTGTTACTCGATTTGCACTGATATTTCTAGAACATGGTGGATAGGAGACCAAGAGCCAACAAAGGAAATGAAACAAGATTATCAAATAGCATTGGAACATATCCAAAAGAATGCTGAACTTGTTGCTCCTGGTGTTCACTTTAAAGATTTAACCTTTAAAGGACATCAACTTGATGATATGTATAAAAAACAACAATACAGTTGCAGGTTTCACGGTGTTGGGCTATGCGACGAGTTTCCTCTGATAACATATCCAGAGGACTATGAAGAGGGTGCATTTGACTATGTCCTTCAGCCAGGAATGACGTTATGTGTAGAGGCATTAATCAGCCGTGAAAACGGCGAATTTTCAATTAAGCTTGAAGATCAATTACTTGTGACAGATAGTGGATTTGAAAATCTTACCTCTTATCCATTCGACGAAAAGTTTCTAAATTAATCCTCTTTAAATTTTACCTTCTGTTAAAAACACAAGAGCAAACGAATCCTCATTTATCTCGAAAATTTGGTTTTCTGTGGCATATATCAAGGCTGCAATGCCTGCACCCCCGGAAGGGCTAGTTGTAATTCCAAAATCATTTATAAATTTCAGTTTTTTCTCGACATAATCATCTTCTAAGTGCATGAAATAATTTGCTGTCTTTGAAAGCGAATAAAATGCAGACCAGGATGGCTCTTTGCAATCTAAACGCCCCATTGTTGACACTTGGCCTTCGGCAACACTTGGTTTTTCATTTTGTAAAGACACAAACAAGGTCTTTGCTTGACTAGGTTCAACAACAATTATCTGGGCATCTTGCCTTAAAAACTTTCGAAGGGATAACGCAATGGCAGCCGCAAATCCACCAACTCCTGCCTGCAAGAAAACATGTGTTATTTGATTTAAATTATGTGATAATAGTTGCTTGCGAACCTCTTCACCTATAATCATGTAGCCTTCCATGACATCAACGCCCGACTGACAAGTTTCCCAAGTTGAGTCAGATAATAAAACATAATTATTATTACGTGCATATTTTTCGGCCTCAATCATACTTGCCTCGTAGTTATCCCCTTTAAACTTGACATCTGCCCCTATGTTTTCAAGCTGATCTGCAAAAGCTTTGGGTACGTTTTTTGAAAGAAAAACAATCGCATTTGCACCAAATAATTTAGCTCCTACTGACATTGAAATACCATGGTTCCCGGCACTTGCTGTCACAAAAGTAACACCTCTCAACGTATTTCTTAAATTTTCTAATGAAATTTCGACTTTTGCGCCCAAGCGTGAATAGGCCATCTTTGCTATAGCATATGTTGCGCCTGTTGCTTTAAAGCTACCTAAGTTAAACCTGTTTCTTTCATCTTTTATAAGAACAGAGTTTAAACCTAAATTTTCTGCAAATGTCTTTTGGTCATAGAAGTCTGTCGGCATGTACTCTGGACAGAAATCTAAAAGCTTCAACAAAATATCTGTACTGTCATTCAAATCTTTTACATTAGAGGGCTTCTTTAAACCAATAGGAAAAAAAGGATTAGATATATAGTTCACTTATTATTCTCTAAAAACTGCAAAAATATAGAGCCCACTTCATTTGGCTGCTCAACACATGGCAGGTGTCCAGCCTTTTTTATTACTTTAAAAATACTACCTCTAATTAAACTCGCAGCATTTTGAACAAGATTAATCGGAGTAGAGCCGTCTTCCTCCCCTACTAGCACTAAAGTAGGCATATTAATTGTTTTTGCCTGTTCAGTTAGATCACAGCGGGCAATAGCTTCACAACATCCAATATAACCAGATTTTGTTGTCCTTGTGAGCATTGATCTCCACATTTGTAATTCATCAGCACTATATTTTAAAAAATAAGTAGAAAACCATCGCGCCAAAATATCATCTGAAATTGCTTCTATCCCTCCTTCTTTGACACGCTTTATTCTTTCGGTCCACATCTCGTTTGAACCAATTTTTGGTGCTGTATCACATAAGATTAATTTATTACAAATTTTTGGTCTTTGCTTAATCAATTCGAGGGCAATCAAGCCCCCTATTGATAGTCCTACCAGACAAATATTTTTAAGATTTAGATAATCAACTAAATTACTCACATCTTTTGCAAGGCTCTCAATAGAAATGTCGTTTTTAAAATTCGTTGACAATCCATGACCTCTTTTATCTATTCTGACAGTTCTAAAACGTTCTCCTAAAACATATAATAGTTTATCCCATACCCGAAAATCAGTTCCTAAAGAATTTAGAAAAACAATTGCAAAATCATCCTTGGGACCCCTGTCATCGAAATGAATATTTTCTAATCCTGATTTTAAACTTTGCACCTTTATTAAATTCTCCTATAAATTAAGTACATATTAGAATATTAAATTTAAATTTTTTAATCAATTTTATATTCCTCAAGAAAAAGGATATCGATATGACTAAGATGACCACTGAAGAAGCCTTTGTAAAAGTATTACAAAAACACGGAATCGCTCATGCATTTGGAATTATTGGCTCTGCTATGATGCCAATTTCCGATTTATTTCCTTCAGCTGGCATTCAATTTTGGGACGCTGCTCATGAAGGTAACGCTGGAATGATGGCTGATGGTTACACAAGAGCAACCGGAGAAATGTCTATGATGGTAGCTCAAAACGGACCAGGTATCACAAACTTTGTTACTCCGGTAAAGACAGCTTATTGGAACCACACCCCACTTCTTTTGGTAACTCCTCAGGCTGCTAATAAAACAATAGGGCAAGGAGGTTTTCAAGAAGTTGAGCAAATGGCACTATTCAAAGACATGGTGGCATATCAAGAAGAAGTAAGAGATCCTCAAAGAATAGCTGAGACGTTGAATAGAGTTATATCTAGAGCAAAAAAGGCATCTGCTCCCGCCCAAATAAATATCCCTAGGGATTTTTGGAACAAGGAAGTTGATATAGATATTCCGGAGTTAATTGAATTTGAATTACCTGATGGAGGCGAGGACACTATAAAAACAGCTGCTAACCTGCTAATTAATGCAAATTTTCCTGTAATACTTAATGGAGCTGGAGTGGTATTAAGCGATGCAATAAATGACACTATACAATTAGCAGAAAGGTTACACGCACCGGTATGTACCGGTTACCAACATAATGATGCTTTTCCAGGCTCACATCCGTTTCATTGTGGCCCTCTTGGATATAATGGATCGAAGGCTGCTATGGAAATAATAAAGAAAGCTGATGTTGTTTTGGCAGTTGGAACGCGTCTTAACCCTTTTTCAACTTTACCTGGTTACGGCATCGACTATTGGCCAAAGAAAGCGAAAATAATCCAAATAGACTTAAATAGTGATCGTATAGGATTAACAAAAAAAGTGTCTTTGGGTATCGTTGGTGATGCAAAGAAGGTAGTCAAGAAAATTCTCAATTTTATGCCTGAAATAGCGATTGATGATAAAGTTAAAGAACGTACTGATTATATTTCGCAAACTAAGTCAAAGTGGGCTCAAGAGCTAAGTTCTTTAGATCACGAAGAGGACGACCCAGGAACAACTTGGAATGAGAGAGCAAGAAAGAGAGATCCCGAAAAAATGTCGCCTCGAATGGCTTGGAGAGCTATTCAATCTGCATTGCCTAAAGATGCTATTATTTCATCAGACATAGGGAATAATTGTGCAATAGGTAATGCATATCCTACTTTTGAAAAAGGGAGAAAGTATCTAGCTCCGGGTTTATTTGGGCCGTGCGGATATGGGTTGCCTTCAATCGTAGGCGCAAAAATTGGAGTGCCAACTGTTCCTGTAGTTGGATTTGCAGGGGATGGCGCATTCGGAATTTCGGTAAATGAAATGACTTCTATTGGTAGGTCTGAATGGCCAGCTATAACTATGATTATCTTTAGAAATTATCAATGGGGAGCTGAAAAAAGAAACACTACGCTTTGGTTTAAAGACAATTTTGTAGGCACGGAATTAGACACCAAGGTATCTTACGCAAAAATGGCAGATGCTTGTGGCTTCATTGGAACAACTGCTAACTCTATGGAAGAATTAACATCTATTTTAAAAGAAGCCATTAACCAACAAATGGAAAACAATAAAACTACATTCATTGAAGTGATGCTAAATCAAGAACTTGGAGAACCTTTTAGAAGGGATGCTATGAAAGCCCCTGTTCCTGTTGCAGGAATATCAAAGGGCGATATGAAAGCAGTTGGCTAGTTAATAGGATTAGAAAATTGAGCCCAAGCTCTTTCATATTAGATCAATCAAAAGTATTTGCTCCAAAAAGCTTGCTAACAATGGCAAAAAACAGGGCAAAAGTAGCTAAAGTAGCAATCGCATTTTCTCACAGCAAGTCCGCTATATCGGGGGCAAAACAAGCTTTCGATTTAAATTTGATTGAACCAATCTTTGTAGGCCCTAAAGATCAAATTGAAAAACAGGCTAGAGGTTTAAGCTGGGATATATCTTGTTTCAGAATAATAAATGAAACTGAAGAAGAAAAAGCTGGGGATATCAGTGCCCTTTTGTGTGGGAACGGTGAAGCAGATATCCTTATGAAGGGGGATTTGCATTCAGATACTTTCATGAGATCTGTAATTGCGAAAAAAAATAATCTAAGAACAAAAAACAAGATTGTTCACCAATTTTATATAACTAATGACGATATGAATACAGGAATTATGGTCTCAGATGCAGCAGTAAACATCAAACCTAGTGAGAAAACTCTAAAAACAGTGATTGAAACAATGGTTAAAAGTTTGAAAACACTGGGTATAAAAACCCCAAAAATTGCATTTTTATCTGCTAGTGAGATTGTTATGGAAAATATGGAGTCAACTATAACTGCTCATAACTTGAAGGAATGGGCCACAGAAAATATTAAAGAAGCATTGTTTTCTGGCCCTCTAGCTCTTGACCTTATAATTAGTAGAGATGCTGCAATTAAAAAAGGATTGGGGAATGACCCTGTTGCGGGCCAATCGAATGGGATCGTAGTACCAGAAATTGTATCTGGTAATACTCTTTACAAGTCACTTGTATATTTTGCTGGAGGGTGCGCAGCAGGCATAGTTCTAGGAGCTAAAGTACCTGTTCTACTCACAAGTCGAGCAGATCCACCGGAAGCAAGGCTTGCTTCTATAGCACTAGCCAGCATCTTGAGTGATGACAGGGCCCAACATGGCTAAACATTATGAATAGATAAACCAAGATCTTTAATCTCTTTTTCAAAATGCTTTCCGGAAATCACGGATCTCTTAGGTTGCCCAGTCAAATATTTGTTTGACACTTCTACAAGTCTTTCAACTGAACAATTAATAACACGGCTCCTGAAAATTTTTCTTTTGGATTGGTCTATTCCTCTTATATTTTGATTAAAATCTGCTCTTGCCTCGCCAGCGGGTGAGCCGGGTTTGTCAATCGAAGAGATAACACCTAATATTCCTTCTTCCAATTTTTCTGAGTTTATAAATTTCAATGACCATTCAATAGATTCATTGAATGCGTTAAAAGTCTCCCTGCAGTTTGGATCTCGATATGAAAAAAATCTAAAAGAACGAGATGCCGAATCCTGCTGAGCACCTGAGCCGTAAGCTCCTCCCTTTTCCCTTATTGCAGAGTGAAGAAATCCATTTCGTAAAACAGCTCCTAAGACAGTAAGTATCGGTGCATCTGGATGATCATAACCGACGGTGGGGAATGCCTGAGCACAAAAATTTACATCCGATCCAGTAATCCACGCAATTTCCTCAGATTGCAAGTCTACACCATTTAGAACGTCTAAGGTTTCTAAACCGGTTTTGGTTGTAGTTCCCTTATCAAAATTTTGATTACTTGCACTTATAACTACCTCTATTTTTGAAGCAGGATTAATGAAACTCTTTAACTTTGAAAATGACTCGAGCAACACTTCCATTTTTATTTTTCCGTTTGAATCTCGTAGCGTTTTGAGATTATGTATAGACGACACGCCGCCGACATATTCTGACACAGCACCAAACTTTGAGATTTTCGCTCGCGAAGCTTTACTCCAGGGTTTAAGTCCTAGCAAATTTGTTTCTCATGAAATAGGACTCGATGAATTGGATGACTTTCTACTCAAATGCTGGAACCATAAAAATAAAAATAAAATTTTCAAGCATATTAAGGGTTTAGTGAAATTATGAAAATTGTCTTGATTTTACCTTGCTATAATGAAAGCGAAAATCTATTTAAAATTAAAAAGGAGTTGTCTGAATTAGAATATTTAATAAAAAATGTTAACTTCCAATTGATAATAGTAAATAATGGATCCACTGATAACTCCGAAGATATTTTAAAGAGTGAGGCTTTTTTAAATAGCTCTATAAGGTCAATAAACGTAAAACATAATATCGGCTATGGTCACGGAATTAAAGAGGGAATAAGAAATACCAAGGCTGATATTTATGCATGGGCTCATGGCGATTTGCAAACTCCATTACGAGATATTATTAATTGTTTATTTCTTTCCATAGAAAAAAAGTATTACATCGTTGCTGGAAAAAGACTTACGAGTGGTCTTCAAAAAGTTCAAAGTAAAATTTTTGATTCTATAACTTCGCTTTGCATGGGCTTTAAAGCTTATGATTTAAATGCTCAGCCTAAAATATTTCCGATGGAATACAGAAATATTTTTCTTTCAGAAAACAGCCCTGACGATTTTGCAATGGATATGTATTATTTCAAAGTTTTTAATTACTTAAATAAAGATATATTAAGAAAAGATGTATCATTTGAAGATCGATCTAGTGGAGAAGCAAAAGGAGGGGGCCAAGGATCATTGGTAAGTCGTTTTATTTTATTAATAAAAATGAGTAAGTCTGCACTAAAGATACGGAAGATGAAATTTGGAAATTATAAAACATAGGCAAAATTCAATACTTAATTTGAGTGGCAACCAATTTATCACAGGGGTTGAAATTGATGTAAGAACTTATAATGGAGACTTAGTTCTAAACCATGACCCATTCAAGAATGGTGTGAAACTCAAAGATTGGATAAATCATTTCAACTTAGCATTGCTTATTGTAAATGTTAAGGAGGAAGGCTTGGAAGACCATATTATTAAAATTTTTAAAAAATCCGGTATTACTAATTACTTTATTTTAGACGAAACGATCCCTTATATTATCAGGTACTGTAAACTGGGTTTTTCAAAATTCGCATTAAGAGTTTCATTATGGGAAGACTTAAGCTCTGCTATAAAAATTGTAGAGAGAATGGATTGTAAGCCAAACTGGATTTGGCTAGATACATTTAATGGTAATATCTCTTTAAGTTATGCAGATATAAAAAAATTGAAGGTTTTAAATTTAAAAATCTGTTTAGTATCCCCTGAGCTACATTCAGATTACAATCACAAAGTTCCCGACAAGAATTTTGTAAAACAGTTCGAAAATCTTGGTAGAGAAAATTTTGATGCAGTTTGCACCAAGCAAGAAACCTTTTGGTTTGAATTGAACAACAGTAAATAATAGCTATATAAAATTTTATAAATATTATAAAAATTTAGGTCGATATGATTGGGATTTCTTATTTTTCAATCGCTAATCGCCTTATCATAATATTTTTTTAGTTTTTGTAACGCTTCTAAAGGTTTAAAAATTAAGTTAAGAGAGGGTAGGGAACATACCGCTTTTTTGCTTGTGAATGTTTAAAAGTTTCTACTGACATAAAAAAAATTATTTTGTATATCGTTTGCAATGATTTTATTGAAATTAAATCATTATTGTAGGGAGAAAAGAGGGTATTTAAAATGATGCTTTATTTTATAAATAATTATAACACTGATTTACTCTATTAGGCGCATAATATATATTATGTTATTTTTTTTCTTTAACAATTTATGGCAAAACCAAATAAAAACATATACTTACACAGTTAACTGTTTAATTTAATTTTGATATCATTTCAGAAACAAGCTTTTCTAGCCTATCTATCCTTAATTCGAGTGAATTTCTTTCACTTTTTATCAGAGATATCTTGCTTTCATCTTTTGCTATTTTTTTCGTTTTTAGATCACGAATAACTGAAAACACTTTGATTTCCCTATTAATACCTTTCATAGTAATTGAGTTTAATTCATCTACTTCGACTAAATCTTGTGCATGAGCATAGCTTTCATAAGACATTAATATCCCATCACTAGGCGCGGCAGCTTCTAATCTTTGGGCTATATTTACTTCTCCACCAATAATTGTATAAGTCAACCTCTGTTCACTACCAAAATTTCCGACATTACAATAACCGGTATTAATTCCCATTCTAATTTGGAATGGCTCATAAAAGCCCTCGTTTCTCCATTTACTTTGGAGGCTTTTTATTTTTCTTTGCATATTTAAAGCCATTTTGATACATGCTCTTGCATCCTCTTTTTCTCCTTTACTTTCTGGGTCACCAAAAAATACCATCATCGCATCACCAATATATTTATCTATCGTTGCTCCATAAGTAAGCGCTATGTCAGTCATTTCAGAGAAATATTCATTTAGATATTTAGTTAAATCTTCCGGTTGTAAACCTTCCGATGAAGATGTGAAGTTTTTTATATCGCTAAAAAAAATAGTTAGTTTTTTTCTTTTAGTTGCGATTCCAGTATCAAATTGGCCAGAAAACAGCGCATTGTGAATTTGAGGTGGTAAATACTTACCTAGTTTTGAAGACAGTTTTTCTGTATCCTCTTTTTGCTTTTGAACGAGATTTTTTTGCTGTTCTGCTTCCTCTAATACCCTTCTCAAAAGTAGTTGATTTGCATCAAACCTGATTTCAGCCAAATGTTCTTTATGGTTCCTTGTTTTTTGTAGTTGATTAAAAGTTATTGTATATTGGTATCTGCTGAAACCGTTATCCATGTCCTCACTATTTTCTTCGTCAATAGCCATTTTAATGTCGAAGAGTTCTGAGAACATACTTATCAAAAAAACAGAATAGTTGGCTTCAAAAAAGTTGTTATTTGCAACTACTTGAGAGCTTATTACGGGCACATCGTATTTACCTGGACCTATCTTTATAAAATTTAATTTAGATCGCACTTTATCATTGTGCATTTGCCCAAGGTAATCATTTGTTATTTTTTCCCAAGCTGGAAGAGTTTGATCTAAAATCTTGAGGTTTTTAGAGAAATTAGAGTGATCTAAAAGCTCTTTTTTATATTTTATCCTGAAATCGTGTATAAATTTGCCAATTGAAGGTACTATTGAAAGCATTAAAAAACCTTGTTCAAGCCCAATAGCATAAAGTGCTTCTTTCCCGAAACGGGTTCTTATCTCCTCAAAAATTCTTGCTCTTAGATGACTGGGATACTCTTTATCATTATCAATTTGAGTAATTCCGTGCTCTTTAAGAACCCTTTCTCCCAAAGACCCTAATCCAGCAAGAACTTTTATTGTGGAAGCTAGCGCGGCTCCTGGTATCTTCATTTCATTAATTGTTTTGATGGCGGATGTGCTCATTTTATCCGATCCAAAATCTCTTCAATTTTGGTTTCCAGAGCATCCAGCCTATCCGCTATCCTTTCTGGAACATTCTTTATTTTATGAGAAGATTCTTTTATTTTATTTCCCTGTCTAATTTTATTTAAAACCGAAAATACTTTAATCTCTCTTTTCACTCCTTTCATCGAAATACTGTTTAGTTGTTCTACTTCTATCAAGTCCTGAGCGTGTGCGTATGTTTCATAAGACATCAATATTCCTCCTGGCTGTGCTGATGCCTCTAAGCGTTGAGCAACATTTACTTCACTACCAATAATTGTATAAGTAAGCCGTTGGTCGCTTCCAAAATTACCTACGTTACAATAACCAGTATTCATACCCATCCTAATCACGAATGGATCTGCAAAACCTTGTTTTTGCCATTTATCTTGTAAATCAGATATTCTGTCGCGCATTTTCAATGCCATTTTAACGCATGCTCTTGCATCTTCTTGTTCCCCCTTACTATCTGGGTCACCAAAAAATACCATCATTGCGTCACCTATATATTTATCAATTGTTGCACCGTGATCGAGCGCAATATCAGTCATCTCTGAAAAATATTCATTAAGATACCTTGTTAGATCTTCCGGTTGGAGACCCTCCGAGGTAGACGTAAAATTTGAGATATCACTAAAAAAAATCGTTAATTTACGTCTTTTTGTAGTAATTCCAGTATCAAACTCACCAGAAAAAATTGCTTCGTGGACTTGCGGAGGAAGGTATTTAGCCAAATTTACAGATAACCTCTCGGTTTCCTCTTTTTTTCGTTCAGCATCCTCTAAAACAGCTTTCATGAGACCTTCATGCGCTTTAAGTCTTGTATTTGCGATTATCTCTTTCTGATCCCTTAAAGTCTCATTTGGTAAAAATTTGAGGATAAAAGCTCCACTTGACCAACCATCATCAATATCCTCACTTTTTTCATCAAGTTTATAATCAATATTGAACAAATCGCCAAAAAGGTTAATAAGAAAAATGTGATAATTTCCAATTCCAAATTTCCAATTTTTCAATGGCTGAGCGAGAACAAATGCCATTTCCCATGTATCTTCTGATATACGTTTGAAACCTATATCACCTTTAAGCTTATTGCTGCGAAATTGCCCCATATAATCATTTGTAATTTTTTGTAGTCCAGGCAAAGTTTCATCTATAAAATTGAAATTTCTAGTTCTATTGTTAGAAGACACCGATCTCATCGAGTATGTTTTTCTAGAATTATCTATGTACTTACCAAAAGCAGGTAGCATAGATAACATTAAAAGCCCCTGCTCTACGCCAATTGCATATAATGCGTCAGTACCAAATCTACTTCTTACCTCCTCAAATATTTTTAGTCTAATGGAACTCGGGTAATTTTTTTTTGGATCAATCTCACTTATTCCATTTTGCTTTAAAACTTTCTCACCAAGTGGACCAAGCCCCGCTAGTACTTTTATTGTTGACGCAAGCGAAGCACCAGGAATTGTAGCTTTAATTTCACTAGACATATCTTATTACCCTAAGTTTTATATAGATATTATAGACTACTCTTATTTTCGAGCCTATTTAATTTGATTTAATCACGTTTTTTCGTAATCTATTAGCTAAAGCTTGGGAGATATAATGGGAAAAAAACATTTCATTTGTACGCATACTTGGTTAAATGAGGATGCAAAAAAACAAGGTACTGAATTCACTTCTAATATGACTGAGAAAGAATTTTTTGACTCAGTCAAAACTGACAAGGCTGAGACACTGGCTCATTGGATGGGTAAAGAAGATTTCTTTTTCTGTCATTGGTATGCCGATAGTGCAGATGATATTATGGACGCGCTTGATAAAGGAGGGTATCACGAATTAATGATAACTATGCCTTCTGAGATGCAGCGTTTTGTTACAGCTGACAATATTAAAGATCAAAAGCTTATAAACCCTGAAGAATAATCCAATTTTTCAAATTAGCTGCATTTATTATCTATAAATTCAAGAAAAAGTGGCCGTATCTCGGTTCGCCAAGCCTTACCACTAAAAATACCGTAGTGACCTGCCCCATCTTGTATATGAGAAAACTTCATATTTTTTGGTAACTTATTCAAAATCTTTAAAGCTGCAGAGCATTGACCAGGTGCTGAAATATCATCGTTAGTGCCTTCAATGATAAATGTTGGAATGGTAGTGATGTTTCTAAGATCAACAGGTTGTTCATCAATAGAAAACTCATTCTTAGCGATCTCTCGCTTTTTAAATATCCTATCTACTGTCGAGAGATAAAATTCAGCTGTCATATCCATAACTGCTAGATATTCGTCATAAAATTTGTTATGTCTATCATATTCTGATGCTTGACCTACGGCTTCCTTTTCAATTTGATCGATAAAAGCTTTACTATGAGTCTCCTGGTTCATTGCCATAAATGACGCTAATTGGATTGCTCCCGGATATACTTCACGTCCTACTCCTTTATAATTTAAGCCGACCGGCATGGTTACAGTTGACTCAAGTGCCTCCATCGAGGTTCTGCGACCAAAGTCCGTGACATTTGTTGGATTGGCATCAGGATCGATTGGCCCACCTATCAAAGTAAGTGATTTTGGATTAAATTCAGGAAATCTTTCTGAAGTAATCGCTGCAGCTGCGAGCGCAAGAGGAGCTGGTTGGCAAACAGCCATAACATTGAGGTCTGGTGATAGATCACGAAAAAAATCTACCAAGTACTTTGTAAAATCTTCAATATCGAACTTACCTGCAGAAAAAGGAACATCTCGGGCATTTTTCCAGTCAGTCACATACACATCACAGTTAGGAAGAAGAGAAATAACAGTATTTCTAGTCAACGTTGCGTAATGTCCAGACATTGGAGCAATGATTAGTACTTTTCGATCTATTTTCTTTCGTCGTGTGCTCTTAAATTTAATCAGATTACAAAAAGGAAGTTCTTTAATTGTCTCTAACGCTACAAGATACTCAATCCCGTCCGAAATAACAGAGTCTATTCCCCAGTCAGGCTTAGACGTAATTCTTGATAAGCTGTGCTCAGTTACCTTTCCCCACGCTGCAAGAGTTGAAGGAATAGGACTTGGGTACAACCCAAATAATGGATTTTCCCAAAATGCTCTTGTTGTTGACGCGACCCACTTATTGTATTGTCTTAAATTTTCGAAATAGTCGTATGTAGGTAACAGCATAGTTTTTACTAGCTTTTTAAAATTAAGGTTTTATATCTACTCTATTAATAACGATAGCAATGAAAGTGCAAGAAGAAAACAAAAATCTGAAAGATGACGTTGCAGTAGGTCCGAAAGAATACAAGGAATTACTTAACAATTTTGACAAAATAGACACGCTTACAAAGCGACTCGTAATAGCTTTATCTTCTAAAACACCTGATCCTGAGGTTAAAACACAACCTTCACAAGAGTTATATTATAAAGCTTCTGCAAAATATTTTTCAGAAATTTTGTCTAATCCAACGAAGCTTATTGAAAATCAAGTTAAATATTATAAGTCGACTTTGGAAAATTGGACAAGTATACAAAATGACATTCTTAAAAGTGCTGGTTCCAAAAAAGATCAAAAAAAGGAGCCTGAAAAGACTGATCAGGGTTGGGATGAAAGCCTATACTTTAAACTAATAAAACAGCATTACACTATATCGTCAAAGATCATTGAAGAAACAATTGATGATTTAGATGGATTGAGCAAGTCTGATAAAAAGCAAATAAGTTTTTTTACCAAACAGATGATTGAGTTTTTTTCTCCTTCTAATTTTCTAGGAACCAATCCCGAAGCTCTAACACAAGCTCTTGAAACTAACGGAAAGTCTTTGGTTGACGGTCTCGAAAATCTTGTAACTGATGTAGAAAATAGCACTGGTGATCTAACAGTATCCCTGACAGACACACAGGCATTTGAAGTAGGAGAAAATCTTGCTATTACTGAAGGTCGGGTTATTTTCAGAAATGATTTATTTGAGTTAATACACTATAAGCCACTGACGGAGACGGTTTCAAAGACTCCCCTACTCATTGTTCCTCCTTGGATAAACAAGTTTTATAATTTAGACCTTCAACCTAGAAATAGTTTCGTTAAATTCGCAGTAGAACAAGGCATTTCAACGTTTATTATCTCCTGGGTAAATCCTGGTAAGGAGCATACTGAGGTTAATTTCACAGATTATATTGAAAAAGGCTTTTTTGAAGCCTCAAAAGTAGTTAAAGCTATTACAGAGCAGGAAAAAATAAATTGCATAGGATACTGCATAGGAGGAACACTTTTAGCTACGGCCTTATCTTACCTTTGCAAAAAGGGTGAAAACTTCGTTAATTCTGCAACTTTTTTTACTACGCTAACCGATTTTGAAGACCCCGGAGATTTGTCATTATTTATTACAGATGAATATCTAGATGAGATAAATCGACAAATCGAAAAGGTAGGGTATATGGAAGGGTCGTTTCTTGCTCAAACTTTCAGTTTTTTACGCTCAAATGATTTAGTTTATGGTCCCGCTGTTCGATCATATTTAATGGGGAAAAAGCCCCCTCGCTTTGATTTGCTCTATTGGAACGGAGATTCTACCAATTTACCTGGAAAAATGGCACTGGAATATTTGAATAATTTTTACAAAGAAAATCAACTGTCAAGAGGCGAATTAACATTAATAGGGGAAAGGCTTTCACTCAAATACATTGATATACCTATTTTCGTTGTAGCGACGCACACTGATCATATTGCTCCTTGGCGATCATCCTTTTATGGTTTGAATAAGTCCTCAGGTAACAAAAGGTTTGTCTTAGCTGGTAGTGGACATATTGCAGGTATAATTAATCCAGCATATAGTAAGAAATATGGCTATTGGACAAACTCGCAATCATTTTCGGATCCCGACGATTGGTTTAAGACTGCAGATCGACATGAGGGATCTTGGTGGCCATATTGGTCTACCTGGATCAAAGCTAGATCTAGCTCCCATGACAAAGCATATATGCCTGGTTCTCATAAAGACTATCCCTCTTTGGGGCTGGCACCCGGCAAATACGTTATGAAAAATTACAAGTAATTCTGCGATTGCAAAAAAAATATATTGACATTTTATGCAAATGCAGCATATATTGCTGTATCCGCATAAAAAAAGGAGCAGAAAATGTTTAATTTTGAAGATTACACTAAGAATTTTGAAAAAATGATGTCCCAAAGCCCTATAAAGATCGATGAAGCAATGAAATCCATAATGGATTATAACTCAAAATTTGGGAAGATAGCTTTAGACACAGTAAAAAAGAATACTGAACTGTCACAAACATGGGCAAAGGAAAGTTTATCGGCCTTAGACCCTTTTGTAAAAAGTAATGAAAAACCTGAAGATTTTATGAAGATTGCCACCGATTATGTGAGCTCACAAACCCAAAGTACACCAAAGCATATAGCAGAGTTTGCAGAGGTGGCTAAAAAGGCCCAGCTAGAAACAATAGATTTGATGATGAAGGCCGGAAAAGATGCCCAGGAAGAGCTTACCAATGTGACAAAGAAAGCTTCTTCTCCGAAAGAGTAGACTTTACGTAAAAATTTTCTCCTAAAAATGGTCGCTTAGCGGCCATTTTTTTTAACTTATCAAAATATCATCTAGTTGATAAAATACAACATTATGGATAATGATTCAGATACAATAATCATCAATAAGTATAGCAGCAGACGCTTGTACAATACCAATTCAAGCGAATATGTGACATTAGATGATCTCTGTAGGCTTATAAACGAAGGGAAAAATTTTAAGATCATAGATAAGGACTCTGGAAAAGATATTACCAATCAATATTTGCTACAGATAATATCAGACCTCGAAAATAAAGAGGGTAATGTGTTTCCTCAAGATGTGTTAAAAGAGATAATTCTAAGTTATAACAATACAGCCCAAAAATTCATGCCTGAGATATTATCAAAAACATTCGAAGTATTTCACCAGCAACAACAGAGTTTTTTAAAAGCATTCAACTCACCGGCAAAAGAGAATAAGTCTAGCGAAAACAGTGCCGTTTTTTTTGAAGAGTGGCAAAAAAGTCAGGGTGAAATAATGGAAAAGATGATGCAGCCTTGGCTTAACAATCCCCTATTTAAAGAAAAGACATCTGAAGAGCCATCTAACTCCAGTGTGTCAAAAGATAATAGTAGTGTGGAAGAAATAGACTCCTTAAGGCAACAAATTGAAGAATTAAGAGATATAATTACAAAGAAGAACCCGTAACTTTTATCTATATATTCTGTACAACCCGCCCTTCTTTTCATCAGAAATAATAAGAATACTGCCGTCATTAAGTTGTTCAATATCCCTAATTCTACCAAACCGTTTTTTAAATAACACTAGCTCTTTTTGGGGTAACTCGTTTTCTAATTTAACTACATAAAGGCTTTTAAACTTAAGTGAAGATACTAACAAGTGCCCCTTGAATTCAGGAAACATATTTTTGTCATAAAATATCATGCCAGATGGTGCAATTGAAGGCACCCAATACCATATGGGATTCTCAAAACCATCTAATGAAGTTATCCCCTGCCCTATCTTTCCGCCCCAATATTCTTCGCCATAAGTCACGATTGGCCAACCGTAGTTTTTCCCTGGCTTCAACACATTGATTTCATCTCCACCTTTTGGACCATGTTCATTAACCCAAATTTCATTGGTCTTACTATTTATTGCCATTCCTTGAGGATTTCTATGCCCCTTTGTATACACTTCCGCAGGCCAGCTATTGTAGGCCTTCTGTTCCCTGGTAGAACCCTCATATTTATTTACCCTGATGACTGAGCCAGCATGAGAGTTTACATCTTGGGCTTCGTATCTATTTCCTCTATCTCCAATAGACATAAAAATTTCGTCATCTAGAATAGCCAGCCTGCAACCGAAATGAACCCCTGACTCCGAAACATTATTAGCTTTAAATAGTATTTTTTTTGAGATGAGTTTATCTTCTTTTAAAGTCCCAGCCATCAAAGTGGTAGAGGAGCCTCCAGAAACCTTAGATGAGTAACAAATATAAACTTTTCTCTCAGACGCCGTCTCTTTATCAACAAGTACGTCTAAAAGACCACCTTGCCTGACGTTAAAAACTTCTGGTAAGTTACTAATTTTTATTCTTGAACCATTTTTTATATTTACCTTAAACAGGTTTCCACCTCTCTCAGTGATTAAAACTTCGTCATTATCAAAAACAGAAATACCCCAGGGATGAGAGAAAGCTTTTCCAACTTTCTTAACTTTGTAATCTTGTGTGAATGATGGAGCTGAAAAAGCAAATAATGCAACTGTCAGCAAGAAAATCATCAAAGAGTTGAGCAAAGTTATTTTTATAATTTTCATACTAATTTTTTCTCAAGCAGTATTTTCAATAAGATCATGCAGATACATATCTACCTTAACTTTTTTATTAATAATCTTATCAAAGCCAATCTTCTCAACACAATCAAATGGTTTTGCGATGATTATTTTTGAAAGGCCACTTTTTAAAGCATTAACTGCATGAACGCCAAGTTCAGTTGCCAAAACTCTATCTAATGCGGATGGATTCCCTCCCCTCTGCATATGACCTAAGGTTGTAATTCTTAAGTCTAAATCACCTTTTTTCTTAAGAGCGCCGGCCAATGAAGACCCTCCTTTAGAAAAACCTCCTTCCGCAAGAATAATAATGCACCCTTTTTTTCCTCTGTCTAATTGGCTTTTAATCTTTTTAGATAATTTAGCGATATCAATTTTAACTTCAGGTATTATTGTAACCTCAGCTCCTGCACCAATTCCAGCAAGTATGCCCAGCCAGCCACAATTTCTGCCCATCACTTCTACGATATGGGTAACGTTTGAAGTCGTTGCAGTATCTCTTATTTTGTCTATTGCGCTCAATGCAGTATTAATGGCGGTATCGAAACCTATAGTAGGTCCTACCAAAGGCATGTCTTTATCTATAGTAGCAGGTAT
>CACELY010000011.1 GCA_902560505.1 uncultured Alphaproteobacteria bacterium
TACGATAACCAATTTACAATCAATATTTGGACAAACCTATTTCCGTCTTTTCGGATTCAAACCTGTTTCAAAAAAATTAGTTATAGAGTCCGTTTTCGTTGAAGCTGTTGGTGGAACCGACGTAGATTTAAAAAACAAGCTAGCTCTTCAAAAATCAACAAGTAAAAAGGCATCGATAGTAACTGAAAAGGTTTACGTTGACGGAGAGTGGAATGATTGTAAATTTTTTCCAATACACAAATTGAATAAAAACTCAAAGATTGTGGGACCTGCAGTGCTTGTAGGCTCCCAGACTTCAATTTTACTTAAGAGAGGCTGGGAAAGTACTCTTCAAGAAAGTGGCGCAATTAAACTCAAAAGAGTGAAGACTTTTCAACCAAAGAGACACACTGAGTCCGCACAAATCGAAGTATTTAATAACTTATTTATGTCAATTGCGGAACAAATGGGTTTTGTTTTAGAAAAGACAGCTCAGTCAATAACAATTAAAGAACGGTTAGATTTTTCCTGCGCTATTTTTGATAAGAATGGTGAGTTGGTCGCCAATGCTCCACATATGCCAGTTCATTTAGGTTCGATGGACTCCACAGTAAAGTCTGTAATAAAAAATAATTCTACATTATCTTCTGGCGACATTTTTGCCATCAATGCACCTTACAATGGTGGAACCCATCTCCCAGACATTACTATAGTTAACCCTATTTGGAATGCAGAAAAATCTGAAATAATTTTTTATACGGCAGCTAGAGGGCATCACACTGACATAGGTGGACTTACTCCAGGCTCAATGCCTTGCAACAGTAAAGATATTAATGAAGAAGGTATTTATATTGATAACTGGAAAATTGTAGATAAGGGTATTTTTAGAGAAAAAGAAATTAAAGAAAAACTTTTATCTGGATCATATCCAGCTAGATCTCCTTTAACCAATATTGCTGATCTGAAAGCTCAAATTGCGGCATGCAAAAAAGGAGAGGCAGAATTACTAAAAGTAGTTGATAAATATGGCCTTAAGACCGTTTTCAGGTTTCAAGAACTTGTTTGTAAAAATGCTGAAAACGCTGTTAGAGAGTCAATTAAGACAATAAAAAGTAGTAAGGTTACATACCAGATGGATAATGATTTATCAGGTGCAGTAAGAAAAATTCAAATCAAACTAATACGAAATAAAGATAATAGTTCGATAGAGGTTGACTTTAAAGGAACCACTATGCAACTGGAAAGTAACTATAATGCTCCCCTACCTGTAACTAGAGCAGCTGTATTATATGCATTTAGAATACTAACTGGGGGAAATATTCCAATGAACTCTGGAATTATGAAACCTATTAAGATAAAAATTCCGAAAGCAAGTATGTTATCCCCGGAGTATCCAGCTGCAGTAATAGCGGGTAATGTCGAGACTAGTCAGGCTGTCACATCTGCACTATTAATAGGTTTTGGCCTTCAAGCGGCCGCTCAGTCAACTATGAATAACATCACTTGGGGCAATAAAAATTTCCAATATTATGAAACAATTTGTGGTGGCACGGGTGCAGGGATAGACTTTTCTGGCAATTTTTACGAAGGCACCTCTGCTGTTCATAGCCATATGACTAACAGCCGATTAACTGATCCTGAGACTCTTGAGTTTAGGTATCCTGTTATATTAGAAGAATTTTCAATACGTAAAGGCTCTGGAGGCGTAGGGCAGTACCGTGGGGGTGACGGTGTAGTGCGTAGAATTTCTTTTTTAGAACCAATGATAGTTTCAGTTCTGTCTGGCCACAGGACCATCGGTCCACCAGGACTTTTAGGCGGAGGATCAGGTAAAGTGGGATCAACTAGTCTTGTTAGAAATAGTGGTAGTGTTGAGGTATTGAAGTATGCCGATCAGATAGAAGGGAAAAAAGGTGATATTTTAGTTGTGAAAACCCCTGGGGGGGGAGGTTTGGGCAAATCACCCTAGTAGACTATGGAGTAATCTTATATACATTAATAGTTCTTCTATTATAGCTTTGTTGTCTAGCCTTGATTATCCATGATGAGAGCTTAAATCTTGATTTACTACATACCAACTCCCATCGTTCTTCCAAAAAAGAACAATTTTTTTTTGTAGACGAATCAATCGAAAAACTGGGCTTCATATACCATCTACTCTCAACACCTATTATTTCACTTTGAAAAGAAGAAACTAACAATATTGTTGGAAGAGTTGAATATTTTTCTTCTCTTACATTTTTGAAAGACAGGATTATTCTTCGTAGACTGGAATATTGAATTGGTTTTTGTAGCTCGCACACTAAAAGCTCACTTACACCTGATTTTAAAAACTCTTCCATTACCCATGTAGACTCTTGGTTCGTCATTGTGTCTACCAAAATGATTTTGTTTATATCCACCCAAGATATAAGTCCGTCGGGATAAAGAGAGACAGTACATTCTTTTCTTCTTATCCACGTGATGTAACTTTTTATATTTCTTGCAGTAATAAGTGGAAAAATAAATCTTGATGGTCCTGTTATCTGATGGACACTACCTCTCTTGAGAAATAATCCTGGTAAAAACTCTAGGTATTCAATATCGGAAAAATTAAAATGATCCATATAGTATCTTAAAATTTTGTTCTTCTTTTGTTCTTATTTTGATTATGTTTTTTTTAAAAGGCAAGTGTTAACTGATAGACACTTTTACTCGGATAACGAATTTAAATATTCAATCAAGTTTGCTCGATCTTTATCTTTCTTAAGACCGGCAAAACTCATTGCGGTTCCAGGAGCGTACTCGGACGGCTTAGTAAGATATTTATTGAGTTCCTCTATATTCCAGACACCTTCTAAGCCCGCAAGTACTTTCGAATACTTAAATCCCTCTATTGAACCAATATCCCGGTTTATAACATTATAAAGGTGAGGTCCCACTCCGTTCTCTCCATCCTCAAGCTTATGACACGACTTACACTTACCAAAAACTTTCTTACCCTTTTCTATATCCGCACTGGCAAGCAATGTAGCAAAATCAACGACCTCTTCACTGCTTTCTTCTTTTTCATCATCACTAACCTCAATCTCTAGGTAGTAGGCCAATTTTTCTTCTCCGTAGTAATCGTCATGGCTATGGTAAATTATTTCAGTACCCCAGTTCAATAATAAAAAAATGAGAAGTGCTCCGCAAAGTGCTCCACCTATTTTAGTCCACTCGAAGGTATCCATGTTTTTTGTTCCTAAATCCAAATAATATTATATGTTATATAAAAAATTGAAAAATATTCTACAACTGATTTTAAAAATGAGCGCGACAAAATGTGCATGTCAAAGAAATTATGAAAGAAAAAACTCTGAAAATATCCTTTCAAGGAGCCCTAGGTTCATACTCACATCAAGCTTCAACTAAATTTTTCAAAAAGCCTCTAGTCGTGCCTTGCGAGTCCTTTGAGGAAGCGATTGAAGCTGTGAGAATTGGTAAAGTTAACAAAGCCATTCTACCTGTAGACAACTCAACTTATGGTAGAGTTGCTGATATTCATTCTCTTCTACCAGCTTCAAAGCTTTTTATAACAGCAGAGTATTTTTTGCCTGTCGATATTTGCATGTTAGGAACTAAATCATCTAGCTTGAAAACCGTAACTTCAGCAACAAGTCACCCAGTTCTTCTAGGCCAATGTAAGAATTTCCTAAAAATGAATAAAATAAAAACAATTGCAGGCTATGATACGGCAGGGTCAGCTCGATTAATATCGGAAGAAAATGATAAGTTTAAGGGTGCATTAGCCTCAAAAATAGCTGCTAAGATTTATGGATTAAAGGTACTGCGAGCTAATATTCAGGATAATAAAAACAATACTACTAGGTTTTTGGTGATGGAGAAAAAGCCTAACGTTATTATAAAGCAACAGAAGAAAGTAATCACATCTATACTTTTCCAAGTAAGAAATATTCCAGCTTCTTTGTATAAAGCGATGGGAGGATTTGCCACCAATAATGTTAATATGATTAAACTAGAGAGCTATATGTTGGGAGGCTCATTTGAGGCAACACAATTTTTCGCAGACATCCAGGGGCATCCCGAAGATCGGTCTGTGAAGAGAGCCTTGGATGAACTTGGTTTTTTTACTAATAGGCTAGATATTATAGGGGTTTATAAACAAAGTACCTTCAGAGATAAAAATTCTTAATTTAAGAATATTCTAAACTTTTAGATTTCAGCTTATCGATCGCCTTGTTCTCAATCTGGCGAACTCTTTCCCGACTTATTCCATGTTTCTCACTTAGCTGTTCAAGCGTCAAAGGAGGCTCTTTCAACCTTCTGTCTAAGATGATACTTTTCTCCCTATTATTTAAAACAGTCAGTGATTTCATTAGAATAGTTCTTCTTTCTCTAGTTTCATCGCTGTGTACAAGTTTTTCAACATGATGTTCATCTTGGTCGGCAAGCAAGGACTGCCACTCTTCTTCAGTCTCACCGTCGCTTTTTATTGTAGCATTTAAAGATACATCACCACCAATCATTCTCCTATTCATGGCAACCACATCATCCTCGGGAACATTTAATTGCCTAGCAATCTCTTCGACATTTTCAGGTAGCAGATCACCGTCTTCAAATGCTCCAATTTTGTTTTTTAACTTCTTTAAGTTGAAAAAAAGCTTTTTTTGCGCGCTGGTTGTCCCCATTTTAACCAGACTCCAACTTTTTAAAATATATTCCTGGATATTGGCCTTTATCCACCAGATGGCATATGTTGCCAACCTAAACCCCTTTTCTGGATCAAATCTCTTAACAGCTTGCATCAATCCAACATTTGCCTCGCTAACCACCTCTGAAATAGGCAATCCGTATCCCCTGTAGCCCATGGCAATTTTTGCTGCTAGCCGTAAATGTGAAGTTACAAGTTTGTGGGCTGAAGATCTGCACCCATCTTCCACCCAAGCTTTTGCCAAATCATACTCTTCTTCCAAACTCAACATCGGAAATTTTTTTATATCATCCAAGTATTTCGATAATCCCGAACCACTTACAATTAGATGTGTATTGCTATTTACCATTGGTACTGACCTTTCCTCTACAGACCTTATATAGGTCAAATTTTCTGACTTTTCAAGTACATCAAGCATTTTTTATACCAATTTATTTACATGCTCAGCTTGTTTTGTATTTGCCTAAATTTGATAAAAGATTTGAAAAATCATGCGGCAAAATACCTCGAAAAAATAAAGTTTTACCGCTCTCCGGGTGAACAATAGATAACTCATGCGCATGAAGCATTTGCCTCGATCTTTTGCCGTCCAACAAAGGTAAAATAGTTTTCTTTACATCCACATCTTCTTTTCTTCTCAATTTATAAAGGTTGTCTCCAACAATTGGGCACTCAATAAGCTTAGCATGCACTCGAATTTGATGAGTTCTTCCGGTTTCAATCTCACAGCTTACCAATGATAACTTTTGATTTTTACCTAAATCATAGACAGTTTGAACAGTGAATCGTGATATAGCTAGCCTCCCATCATTAGTGCAAACCTCCATCATTTCTCTGTTGATTTTATTTCTTCTTACATTGGTTTTAACTTCAAGAATATTGTCTTCAAGCATATTTATGCCAGGCTTGCCAATAATCTTGTTAAGATTTTCAAGGGGATTTCCTATACAAAGTGCTAGATAAACCTTTTTAACCTTACGACTTTTAAATTGCTTTATTAAAGAATCTGCACTTAACTTTGTTTTTGCTACGATAATAAGGCCTGATGTATCTTTATCCAGCCTGTGGACTATCCCGGGTCTAAACCTATCATAAGTAATCGGAAGTGTATCTTGAAATTTATAAATTAAGAAATTAACAAGTGTACCATTTTGGGCTGATTTAACAGGGTGAACCACCATATTTGATGGCTTGTTAAAAACTATTAGAGCGTTGTCCTCAAAAACAATTGGGACATCCAAATCCTCTGGCATTAGAGTTCTTTGCAGTCGTTGATCAGAGTATAGAATAACTTGCATTAAGTCGTCTGTTTTAGTTTTCAAAGTCAAAGCATTTTGTTTCTGAGGGTCAAAAATCATTTTCTGCTTAATTAAATCTTGAATTTTTGTTCTTGATAAACTTAAATTAGGTGGGCAATTTTCTAGGATAAGCTTATCGAGCCTTCTCTCAGATTTTTTTGTCAAACTAATGATAAATTTTTCAGTCATGATAGATGAGGAAAATAAAAAGAGTTCAAAGTCTGATTTGCCCTTAGTATTCTTAAAGTGGCTGGTTACGGTACTTTCGGTTGTAATGATCTTAGGTTTTTTATTTCTTGTGACTATTCTAGGCATAAAGATATCCAACTTCAATACTACACCGCAGAACCTCTCTGAGTCACGCAATAGAGAAATCTTGATACCTAACGGGATTATTGAAACTGTTAATATTGAAAACGATATGTTAACTGTAGTTGTAAAAGTGAGTACTGACCATTTGGAGATAGTGGTTATGGACTTGAAGGATGGATTATTATTAAATCAATACTCTGTTAAACAAAAAAAAAGCCTTTATAATGAGAGAAAGTAATTCACGAAATTAAATCATATGTCTTTCTCTTCAGCCTTCTTGGATAAAATTAAAACTAGTATAAAAATTTCAGACATTGTCTCTCGACATGTAAATTGGGATCCAAAAAAAAGTAATTTATCTAAACAAGATTTTTGGGCGCCTTGTCCCTTTCATAAAGAAAAAACAGCTTCATTTCATGTGGATGATACCAAGGGATTTTACTATTGTTTTGGATGTCAAGCAAAGGGTAATATATTCAGCTTCTTAAAGGAAATGGAAGGGATTCCATTTTTTGATGCGGTAAAAACACTAAGTGAAAAAGCAGGGATTCCTTTGGAAATTGATAATACTGTTAAAAGCTCTACCACGTCTACCGAGGAACAAAAACTGCTCAATATAAATGAATCGGCCTGCACATTTTTCACAAAGTATCTTTTCAGCACGAGGGGTTCGATAGCTTTAAATTATTTAAAAGATCGTGGCTTATCAATTGACACCATAAAAGAATTTAAAATCGGGCTGTCTCCCTCGAAAAGCGATGGTCTTATTAATTACTTAAAATCAGAAGGATATGATGAGCAAGACATAGAAAATGCTGGATTAGCATATAAACCTGCAGACAAGCCATTAGTCGATAGATTTAGAAATAGGGTGATGTTTCCGATTTCTAATTTGAATGATAGGGTTGTTGCCTTTGGAGGGAGATCACTAAATACTACATATGGCGCGAAATATATAAATTCACCAGAGACAAAAATATTCAAAAAAGGTTCTCTTCTTTTTAATCTTAAAAGGGCTCAAAAAAGCTCTAGAAATGATCCTTTAGTCATAGTTGAAGGTTACATGGATGTTATTTCTTTAGCAAATAATTCGATAAATAATGCAGTTGCTCCTCTAGGAACCTCTTTGACAAAAGAACAGTTGCAATTGATTTGGAGAGTTTGCGAAGAACCAATTTTGCTACTCGATGGAGATAATGCTGGAAGACTTGCAGCTACACGAGCGGTTGAATTGGCACTACCATTAATTTCTTACAATCAAACTTTACGAATAGCAAATTTGCCCACGAACTATGATCCAGATGATCTATTAAAACAAAGAGGCAAAGATGCTCTCAAGAATATAATAGAAAATTCGCTGGCTCTTTCCCACTTCATTTTTATTGATGAGAAATCACAACGAAAATTGGACAGTCCCGAGCGATTGAGGAAACTGCATATCGAACTTATGAATAAATTAAAAAAAATTAAAGATGTTGACTTAAAAAAAATGTTCTTATCTGAAATAAATGACAGAATAAGAAAACTGCAGTTTCAAAACAATACAAATATAAAGCAAAGACAAGGATTAAATATTGCTGAAAACAAAATTAAACCTAGAACTCAGACGATATCCCGCATTCAGGCTGCTGAAAAAGAAATAAATAAGTTAGAAGCAGAAATTATGTTTTGCTTAATAAAAAATCCCATATTTATAAAGGACTTCAAAGCTCAACTGACCGGATTAGACTTTACTGATGAATTTTTTCAGAAATCGTTCTGGAAAATCCAACACGAACAGTTTTCCAACTCTTCTGATATTTTTAATTTGATTTCTGATCAAGCCACTCAGAAAAACCCTCCATTAAAAAATCACTTAATATATAACGACAAAAATAAAGAAGAAATGTCTAGAAACCTTCTGTTGAATAGGATCACCACACTAAATTTAGCAAAAAATCGGCTTGAAAGCTTGAAAGATCTTAAAATTAAGATAAAAACTCAGAGGTCCGATTCGCAAAATAAAGGCGAATCGTTTGAAATGATTCAGAGTGAGTACCTCAGAGCGATGGGTGGCTCTGAATATGTTGAAGATTCGATTTTGAGAGAACGTAAGTTTGACACAGAAAGCTTGGATGTTTTTAAAAAAAGTGAGAGGAAGGCTTTCCAGAAAAAATAATGGATAGAAACCAATGAATAAGCAAGATACGCAACACAATGAAGAACAAGACAATGAAAAAGTTTTAGCTGATGGGCCTTCAAAAAAAAATTTAAAGAAAATAATTTCTGAGGCAAAACAAAAAGGCTACATAACTCAGGATCAACTTGAAGAATTGGTGATCAGTGAGAAGCTTTCTTCGGAGCAGATTGAAGACCTGATGACAGATCTTTCTGGCATGGGGATAAATGTAACTGAGAATGAAGAAGCTGAGGACTCTGAAGAAGTCCATGAACAAACAAGTTCAAAAGAGATTGTAGCAGCTAATACAGATTCAGAAACTTTAGATAAAACAGATGATCCCGTAAGAATGTATTTAAGGGAAATGGGATCGGTTGAACTGCTGTCTCGTGAGGGCGAAATTGCTATTGCTAAGAGGATAGAGGCTGGAAGAAACCTTATGATTAATGGCCTTTGCGAGAGCCCCCTGACTTTTCAGGCTATAAGCATATGGAGAAACGAATTGCTTAATGAAGAAATAATGTTGAGGGATGTTATAGATCTTGAAACCACCTTCACAGAAATCGGAGATTCCAATGAGCTCGATGCAGAGATTAAGAAACTTGATATTGATGAAAGTGCTAATACGTTAAAACCTATAAAAACTGATCAAGAAAATCAAAGAGTTTTGGCACCAGATGAGACAAAAAATGATGAGGATGAGGAAGAAGAGGATGCAATAAACGTTTCTTTAGCTGCAATGGAACATTCATTAACACCACATATTCTAAATATATTAGCAGATATAGATAATAAATACATCAAGTTAAAAGAGCTTGAAAAGAAAAGGATGAAAGCGACTTTTGATACAAGCAAGAAGTTTTCCAATAAAGATGAAAATAAATACCAAAATTTTAAAACGTCAATTGCCTTACTTTTAAATTCGTTAAATTTTCATAACAATCGTATTGAAGCTCTTATCGACCAACTTTACGGAATAAATAAGGCTATTACTAATGTAGATAGCGCGTTCGTAAAAATATCAGATAAAGCGAGAATAAACCGGAAAGAGTTTATCCAAGAATATAAGGGCTCTGAATTGGACGAAGCGTGGTTAGATAGAGTATCTAAGCTTAAATCCAGAGGTTGGGGAGTGCTAGCGAAAAATCACAGTGCTGAAGTTGTAGAGCTTAAAGCCGAAATGACAAAGATTGGTAAGATTATTAACGTAGATATCTCCGAATTCAGAAATATCGTTCGAAAGGTAAAAAAGGGAGAAAATGAAGCTAGAGGCGCAAAAAAAGAAATGGTAGAAGCAAATTTGCGATTAGTTATTTCAATTGCGAAGAAATATACCAATAGAGGATTACAATTTCTTGACCTTATTCAGGAGGGTAACATTGGTCTAATGAAAGCTGTAGATAAATTTGAGTACCGAAGAGGTTATAAATTCTCTACGTATGCTACCTGGTGGATAAGACAGGCTATTACCAGATCTATAGCAGATCAAGCGAGAACAATTAGAATACCCGTTCACATGATTGAGACCATTAATAAGCTTGTAAGAACCGGTAGGCAAATGCTCCATGAAATAGGAAGGGAACCAACCCCTGAAGAACTTTCGTCAAAATTACAGATGCCTTTAGACAAAGTTCGAAAAGTTATGAAAATTGCGAAGGAACCAATTAGCCTAGAAACGCCGATTGGCGATGAGGAAGATAGTCAGCTCGGTGACTTTATTGAGGACAAAAATGCTTTGTTGCCATTGGACAATGCTATTCAAGGTAATCTAAAAGAAACAACTACTCGTGTATTAGCGAGTTTGACACCAAGAGAAGAGCGCGTGTTAAGGATGCGCTTCGGTATTGGCGTAAATACAGACCATACCCTTGAAGAGGTTGGGCAACAATTCAGCGTTACTAGGGAAAGGATAAGACAAATTGAAGCTAAGGCGCTTAGAAAACTGAAACATCCAAGCAGAAGTAGAAAACTAAGATCCTTTTTAGACCAATGAAGAATATACCGATAACAAGTTTGAAATTATATCTACTGAAGATATCATTATAACAGGTTTAAATAGATTAGAGGGAGTATAATTTGCGCTGCCCATTTTGTGGAGATCTAGACACACAAGTCAAGGATAGTAGACCTTCAGAGGATCATATATCTATAAGAAGAAGACGGCACTGTTCTAGTTGTGCTGGTCGCTTTACTACGTACGAGAGAGTACAACTCAGAGACCTATATGTACTCAAAAAGAAAAATCAAAGAGAGATATTTGATAGGGATAAACTTGAAAGATCCATTAGAATAGCACTTCAAAAAAGACCTATTCAATCTGAGCGTATTGAACAGATGATTACCGGTATTGTCAGGAGATTGGAAAGCATCGGTGATACTGATATAAAATCTGAGATTATCGGGAAAATAGTGATGGAAACACTATCGAGGATTGATACTGTAGCCTATGTTAGATTTGCTAGTGTTTACAAAAATTTTCAAGAACTTGGAGATTTTGAGGATTTTATGTCAGACCTTCACCCGAGCAAACTTGAACCAAAGAAGACGGTTTAGATGATCGACACAAACATCTCGAAAGATGACAAAAAATTTCTGAAAATAGCTCTCAACTTAGCTAGACGGAATGTGGGGCTTACTGGCAAAAACCCCTCAGTTGGCTGTATAATTACAATCAAAGATATAATAATTGGTAGAGGAAATACTCAACTTGGAGGAAGACCCCATGCAGAAATTATGGCCATAAAACAAGCCTCAGACCACCCTCTCCTTCGAGAAAAAAGAGAAAAACAAGATATTAATGTCTACATCACGTTGGAGCCATGCGCACATGAAACCACTTCCCCATCTTGTGCAAAAGCAATTGTAAATTTCGGAGCAAATCGTGTTCTCTATTTGGCAACTGATCCCGATGAGAGAACTAACGGCAGAGGAAAATCAATAATGGAGAAAGCAGGTATTGAATGTATTGAAACTAGAATCTATGAAAGAGAAAATACAGATGTTTTAAAGGGCTATTTGAAACAGAAAAAAACTGGTCTTCCATATATAACGCTAAAGATAGGCTCTTCAATTAATGGTAAAATCGCCACAAAAAATGGAGAGAGCAAATGGATAACCAACTCATTATGTAGAAAGAGGGTCCAACATCTCAGATCAGAGAACGACGGGATATTAATAGGTAAAAATAGCATATTTGTTGATAATCCGCGTCTAAATTTAAGAGATCAATATGAGTCGATTGAAAATAAGCCAATTTTTATATTAGATACGAATTTCGAAATATCTGGCATAGGAAATCTCTCAATATTTGATAATGTAGGAAAAAACAAAGTGCACGTAATAACTAATAAGACCCTAAAGGATAAGGTCTCAAAAGGTCATAAATTCTTTAGAGGAGTAACTATAGAGAAAGTTAGTAAAGAACAACGATTTTTAAATATGCAAGAAATTCTAAAAATCGTTTCTAGAATGGGGGTCAATCGTTTGTTGGTTGAGGGTGGTGCGAGGGTATGGACATCATTTCTAAAGATCGGTTTGTTTGATGAAATTGTAGTATTTACTGGGAATAAAATTATAAATGATTCCGCTATTTCCTGTTTTAATGATTTTTTGCCACTCGATGCAAGGTTAGGAGATTTTCCAAGTTTGACTTTAACATCCTTACTGAAATGGCAAGATAATATCGAAGCAAAGTGGATAGCTAATTCTTAGAAAGGGTCACATATGTTTACGGGAATTGTTACTGACGTAGGCGAGATAGCCAAAATTGAAAAAATTAAAGATACAAGAGCTAAAATTTTCTGCACTTACAATGTATCCGAAATAGACTTAGGTGCATCAATATGCTGTGATGGTGTTTGTCTAACAGTGACAGACTCTGGTATATCAGAGAATAAAAACTGGTTTTCAGTGGACATATCCAGTGAGACTATCTCGAAAACAATTATTGGTGATAAAGATTTTGGATGGAAGCCTGGGAGAAAAGTAAATCTTGAGAGATCCCTTAGGCTTGGTGATGAATTAGGGGGGCACATTGTGACTGGGCATATAGATGGTACTGGATCAATAGAAAAAATCCTAGATGTTGAAGGAAGCACTCAAGTTACGTTCCAAACTGATAGGAACTTAGCTAAATTTATTGCAGAAAAGGGATCTATTACGTTGAACGGAACCTCTTTAACCGTAAATCAAGTAGATGCTTCTTCTTTTGATATTAACTTTATTCCCCATACGAAAGATAATACGACTTGGCAAAAAATGCGAATTGGAGAGAAAGTTAATATTGAAATAGATATTCTAGCAAGATATGTAGATCGGATATTGGTTTCAGGAAAATAAAAAATATGAAAGAACAAGGTGTTGAAATATCTTCCACGCAATCAATAATTGATGATGCTAGAAACGGAAAAATGTTTATTCTAGTCGATCATGAAGAAAGAGAGAATGAGGGGGATCTTGTAATACCAGGACAAATGGCAACACCAAATGCAGTGAATTTTATGGCAACATATGGCAGAGGATTAATTTGCCTAGCACTTCCCTCTGAACAAATAGATAAGTTGCAATTGCCTTTGATGGCCGCAACTAACTCTTCTCGACATGAGACCGCTTTTACTGTGTCTATTGAGGCACGAGAGGGCGTTACAACAGGTATATCAGCCCATGACCGCGCAAAAACAATATCAGTAGCGATAAATCCAGAAGTAAGAACACAAGAAATAGCTACACCTGGGCACGTCTTTCCGTTGAGGGCAAAAAATGGAGGCGTACTTATAAGAGCAGGTCACACCGAAGCTGCTGTAGATATATCTAGGCTTGCAGGATTAAACCCCTCCGGAGTTATCTGTGAGATTATGAATGATGATGGAAGCATGGCAAGACTCAAAGATTTAAAGAAATTCGCATATATACATAACCTTAAAATTGGAACGATTTCAGATCTTATTGCTTACAGAAGAAAGCATGACAACCTAATAAAAGAGGTTGAAAGCTCAGTTTTAAACTCAAGCTTAGGCGGCAAGTGGAAAGTGATTAAGTTTAAAGATGAAATAGAAAATTCGGAGCATATAGTCCTAAAGCTAGGAAAGATAAATACTGCAAAACCAGCAATGGTTAGAATGCATAAATTGAATATTTATAAAGATTTGCTGGGTTTGGTTCCAAGCAGATACAATGAGATAGGTAGAGCAATGCAAAAGATAATCGGAAATGAAAATGGTATATTGGTGCTTCTAAATTCAGGCGATAGTAGTAGTGAAAAACCTAGCTCAGATACACTCAAAGAGTATGGAATTGGTGCCCAAATTTTATCTTTGCTAGGCGTCAAAAAAATAAAACTGCTTTCTAATTCAAAACTCCCAAAAGTAGTTGGATTAGAGGGCTATGGCTTGCAAATTGATGCGACGGAGGGCTTCTGAGTGAGGGCAGAAAATTCAGGAAGAGATAACATAGCAGACTTTAAGAAGAAACTAAAAATTTGTCTTGTCACAGCACCCTATTATAAAGATATCACGGATAATCTAGTCAGTGGGGCTCTTAATATTCTTAAAAAAATAAAGGCCGATACTGAGATAGTTAAAGTATCAGGTGCGCTGGAGATACCTACTGCCATAAAATTAATGGAAAATGAGTTTGATGGCTTTATTGCAATCGGTTGTGTTATTAGGGGTGAGACAACACACTATGAAATTGTGAGCACTGAAAGTTCCAGGGGGCTGGTTAATCTTGGTCTTGAAAAAATATGTATAGGTAATGCTATCTTGACCGTAGAAAATAAAACGCAGGCTGAAGAAAGAGCAGACCCAAAAATTTTTGATAAAGGTGGGGAGGCTTGCAGTGCTTTGTTAAGTATTATTAAAATAAAAGAAAGACGCCATTAAAACCGTGACCTCTTCCAAATCCTATGATTACAAAAAAAATACAATCTCACGTCTATTTGCTATTCAAGCCCTATTTCAAATGGAGGCCAACGGCAAGAGTTATAGCACCATAAAAAAAGAACTTAGAGAGACATTTTATACGCAACAAATAAAAGACATGGAAATTTCATCGCCTAATTATTTGTTATCACAAAGAATAATTGAGCAAGCTGCTAAAAACCAAATAAAAATAGATACTAAAATAAACAGGGCTTTTAACAATCTGTGGAATATAACAACAATTGACACTACGTTAAGGGCGATCCTGAGAGCTGCATGTGCCGAGTTTCTTAATAAAAAAACCCCGAAGAAAGTAATTTTGTCTGAGTATGTTTCCATAACGGGAACGTTTTATCCAGATGGTAAGGAACAAAAATTTATAAATGGATTGCTTAATAAAACTATAGAAGATCTTCAAACTTAGTCATTTTTTTCTTTAATAATTTTTTAGGCAGCATCTTCCCAACCAGGCCTCTCTTACCAGTCCAGAACCTAGCATCCTCATGTTTTGCAAATAATTTTTTTAATATGACGTTATCTCTTTGATTTTGTGAATAAATCATAGCATCTAAAAGAGTTTCTCCCTTATACCGCTGTAAGCGAACGCCTTTACCCTTTTTTAATAAAGGCAACTCTTTAGCTGAGAAAATAAGCATTTTAAAAGAAGAACTTAAAACAATAACGTTATCACCATTAATTTCTTTCAACCCAATCACGTTATCGCCTTCACTGAGTTCAAATATTTGTTTCCCAGTTTTTGTAGAAGATTGTAGAGAGGAAAAATCAACTAAGAACCCAAGACCCTTTTTTGAGAATATTAGACCCTTAGTTCCATGATTAAAAGGAATGATACTCACTATAGAGGTGACATTCCCTGTTCCAATTATTAAATTCAGCGGCTCTCCGTAGCCTTTGTCTTTTTTTAGCTGATCAAGAGACAAACTAAACGACCTCCCTTCTGAAGTTATAAGCAACATTTGCTGGCTTCTGGATAATTGAGAGGCAAATTTAACTCCATCACCATCTCGGAATTTAAATAAATTATTATCCAGGCCATGCCCCTTGTAAGACCTTATCCAACCGTTTTCGGATAATACCACTGTAACCGGATAGTCATCGACTGTAACATCCTGGAAAGATGCACGAGAACCCTCCTCCTCTGGTTCCAACAACGTCTGCCTCTCACTAAGTTCATAGCCGGCAAATTTTTTCTTAAGTAGCGTCAATTGATCTTTAACATTTTTCCATTGAATCTTTTGATCCTCGAGTAAATCCTCTAAAGTCTGCCTCTCTTTCATTAATTCCTGTTGTTCTTTTGAAAGGAGCTCTTCGTCTAGCCTTCTCAATGCTCTTAATCTTATGTTCAAAATGGATTCTACCTGCAACTCACTAAGACCAAATTCTTCAATAATAGCAGTTTTGGGATCATCCTCCTCTCTAATTATATTTATTAAGCGATCGAGATTTATGTATGCCTGTAGCAAGCCCTCGATAATTTCTAAACGCTTATCGATGTTCTCTAATCGGTGGGTGGATTTTCGTATCAATATTTCTCTGCGATGATCTAAAAAAGTCTGAAGTAATTCTTTGAGATTACTAACTTTTGGAGAAATACCATCAATCAGAACGTTCAGGTTTACAGCGACCTTCGTTTCTAAATCAGTAAATTGGTAAAGTGAAGTTAAGAGATTTTCTTTTTCCACATTTCGCGATCTTGGCTCTATAACAATTCTTATTTCTTCTGCACTCTCATCTCTCACGTTCTGCACTAAAGGTAATTTTTTTCCAGAAATTAAGTCAGCAATCTTTTCTATAAGTCTTCCCTTCTGAACTTGATAGGGTATTTCATCTATAACTAGCTGCCAGTTACCGTGCTTAAGATCCTCTACATGATGTTTGGCACGTATTCTGAAGCTTCCCTTGCCATCTGTGTATACTTTAATGATATTGTCTTTATCATCTAAAATAATGCCTCCAGTAGGGAAGTCAGGACCTTTCACAATTTCCGACAACCGTTGGATAGTCGAATTAGGTTTATCAACTAGTAGTATGCTTGCTTCTAGTAACTCAAGTACGTTATGGGGTGGTATGCTGGTAGCCATTCCAACAGCGATACCTGAGGCTCCATTTGCTAGGAGATGGGGAAAGTTTGCTGGAAGCACACTCGGTTCATTACCTGAGCTGTCATATGTTTCCTTAAAATCTACAGAGTTCTCATTAAGACCTTCAAGAAGCTCAATTGAGTATTTTGATAGCCTAGCCTCAGTATATCTTTGAGCTGCCGGATTATCTCCATCGATATTTCCAAAATTTCCTTGACCTTCAATAAGCGGATATCTAACACTGAAATCTTGAGCAAATCTTGCTAATGCATCGTAAATAGCCTTATCTCCGTGCGGGTGGTAGTTACCCATAACCTCCCCCACTATTTTCGAACACTTTCTAAAATTTGATTGAGGATATAATCTGAGCTGATTCATTGCATAAAGAATTCTTCTATGCACTGGTTTAAGACCATCTCTTGCGTCGGGAAGGGCTCTATCCATGATTGTAGATACTGCATATAAAAGATATCTTGTCTCCAATGCTGTTGTAATATCTTGTTTTTGGTCCATTTGTTGGGTATTCATGTAATTTAATTAGTAATATTTCGGTTTTGAGCTAAATTACTTGGAATAATAATTAAACTCAACATTAGAAATACACAAAAACTAAACTATATGGATCTTGATCTGCAGGGGGCTAGAAGGATATTCGATGATATTAGAAAATGCCCATATATTTGTAATAGTAGCTTGTCTCCTAGTGGTCATAGTGCTCATGATTGGCCTAGGTGGGTTTGCTTTTGGTGGAGAATTTAATAAAAAATACGCAAATAAAATTATGCGTTTGCGAATACTTCTGCAAGCTATTGCAATATTATTAATTATTATTTTCGTTTATTATTCTAAAGGTAGGTAGTTTGATAAAATTAAATAAAATATATACAAAAACAGGTGACACTGGAGACACAGCACTTGGCGACGGGCAAAGAGTACTTAAAGATAGTCTTAGAGTAAATGCCTATGGGAACGTAGATGAACTTAACGCAAGTATCGGGGTTGTTACCTTGTATGCAACACCAGATTTAAAACGAAAGCTTAAAAATATCCAAAACGATCTATTTGATCTAGGCGCCGATCTATGCGTGCCGATTTCAGAAAATAATAATGGTAGGTTAAGAGTATCTACTAGCCAAATACAGACACTAGAAGCTGAGATAGATGAAATGAACAATATACTTAATCCTCTAGATAGCTTTATTTTGCCGGGAGGATGTAAGTCTGCCACTTTCTTGCATCTGGCTAGAACTATTTGTCGTCGTGCGGAAAGGAGTGTAGTAAGCTTAAGATCAAAAGAAGAGATTAATGATAATACGCTTATCTACTTAAACAGACTATCAGATTGGCTTTTCGTTGCCTCAAGAGTTGAAAACCAAGAGAATTCAACTGAGGTGCTTTGGTCGCCTGGAAAAAACAAATAAAACGTCTTGTATGAAGTGTGTAACTAGTGCATATTTTGAATTTAAAACGAAATAAAGAGATAAATTATAGATGAAAATTTTAGTTCCTGTAAAAAGAGTCCTAGACTATAACGTTAAAGCTAGAGTGAAAGCAGACGGTAGTGGTATTGACTTAGCGAATGTTAAAATGTCAATGAACCCATTCGATGAGATAGCACTAGAGGAAGCAATTAGAATAAAAGAAAAGGGTAATGCAGAGGAAATAATAGCGGTTTCGATAGGAGTACAGCAAAACCAAGAGACATTGAGAACTGCATTAGCCATGGGTGCTGACCGAGCCATTTTGGTTGTTGCAACAGATGATGTTCACAACGACATTGAACCACTTACTGTAGCGAATATTCTTGCTGCCATCGCTCTCAAAGAAGGCCCGTCTCTAATTTTATGTGGCAAACAGGCCATAGATAACGATTTTAATGCAACCGCTCAAATGCTGTCAGCAAAACTTAAATGGTCTCAAGCTACTTTTGCTTCGGAAATTGATGTTAAGAAGGATATTGTAAGGGTAACAAGAGAAGTCGATGGCGGACTTCAGACTATCGAAGCGAAAATACCAGCAGTTGTATCAGTTGATCTTAGGTTAAATGAGCCTAGATACGCTAGTCTGCCAAACATTATGAAGGCAAAAAGAAAGCCGTTAGAGGAAATCAGTCCAGCTGATCTAGGAGTTGAGATAACACAAAGGCTCAAAGTTATTAAAACAAAAGAGCCAGATAGTAGAGAAGCGGGGTTGATCTTAGAAAACATAGATCAGCTAGTAGAAAAAATTCAAGAAAACGTCGGAGGATAGATTAATGAAAATATTGGTTTTGGCAGAAATTAATAACGGCGAGCTCGCGGAAGATCAAACTAGCAAAGCTGTATCAGCGGCTGCTACTTTAGGTAAAGTGGATGTCCTGTGTGCTTCTAACCAGTGCTCTGTTGCATCAACAAATATAGCGAAAATGGAGAACGTAGAAAATGTACTGGTCTTAGAAGATGAGTTTTTTGCTCAGAGCCTTGCTGAGAGCTATAGCGAGACTTTGCTTGATATAATAAACTCATATTCCCACGTATTTGCGCCTTCAAGTTCTTTTGGGAAAAACGTGCTTCCGAGGATTGGTGGGATGTTGGATGTGATGGTCATATCAGATGTATCTAAAGTTATTTCAGAGGATACTTTTGAACGCCCAGTTTATGCAGGTAATGCAATACAGACAGTACAGTCCGTTGATAAAGTAAAATTAATATCAGTTAGAACCAGCAACTATAGCGCTGTACCCTCGACAGGTAGTGCCAATATAAAAAAAATAGACTGTAAAAGTAATAATTCGCTTACTACTTTCATAGAAAATAAAATGCAAACAAGTGATAGGCCTGAACTAACTTCAGCAAAAGTGGTTGTGTCTGGAGGAAGAGGTGTTGGAAGCAAAGAAAATTTTGAAATAATTGAGGGTCTTGCTGACAAACTAGGAGCAGCCGTGGGTGCTAGCCGAGCAGCAGTGGACTCTGGCTTTGCTCCCAATGATTGGCAAGTTGGACAAACTGGTAAGGTAGTTGCACCCGATTTATATGTTGCAGTTGGAATATCTGGTGCGATACAGCACTTGGCGGGAATGAAAGACAGTAAAGTAATTGTAGCTATAAACAAAGATGAAGAAGCTCCAATATTTCAGGTTGCTGATTTTGGACTGGTTGATGATCTGTTTAAAGCAGTGCCAGAAATAGAAAAGAAGATCTGATTTGGGAAGCAAAATTTTCAATCAGTGATTATAAGAAAAATCACTTTTGCAAAATTGTGTGTAAAATCTTGACATCACAATCCTTGGATAAAAGATAATTATACAGTTGCTCGGCAACAAACACAGATCTATGTTGACCCCCAGTACAACCAAGGCCTATAGATAGGTAGGATTTACCCTCTCTTTCGAAGGCGGGTATAACTATAGAGATCATCTGAAATAAATTTTTTTTAAACACTGTCCAACTCTCATCTTTATCTAAGTATTTTTTTACTGCCTCATCAGTCCCATTCAGATTTTTCAAATCCTCCACCCAATTTGGATTCTTCAAAAACCTACAGTCAAAAATCATGTCTATTCCTGTTGGATACCCTATACTGAAAGAAAAAGATTGTACCAAAATTTGTATATTTCTGTTATTTGCTACCGAAAAAATAGATCCCAATTTCAATCTTAGCTCATTGGGACTGGTATTACTGGTGTCTAAAACAATGTCCGCTTTTTCCCTAAGAGGAGCAATTAATTTGAGCTCTTTCTTTATTGATAGTTCAAGATTATTTTCACCAGCAATAGGGTGAGGTCTTCTAGATAAACTAAATCTTTTTATTAAGATTTCTAAACTACACTCTAAGAATAAGATAACCACCCGAGATTTTGATAATGTCTTCCAGTTATTAATCTCTCTCATTAATTTCTGAAGAGAAAAACTCTTCGACCTCAAGTCCAAACCTATGGCTAATGGCTTGTCTTCTAAGTTTGTAGACGCTACCTGAGGTATCAAATGAACAGGCACATTGTCGAGCGTATCAAACCCTTGATCGTCTAATATATGAATAACAGTGGTCCTTCCAGCACCAGACTGACCTATAACTAAAATTAATTCATGCTTGTTCACTGGTAGTCACCTTCTATTTCATTTTTATTTTACACTAACGGACAAGTTTAGAAAAATTAAACAACGGTACCTAACGACGATGTATTTTTAATTGTTTTTTTACTTTATTTGTGATTTACAAAATAATGTAACGTAAGGTAACAGTCAAACAGGGGCGGATCTTTGTGATGCTATTAGACAAAACGGGAGTATCGTAAAATTAGTAACATGTACAAAAATCTAAATGAAATCGACCTAGTCGAAGAGGCCATTAAGAATAGCGAAGGCAAGTTAGGGAAAGGCGGTTCTTTAATCGTGTTTACCGGGGAAAAGACCGGGAGATCTCCTAAAGACAAACATGTGGTGAGAGAAAAAGACACAGAAGAAAAGATTTGGTGGGAAAACAACCGGCCAATGACACCTGATCATTTTGATATACTTCATAAGGATATGTTAGAACATCAAAAAGGAAAAAGGTGTTACTCACAAGATTTACAGGCTTCGCTGGACACCAATGAATTTTTCAATATTGAAGTTACGACAGAATTAGCTTGGCATAGTTTATTTATAAGACATTTACTTAAAGTTCCATCGGAGGAGTCGCTCAGTAATTTTAAGCCCGACTTCAAAATTTTAAATTGTCCTTCTTTTTTTTCTAGTCCTGATAGGCATGGGTGTGTGTCAAAGACAACTATTGCTATAAGTTTTGAAAAAAAGCTCGTTCTGATTTGTGGTACTGGGTATGCAGGTGAGAACAAGAAGTCCGTTTTTACGCTTTTAAACTTTTTACTTCCTGAGAGATCTACAATGCCAATGCATTGCTCTGCAAACCACAATATCTCAAACGAAAATGACGTAGCATTGTTCTTTGGTTTGTCGGGAACAGGGAAGACAACCCTTTCGGCAGACCCAGACAGAGTTTTGATTGGTGATGATGAACATGGTTGGAGTGACACCGGAGTATTCAATATTGAGGGTGGGTGTTACGCAAAAACAATTAATCTAAGTTATGAGGACGAGCCACAAATTTTTTCAACCACTGAAAAATTTTCTACAGTTATTGAAAACATGAATTACGATCCAAGCGATCGATCACTTAAATTTTCAGACGCTTCTATTACAGAAAACATGCGATGTGCTTACCCGATTTCTTACATTAAGAATTCATCAAAATCTGGACATGGTGGAGTTCCTAAAAATATAATTTTGTTAACATGCGATGCTTTCGGGGTATTACCTCCTGTTGCTAAACTTACAGCAGCAGAGGCAGTTTTCTATTTCCTCTCTGGTTTCACATCGAAAGTTGCTGGAACTGAAGAGGGAATCAAGGAACCTGTTCCCACTTTCTCAACTTGTTTTGGTGCACCATTCATGCCTCAAAAACCAGAGGTATACGGAAAACTTTTATGGAGCAAGATCCAAAGTACAGAACCTGTCTGTTGGTTACTAAATACGGGATGGAGCGGTGGCAGCTATGGAAAAGGGAAAAGAATATCAATAGAGTTAACTCGAAAGATTCTAAAGTTTATTTTAAGCAACAAAAAAAACTTACAGACGCGGAACGATCAGTTTTTTAATTTTTGTGTGCCGATGGAAATAGATGGTGTTCCAAAAAACTTACTTAACCCTAGGGAGAATTGGGCAAATACGAGTGATTATGATAGGTCGGCGAGTGAATTAAAATCAATGTTTGTGAATAACTTTCAACAGTTTTCTTCCATTAATAAAAAGATAGATAGCGTTTACAATCGCTTAAAAAATGACTAACACTATGGACCTTATTGGAGTAGACGGCACCTCTTCTGGCTGGATTGCATCAATAGGAAACTATAGAGACAAATGTTTATCTAGCATAAAATTTTCTGAAGACCTCTATAAACTTTTGTCAGACTACCCTGAAAGTATAGTAGTGATAGATATGCCAATAGAGTTAAATAAAAAAAACTATTTGAGAACATGTGACGTTTTGGCAAAGAAATATCTAGGGAAAGCATTCCAATCCTCGATATTTATTCCGCCTTTAAAGAGAGTTCTTAAGTGCAATACTTATCAAGAAGCAAATGAGCTTAGCAAGAAAATAACGGGAAAGGGTTTATCAAAGCAATCGTGGCACTTAAAAAGTAAAATTAGCGAGGTACAACAAATTTGTAAGTTATCTAACAATGTTTACGAGGGACATCCCGAGTGCAGTTTCAAAATGCTAAAACAAGAAACTTTAAAGGGAAAAAAAAAGTCAGTATTGGGAATTTTTGAAAGATTAGATCTCTTAAAAAGAGTAGGTTTAGATCCTTTATCAGTTAACTTGAAGTTAGATAATAATTCCTCAATAAAGATAGATGATGTTTTGGACTCTATGGTTCTATTTGTAACGGCGTTAAGGATAGTTGAAGGAAATAATATATGTCTAGAAAAAATGGAAATTACAGATAGTGATAATAATGGCAAAATTTTTATATAAATTTTATTTGAAATTATGGCCAAGACTAACATATAACATTAAAGTGTCTCAGGAGAAATCACAGTGAATATATCCACGCCAGTTGATGATAAAATGAAGAATGACTTTGTGATCGATGATGGAGAGATTATCAAAAAATCATTAATAGTCGCTAAAAAATTAGACATTTACGTAGACGATTTAAAGGTTGTAGTCAAAAACAGTCTTAGTAACTCAAAAGATGATAACAAGTATCAAAGCAAACTACATGGGCTCGCATGGGTAGCAACATACGTTGAAGCCCTGAAGCAAATGTCCATTTGGGCTAATGAACTCTATAAGAGCCAAAACTTTAAAAAAGCGGAACGAACAATATTAATTTTGAGCTTTAACGAATATTTAAACCAGCTTTTTGGTGGTATAATGATGTCTCAAAACGAAATTATTAGGCCTGTTGACCTTGATTACAAAAAAGTGGCGCTTGAGAAATTAAATTGTGAAGATATTTTATTCTTTAGAGATGAAATTGATGTCGATTATCTTAGATCACAACTAATTGAACTCATTATTAAAAATGAAGGCACTTCCTTTATTGGTAATGATGGTTTAAATGAAGATCAAACAATGATCAGACAGGAATTTTTTAAGTTTGCTAAAGAAAAAATAGAACCATTTGCACATGAGTGGCATCTTAAAGACGAGCTTATACCTTTAAGTATAATTGAAGAACTCGCTGACTTGGGTGTATTTGGTTTAACCATTCCAGAAGAGTTTGGAGGTACCGGTCTTGACAAAACTACAATGTGTGTTGTTTCTGAGGAACTTTCAAGAGGTTACATTGGCGTCGGAAGCCTGGCTACTAGGACCGATATCGCATCTGAACTGATCCTTTGCGGTGGTTCCAAAGAGCAAAAAGAGCATTGGTTACCAAAAATATCATCTGGTGAAATTATGCCTACAGCTGTTTTCACAGAACCAAATACTGGATCAGATCTAGGTAATTTACAAACACGTGCTACTTTGGACGGGGAAGAATACAGTATTACAGGAAACAAAACGTGGATAACGCACGCATCTAGAGCCAACCTAATGACTTTATTAGCTCGTTCGGACAGGGACAAAGGTGGCTATAAAGGCTTGTCGATGTTTCTGGCACCAAAATCACCTGGAGAAGATAATGATGATTTTCCTGATCAGGGGATAAAGGGTGGAGAGATCGAAGTTTTAGGTTACAGAGGAATGAAGGAGTATGAAGTAAGTTTTGATGATTTTAGGGTAGATAAAAAGAACTTACTTGGAGAAGAAGAAGGGAAAGGGTTTACACAATTGATGGAAACATTCGAGAGCGCTCGTATTCAAACGGCAGCGAGAGCAATCGGTGTCGCTAAAAATGCCTTTGACTTGGGCCTCAAGTATGCTGATGAAAGAACTCAATTTGGACAAAAGATAATTAAATTTCCACGGGTTAGGGATAAATTGGTAAACATGGCTGTCGAAATAATGATAGCTAAACAACTTACTTATTTCTCAGCAAGAGCTAAAGATGATGGAAAAAGATGTGATTTGGAAGCAGGAATGGCGAAGTTGTTGGCGGCCAGGGTTGCTTGGACAGCAGCCGACAATTCCTTGCAAATCCATGGAGGAAATGGCTTTGCCCTCGAATATAAAATAAGCCGCGTACTTTGCGATGCACGAATACTCAACATTTTTGAGGGTGCTGCAGAAATTCAAGCCCAAGTTATAGCAAAGCGCATCTTAAGTTAAAGCTTATTGAGCGACAACACCCTATTTCTTAATCTGAAAAAATGGTCTGTTCGGAATCCCTTTACTGGATTTAGATTCTTTTTTATGAAATATTCTGTTAGTTTAAAACCATTTTCTAAATCAGCTATAGATAAAATTTTTTCAGACTTCCTGTCTCCTAAAAAATCTGGGAGTACTAGCAATTTTTTTTCCCATCCAACACTTGATTTACTTGAAACAGCACAACCACTCTTCGGGGATACGAACTTCAAGTCTTTTTTTGAACCACTCACAATACACTTAGCTAAATCAAGCCCAAAGCCAAGACTTGCTAATAATTGCAACTCCCATTCGACATACCTTCTTAACTTTTCTTCGATTCTGTGTTTGCCTTCAATAAACATAATTGTTTGATAATATAGATCATCAAAATCAAGTCTTTCTGGTAAAAATGTAGAGCAAAGAACACAAATCAAATTAAAAATTTCCAACCCAATTCGCTCTTCGCAAATTGTATGGTATCTTGATTTTATCAATTCGACCTTAAACGTACCTAGGCTTTCTTCAATCCTTGAGTTCCAAGTTAAAAATAGTTGATTTCCAGGCTGGATAACAGATTTATTCTTTTTGCTAAATGCTCCTCTTACCAAACCCACTCTGCGACCCAAAGAAACCGCAAATACATTTATTAGAGCTGAAGTCTCACCATACCTCCTCGCGTCCAAAAGAAGTCCTTCACCCTGCCATCGCATTTGTTACAATCCTTGCTTCAAAAAAAGGTCGTGTAAGTCAAAGTCTTTTGATACCACCTCAATAAGCCATAGGTCAGCGTCAGTATCGATCTGTAACTTGAAAAACTCCTTTATACTTGATTCTGAAAGAGTACTAAGAAATTTAATTTTTTTCCCCTCGTTATAGTCATTAACCCTATGATAGACATCAATTAGGCCCTTACCTTTGTCGTGTTTTACAAAAATTGCACCAGCGTCACTATCACCTTTACGCTCAATATAGACCGGAATTCCCTTTCGTTCCAGACTCCATCGAATTGTGTCCACAATCACCTTGGCTTTTAAATTCATTTAACTCTTAACCTGATTTTTTACCTTCAGTCGAATAAAAAGGTGTACCTTACTTTTCAAGAATTTCTGCATATCTAGTCTTGCTTGCATAGATATCATTTTTATTGACTTACCTTCTTTCCCTAAGATTATAGGCTTATAGCTTTTTTTATTAAGCCAAACAGTTTGGTATACTTTCAGTGAATTATTTGAACTAGGTTCAATATAATCGGTCTTTATTTCCAAATTATATGGTATTTCTTCATGAATATACTCAAAGACCTTCTCTCTTGTTAGCTCCGATAGAAAATTTTTTTTACTTATATTACTTTTATAGGTCTGCTGAAACAGCCATTCGTTAGAATATGCCTGTTTTTCTACCCAGTTCAAAAATCTTTCCATACCCGACTTTTTACTCAGTGAAATAAAGAACGTTTCATCAAAATTGATAACACCATTTATTTTCTGAGTAATCTCAAAAAGATTTACCTTCTCAATGCAGTCAACCTTATTTATTATTAAAATCTTTTTTCTAAATTTATTCTCATTGTTATTCAGCCAGTTTCTAAACTGATCATCTATAGATTGGCTTTTTTTCGTATTATCAACCATGTAAATAAGCACATCCACATTTTCGGCAACCGTTTTAAAAGTTTCGGAAATTCGAATATTTTTTTCTATCTTATTCAATCCAGGAGTATCAAAAAATATCAGTTGGCTATTATCTTTTGTTATAACTCCAGTGGTGTTCCTCTGGGTAGTCTGCGCTTTCCGTGACACAATAGAGACTTTTTCTCCAACTAGAGAGTTCAACAAAGTACTTTTTCCAACATTAGGTTTTCCAACAATTAGTGCTTTCAGTAGTTTTTTTTGAGGATCACTCATTAATATCGCTAATCTTTTTTAAAATTAGTTCAGCTGCTTTTGTTTCTGCCATTCTTTTGGTCGAGCCGCTACCAACGGCCTTTAAGCCTGACTTCAACAGGACTTCAACACAAAAATCAGGGTCATGATCTGGTCCAGTTCTAGATATTTGTCTATATATCGGTGGTTCTTGCCCCGCAGATTGTAATAATTCCTGTAATGCAGTTTTCGCATGTGCCTCTATATCTCTAACAATATCAATCTGCTTTCTCCAAACCCTAAGAACTATCTCCTTAGAGGTCTTAAAGCCTGAATCTAAGAAAATAGCGGCTATCAAGGCTTCCACGGCATTTCCTAATATCTTGTCTTTTTGACGATTGCTAGTCCGCTTTACAGATTTACCTAAAGTCAATAAATTTTCTAGTCCAATCTCTTTTGCAATTAGAGCACAAGTTTCCTTCTTAACAAGATAGTTGTAGTAAGTTGCAATTTTGCCTTCAGTAGAAGTAGGGTTTAGCCTCAGCAACTCTTCTGCTATAATCAAACCGAGAACCCTATCCCCTAAGAACTCCAACCTTTCGTTGTTAGCTCTTCTTGACTTTCTAGCAGAGGAGTGGGTGAGTGCTTCCTCCAAAAGTCTATTATTCTTAAACTGATAGTTTATTAGCCTACAAATTTCTTTCTGATGATGATTGATTTTCACCTAATGACCTTAAAGAAGCGATCTTTTCTCCACGTCCAAAAGTAAAATATAGACTTACCTCTGGAAGAGAATAAGATCAGAGACGCTTTACCAATGAGATATTCTTTAGAAACCAAGCCTACCCCACCGAATTGTCTATCAAATCTGCTATCCAAGGAGTTATCTCTATTATCTCCAAGAAAAAAATATTCACCATCTCCAATTATAAAATCTTGGGTATCATCTCCGATGTTTTGTCCCAAGTCTAGGATTTTATAGCTCTTACCATTATCCAGTTTCTCTAGGCTTTGGTATTTAAAGCAATTCTCGTTTCCAAAGGGAACGGGTTCATTCACACATTGTGGAACTGTCTTCATTGACCCTTGCTCTATCTTTTTTTCTACAAAATTAGACAATTCCTCTCTAATTAACATAGACTCATTTATGAACAACTTGCCTTTTATTAATCTAACTTTATCTCCTGGGAGACCAATAACTCTTTTTATGTAGTCCTTACCACTTTTCGGGTGCCTAAACACCACAACATCCCCTCTTTTGGGTTCGGAAAAAAATATTCTATCACTTATTGGACAGATCGAAAATGGGCAAGAATAACGCGAGAAACCATATGAAAACTTATTAACAAATAAAAAATCACCAACAAGTAGATTAGGCTTCATCGACCCAGTTGGAATCCAAAATGGCTGAAAAAATATTGTTCGAATTATACCAGCTAGAACAAGTGCAATTATCAAAGTACTTATTAGTTCATAAATTGAACCTTTTTTATTTCTTATATTTTTTTCCTGCATAGCTTTTTATATCCAATTTAGTTACGCAGTGCAATTCTACAAATATTGATCTAAGAAATTCCTTCAATAATCACGATGGCCTTTGCCCATGGGTAATCATCGGTCAAACTCACGTTTATTTTTGAGCTATAACCAACTGGGGTCATATGTTTGAGAAAGTCTTTAGCTTTTCCTTCAATTATGAGTTCTGGTTTCCCAGACTTAAGATTTACTATATGCATCTCTTTCCATGATATACCCATTCTCAAGCCTATCCCTAGGGCCTTAGAACAGGCTTCTTTAGCTGCCCATCTTTTTGCATAGGAAGATGAAGGATCATATTTTCTTCTTGATCTTTGGATTTCTAGCTTAGAAAAAACCCGTTTCTCAAAGCGATCTCCAAAGCGATCGAGTACTTTTCTAACCCTTTCAATATTTACAATATCGGTTCCAATACCTAAAATCACTCTTACGCCCCATATAATCTTGCTTCTTTTATTTTTTTTTTCATTATCTCAATAGCACCCCCAAGTCCCATAAAAATACTATCACTAATTATTGCATGCCCTATGTTAAGTTCTTTTATTTCACGAATTTTACTAATATAGCCAACGGACCTAGTTGTCAGTCCATGCCCTGCATGAACTTCCAATCCTAATTTGAAGGCATATTTTGCTGCTTTTTCTATTGTTTTGATAACTTCAATATAGTTTTTATCGTTCTTTTCATAAAGGTCACAAAAGTACCCAGTGTGGAGTTCAATAATGTCGGCACCAATACTTTTTGCAGCATCAATTTGTTTCTCACTTGGTTCGATAAATAAAGAGACTCTAATTTCTTTTTGTTTGATAGGCTCTATGAAGGAACTCAAACTGGAAATTTTCTTAAAAACATCTAAACCACCCTCAGTTGTTCGTTCTTCTCTTTTTTCAGGAACCAGACAAACAGCATTTGGTAATACATCCAAAGCAATCCTTTGCATCTCATCAGTAGCGGCCATTTCAAGGTTAAGGGGTAGAATGTTTTGTTGTTTAAGCCGACTTATGTCTTGATCAACTATATGCCTTCGATCTTCTCTCAAATGTGCTGTAATCCCATCTCCTCCCGCTTCTTTTACAATTCTTGCTGCCAGAAGTGGGTCAGGGTAGCTTGTACCCCTTGCATTCCTTACAGTAGCAACATGGTCAATGTTTACACCTAGTCTAATTTCATTTTGTCCCATATCTTTTCCTCATCAGTTTTTTCTTAAACTTTTTTGCCTTGAGAGCACTTCTCTTTTTTTGATATGTTGCAACCAGAGGTCTTAGCAAGAAATAAGATACGACTGATAGAGAAATTCCTAAAATTAATCCACCTAATGAATATGGTATAAAAATCCCGTTCAAAAATTCATTCACTCTTGGCACATTATTTTCCCCTATTGATCCCTCAGTAAAAAAGCTTTTGTATATCAAAAAAATAAAGTCTAAAAAGCCTTCAAAAATCTTCCCACCATCATCACTCGAATATTCACCACTACCTAAAATCCACTCTCCAAGCTGTAGATTAAATACTGTGATTATTGGAAAGGTTATTGGATTTCCAACGAAAGTTCCTATCAAGGATGCTAATACGTTCGCTCGCAACAAATAACTTAATAATCCGGCAATGAGAAAATGAAGACCAAAAAGCGGTGTAAACGATGCGAATATTCCACAACTCATACCCAAAGATATTTTGTGGGGTGTGTCAGGTATTCTCTTTAATCTTATCCCAACATATTCTATTGCTCTCGAAATTCCTTTTAAGGAAAAAATTACTTCATAAAAAAACCTAAATATCGATCTTCTTTCTCTTCTTTTAAACAAGTCGTCTCTCTTTATGTTATTTATTTACCGTTAATATTGTTCGTTCTATATCTAGACGCCTCGGAAACATCCATGTCAACCTGTATAGATGTGATTATGTTGTGTAAATGCTTTAAGTCTCTAACAGTTAGTTCGAATACTGTTTTGTAAAAATCAGGTTTCCGCATTACAAAGGTTAAATCGGAAATATTAGCACCCTGTTCACCGATTAAAGAACAAATCCTTCCCAAAACACCCACACTATTAACCATAGTTACTTCAATACTAGTTGAGTGAACGGGCTTATTTGTAGCTGAAGGCCACCTTACCTCTAACCAAAGATTAGGTTTGGACTCAAAGGCAGCTAATAGTGCACAGTCAATAGCATGCACAACTACTCCTCTCTTTTTTTGAGCAATTCCCACTATTGGATCTCCGGGGATAGGAAGACAACAGGACGCTGGACTTCCATTACTATCAGGCGACAAACCGATAAAGTTAATTGAGTCTTGGTCAGGTGGAAGAGGTGCACTTTTTGTGTTTATTAATTCTGGGTAAAGGCTATTAACTAAATCGAAACCCGTAAATTGGACTGAGCCCAATGCTGCCAAAACACTATCCTCATCCTTTAATCCAAATTTTTCAGCGGCAATTTTAATTGCATTATCTGTAAGTTTTTTTCCTATTCTTTCTAAAGATACCCTCGCAATTTCTTTTCCTAGTTTGATGTTTTCACCTCTTCTTTCTTCTCTTATACTTTTTCTTATTGCAGCTTTAGCGCGGCCGGTTACAACCATTTCTTCCCAACTTGCAATAGGTTTTTGACCACTCGCAGTAACAATTTTAACGGACTGCCCGTTCCTTAACCTAGTCCACAATGGAACTTTTATGCCATCTACCTCAGAGCCTACACAATTATCTCCTATGGAAGTATGGATAGTATATGCAAAATCTAGAGGGGTTGCACCTCTGGGTAATTTGACCACTTCTCCTTTCGGAGTAAAGCAAAATACCTTGTCTTGAAACATTTCTAATTTCATTTGTTCTATAAAATCATCAGAATTTTCCACCCAAATAAATTCTTCAGATATTCTCCTAAACCAGCCTGAAGGATCAACAGCAAATGGGTTTTCAAATCTCTCACCATTTCTATAAGACCAATGTGCTGCAACGCCCGTTTCAGCTACATCATGCATCTCTTTAGTTCTAATTTGGACCTCCACCCTTTTCCCATCTCGGCCTGAAACAGTTGTGTGGATGGATCGGTAACCATTGGATTTGGGTTGGCTAATATAATCTTTAAATCGTCCCGGCACAGCGGACCAACGGCTATGTACCGCACCCAAGGCGGTATAAACATCCTTTTCATTAATTGTAATTATTCTAAATCCAAAAATGTCGGACAGTTTATAAAAAGCTTGTTGCTTATCCTGAATTTTTCGCCAAATAGAATAAGGTTTTTTTTCTCGGCCTGAAACTATCGCTTTGACGCCAACTGAAGCCAGTTGATTTTCAATATCATTTATGATTTTTGGAATAAGGTCATCACTTTCTTTTTTAAGCTTAAGAAATCGTCTGATTATTGAATTCCTTCCCTCTGGATTCAATATTCGAAAACTTAGATCTTCTAACTCGTCTCTAATTGACTGAATTCCCATTCTACCGGCTAAAGGAGCATATATATCCATAGTCTCGTTAGCCTTTACTAATTGCCTATCATTATTTACTGCTCTAATGGTCCTCATATTATGTAATCTGTCTGCGAGCTTAACTAAAAGAACTCTTAGATCTTTGCTTATAGCAACAATCAATTTTCTAAAGTTCTCGGCTTGCTTTCTCTCCAATGAAGCAACTTCAAGGTTTGAAAGCTTAGTCACACCATCGACAAGATTCGCAATTTCGCTTCCAAATAAATCAGATACTTCTCTAAATGACCTATTTGTGTCTTCTATAGTGTCATGCAACAAAGCAGTTACAATCGAAGCGTCATCTAGTTTTAGCTCGGAAAGTATTTTAGCTACCTGAACTGGGTGTGAAAAAAAGGGCTCACCAGACTTTCTCACTTGCCCCGCATGAGCATTTAGTCCAAAGTGATATGCTTTTTCAATTAAATCGGTGTTCGTCCTAGGATTATATTCCTTTATAGCATAAATAAGATCATCAGCAGATAACAAGTCTTTCACCTATTGTTAAGGTAAATAAATACTCTATTTGTCCTCTGATGTTTGAGCATCCATAAGAGCTCTTAGCAAATCTTCATTCGCCGTATCATCAGCATTATCGTCTTTACCCCTTTGACCTTCACGAGTTAGTAGTGACAAATCCTCATCATCTGGCTCATCAACCTCTATTTGCCGTTGGTGACTCTCAATAGTAGACTCCATTAACTCATCGAAAGTTATTGTTTCTACCGCTATTTCTCTAAGTGCAAGAACCGGGTTTTTATCGTTATCTCGATCCAGGCTAGGTTCAATGCCTCCAGAAATCATTCTTGCTCTATGCGCGGCAAGTAAAACTAGTTCAAATCTGTTTGAAACCTTATCTATACAATCTTCTACAGTAACGCGTGCCATAAGAATTCCTTTTTAGTTCTTAGAGTTTTAATTCCTGTATACTCTCTAGTTCATAGGGTGGAAGACTGTCAAGCATTTCCTTTGCTTTTACCTTTAAAAATGGATGTATCCATTCAGGCTGAAGATCATTTAAGGGCTTTAAAAAAAATGTCCTCTCTTGCAATCTTGGGTGAGGTAAAATTAATTCATTTGGCACCAGCCTTATTTGATCTGATAAGTTCAAATTCAGCCATTTGTTAAAATACAACTTGCTGGGTAAAATTTTTTGATCGCATAGTAAAATATCAATATCACATGTCCTAGGTCCCCACCGTTCTTGGCGCTTTCTTCCATATTTATTCTCTAAACCAGAAGTAAAGTTCAATAACTTTATTGGTTTAAGTTTTGTGCTAAACCTGATCCCGACATTGACATATCTAGGATCTCTCTTATTCAGAAAGCTCGCAGAAATATACCAATTGCTCTCTAATAAAGAAACAATACTCGGGTTAGATCTTATTTCATCCACACATTTTTTAAGTGTTTCGGCACTATTGCCAAATTCACTAGATAAATTAGACCCCAACACAACAATATAATTATTCATTTTCTCTCGCTTTTTAAAAAGATAGTTTTTTTATAAAAAAAAGTATACGCTTTACTCATGACGACTGCGCTCAAAACTTCAGCTGTGAAGAAGATACACTTGGCTAATCCAAGGGGTTTTTGTGCCGGTGTTGACAGAGCGATAGAGATGGTAGAGCTAGCATTAAAAAAATGGGGATCACCCATTTATGTGAGGCATGAAATAGTCCATAACAAACATGTTGTTCACGACCTAAAAAAGAAGGGGGCTGTGTTCGTTGAGGAGTTGAAGGAGTGCCCTGTAGATCGACCTGTAATATTTTCTGCTCATGGTGTGCCGAAAACGGTTCCTGAAGAGGCAGAAGAAAGGCAAATGCTATTCGTAGATGCTACTTGTCCTTTGGTAACGAAAGTTCACAATGAAATCAAAAGATATTACGACAAAGGTTATAAAATAATAATGATTGGGCATCGTGGACATCCTGAAACAATTGGTACTATGGGTCAACTGCCGGAGGGAGAGGTTTTGTTGGTTGAAAATACAGCAGACGTTGAGAAAATAGACCCATATGAATACCCAAAGTTAGCTTATGTTACTCAAACAACTCTATCTGTAGATGATACGAAAGAGATAGCTCTAGCTTTAAACAAAAAGTTTCCATCAATAGAAAACCCAAAGAAAGAAGACATCTGCTATGCCACTACTAATAGACAAGAGGAAGTCAAGCGACTTGTAAAACACGTCGACTTAATGTTGGTTGTAGGGTCAGAGAACTCATCTAATTCTCAGAGATTGGTTGATGTAGCAAAAAACAGTGGATGTACAAAGTCATACTTAATTGAGGATTATAAAAAAATTGACTGGGTAAAAGTTGAAGCAGCCAATTCCATAGGGATTACCTCAGGAGCCTCAGCGCCAGATTTTCTAGTTAAAGAGGTTATAAGTAGCATTCAAGAAAAGTTTGATACTAGTTTAGTTTATGATACTAAGAAAAAAGAGACTATTGAGTTTAAAGTCCCACTCGCATTGAGGTAAAATGTTTCATAAAGTACCAAAAAGTGTAGTGCTCACAAGTTTGCTCGGACTCATTCCGATATTGATGGGACTGGCTTCGACCTTTAATATCGGTCTGCGCGAAAGCTTGAAAGATGAGTTGATTAGGATTGCAATAATTTATAGTGGGTTTATTCTTTCTTTTATGAGTGGTTGTGTGTTCTACGTCTCATCACTTGATAGGAAAAGAGTATTTTTACTTTGGTTTAGTATTGTGCCAGTCTTACTAGCACTTTTATCAGTTGCTGTACCTTTCATGCAAAGCTTCGTAATTGCTTTGGGGTTTCTCATAGTTTTAGAAATTGAAAGAAAATTATATAAGTTTCAAAATTTACCCGAATGGTGGCTTAACTTTCGATTGCCAATGACAACTATAGTGGTATTTTTGCTAATTTTCATGGGTTTCCGAATTTAAAGATGAGAATAAAAGCTTACACTGATGGGGCATGTAGCGGAAACCCAGGTCCTGGAGGATGGGGTGTTTATTTAGTAGCTGAAAATAATTTAGGTGAAATCGTAAAAGAAGAGGTCCTTTATGGAAAAAACAAAGAAACAACTAATCAAATAATGGAACTAACAGCTGCTATACAAGCTCTAGAAAGCTTAAAAAGAAAAAACGTCGAAATTACCATTTTCACCGACAGTAAATATGTTATAGATGGGATCACAAAATGGATTTTTGGATGGCTAAAAAATAATTGGCGTACAGCTTCTAAAAAACCAGTTGCTAATCGTTTATTATGGGAAGAACTTTTCAATTTGACAAAAAATCAAAATGTTGAGTGGGTATGGGTAAAGGGTCACGCCGGAGTACTCGGAAATGAGAAAGCTGACTCACTCGCTGTAAGAGGGCGTGAAGAAGCATTTAATGAGTTGATTGGTTAACGTTATCACCTTTTTTGAATTTAAAGCCTCTAAGCAAGTCACTCACACTCATAACGTCTTTGCCTTGCCTCTGAATTTCAAGAATATTCAATGCATTCTTCCCACATGCTATAGTCAAATTTTCATTAATAATTGAGCCAGCTTTTCCGTTACCTTCCACTACTTCAGCACTAAATACCTTAAAGCGCTCTTTTTTATATTCAAACCAAGCGCCTGGTTTAGGCGCTAAGCCCCTAATTCTAGCCTCTAAGGCAGAGGCCTGGCTATTAAAGTCTAACTTTGCATCCAATTTTTTAATCTTGGGGGCATAACTAACAAACTTTTCATTTTGTAATATTTCCTCATTTCCATTAATGTTATTAAGCGTCTTCAACAGATTTTTCGCCCCGAGTTCGCTCAAAACTCGATGCAACGACCCAAAGGTTTCCGTATGATCAAGTATCACTTTCTCTTGACGCAATATAGGCCCGGCATCTAGCTCTTCGCTCATTTTGATTATGGTTACTCCAGTATAGGGATCTTTATTAAAAATCGCATGATTTATTGGGGCTGCTCCTCTCCAAAAAGGCAGAAAAGAGCCATGGACATTTATTGAAAATTCTTTTGGAATTTCTAATACTTTCCTAGGTAGAATAAGTCCATATGCTACCACTACAAGAAAATCAGGATTGTAACTCTCTAAGACAGCTAATACATCTGGGTCATTAAATGTCTGTGGTTGCTCTACCTTTAAACCTTGAGAGAAGGCAAACTCTGCTAGTGGAACCTCCTTATACCGCTTGCCCCGACCTGCTTTTCGTGGGGGTTGGCTATATACCGCTTTCACATCATATTGCGGTTGTTTTAAAATCCGAAGAGATGGAATTGCAAATGTCGACGATCCCATGAATACAATCTTCATTTTCTATTCCTTTTTTTCTTTTTTGAAAGATTTTTTCATTTTATTCTTCACCAGGATTTTTTTCATGGGACGAAGATGATCTATAAAGAGCTTCCCATTTAAATGATCTAATTCATGCTGAAAACAAGTTGACCAAAGGTCATCATATGTATTTCTTTCCAAAACCCCATTAATATTTTGATATAACACCTTAATAACTTTTGGCCTTGATATTTCCTCTGTGACTCCAGGGATAGACAAGCATCCCTCCTTATATGAGCTCATCTCCTCAGATTGATACTCTATCTGTGGGTTAATCACAATTCTACAATCTTTTCCCTCATCTTCTCGAGAGCAATCCATTACAAAGATTCTTTTATTAATACCTATTTGCGGAGCAGCCAACCCTACACCGTCCGCATCATACATAGTATCGATTAAATCTCTAGAAAGGCTTACTAGGCTTTCATCAAATTTTTCTATTTTAGTACTTTCTCGAAGCAATAGAGGGTTTGGGTAACGTAATATTTTTTTAATTGCCATTTTGAATTTAAAGCGAGTATTAGTACTGGACTATATTTAAATAAATTCTTATACATGACCCATCGGCCAAATGATAGTTAATTTTGACAAATATATAGATAATAGACACGCGAACCTGTCAAAGTTTGACGGGTTAAAAAGTTTATACGGAGCGAGTAAAGACACGTGCATATCCATGTGGGTTGCTGACATGGATTTTAATCCTCCAAAGTCTGTCATCAAAGCACTTGAAAAAGAAGTATCGCACGGCGTTTTTGGATACTATGGCAACAAAAAGTCTTTCATCGACTCATTAAAGACCTGGATGAAAAATAGGCATGATTGGGATATTTCTGAAGAATGGTGTTCGATAGTGCACGGAGTCAACTCCGGAATTGGCATGGGCTTGAGAGCGTTCTCGAAACCGGGCGATGAAATATTACTTTTTTCCCCTATTTATTATTCTTTTTTTAATACAATCAAAAATAATGGACGAGTAGCGAAAGAAATTCCTTTAAAA
>CACELY010000012.1 GCA_902560505.1 uncultured Alphaproteobacteria bacterium
CTGGGACATTTCTGAAACCTTCTATGTAAGCAGACATAAGCTTTGCCACAATCCAATTTTTTGAAAGGCGTAGAATACCGACAAAAAGCCCGAGAACTGTAGCAATTATGCACCCTACAAATGCAACCAGTAGAGTATTAAGAATGCCAACTAAAGCTGCCATTCCGTGTGTACTATCGCTAGTGTAAGGTATTAGTCGTTGGTTAATGTCGTATCCGGCTCTTAGCCATAGAAAATTAAAGCTCACATCCTTATCAAGCAAGGCTAAGTTTTTAATAGTATTATCGACTAGCCAGAAAAATACAGCCATAAATATTATAAACGTTATTACTTGTAGCGACATTCCTCTATAACGTGTGTCGCTTAGCAACATACTAAATGTAAAGCTTTTTGATGGTGGAAGAGTTGGTGAGCTCATTTTCGTTCCATAATTTACATCTGACTATAGTTTATAAAATTTTATCTACAGAGGTAATATAAATCAATAAAACCTGCAACATGTAGGTTCAGTAAAAGTTCACTTATTTTCGTAAACGAAAAAGGGGCGTTCAAGACGCCCCCTTTTTAAATAGTTTTCAAATCATCTAAATGGAGGTGAATAAAGAATACCACCCTTAGTCCAAGACGCATTCACACCTCTTTCGATGTTAATGCCACTTGTAGCACCTAGATTATTTTCAAAGATTTCGCCATAGTTTCCACCGGCTTTAATTGCATTGTACATAGCGTTCTTAGGAAGTCCTACCATAGCTAGAATATCATCGTCACCGGTTCCAAGAAGTCTATGGATCTCGGCATCTTTAGTGTCTTTCCAACTATCGATATTAGCCTTTGTTATTCCTTTTTCTTCAGCGATAACTAACGCATTTAGTACCCAACGTCCTATGTCAGCCCAATTATCGTCACCGTGTCTCACAAGAGGTCCAAGTGGCTCTTTTGAAATGATTTCCGGCAGAACGAGGTGATCATCAGGATTTTCAAGGTTTACTCGTGTACCGTGTAATGCGGAGGCATCAGTTGTGTATGTGTCACACGCTCCAGCAAGGTACTGCTGTTGAGATTCAGCGTTATCAGCAGTTGGCACAGGCTCGTAGCTCATACCATTTTCCTTGAAGTAGTCGGCAAGATTAAGTTCTGTTGTTGTTCCAACTTGAATACATACGGTCGCACCGTCTAATTCTGTTGTAGACTTAACACCTAATTCCTTCTTAACCATAAAGCCTTGACCATCATAATAGTTCACACCTAAAAATGTCTGCTTCAGGTCGGTATCTCTGCTATATGTCCATGTTGTGTTTCTAGCAAGTATGTCAACTTCTCCTGCTGCCAATGCTGTAAATCTTACTGCAGAGGTCAAACCGACAAATTTCACTGCCATTGGATCACCAAAAATCGCAGCTGCTAAAGCTCGACAATAGTCCACGTCAAATCCAACATCTTTTCCGCTATCATCGACAGTAGCAAAACCAGGTGCACCCGTGGATACACCGCATAATAAATTTCCGCGTGCCTTCACATCATCTAATGTTCCAGCAAAAGTGCCACCAGCAGCCAAAGCCAACGCTGTTAGCACTCCCAAAAATAGTTTCTTCATATTTTTTCCTTCTTTAACCTAATTTGAGTTTCGAAACTTTTGCGTGTAAATAAAAACACTCATACACACTTCAAAGACCGTAATTTTAAACATTCTCACGTTTTTTTCCACTTTTAATTATTCATATAGAAAAAAGTCATTAAAATCAGTATATTAAAGGGCATTTTATCTTCTTTTTTTAGACAATTCTTCTTAAACACTGATTCTTCAATCAACTATGATTCTCAAAGCCAACGAATTAGATCATTTGAAGTATTTTTGTTAGATCTTTGAAATGATCAAAATCTACATTTTTTTTCTGCTTTTCTTCTTCAACTTCACCCCAGACTTCAATTCTAAAGTTATCTTCAACATTAGCAACTTCCCAAGCAAGCTCTGAACTTACTACATTTTTATAAAGCGCTAGACTGGTAAAAAGAGAACCAAGGCTTTTAGTCAGCTCATGAATTGCAGTTAAATGAAAATTATCAAGCTCTTCTAAGTAATTTTTAATTACATTAGCGTTTAAGGGTGGCTGCTCGATATAAAGAAGTCCTGTTCCTATATTCAATTTTATTGAGAAAAATTTTTCAGCCCAGTCTATCAAAGGACTATAAAGATTTTTTTGCTTCAAATGTAATTTTGTTGGTTCACATGCGATATAACAAATAGGATCACAGTTGGCATATTCCACCAAACTACCAAAAATAGCTTTCCTCTCATTTTTTGTAATATCAGTCGCTGAAAAGCAGAATTTCGTAAAGAAACTATTTTTAATAGCGTTAAGTTTTCCAACTGCGCTCCACTCCCTTACCACCTCGTTAGCTAATTGTTCAGACAGCACTAATTTACGGCCTTTATCTGACTTGAGGCATACCTCATCTAAGTAAATAAGGAACAAGTTTTTACCTTGCTCCTCTTTTCTGACTGTTTTCCAATATTTATCTTTACTAATTATCATAGGTGTTTAGTTCTAAACCTTTAATTGCTGATCAAATTCTCCAACCAAAATGCTTCCAAACTAAAGCCATATGCTTAGGCAAAGATGCCTCAATTTTTGTTGTCTTTTTTGATGTTGGATGCACGAAAGTAACGCTCCTTGCATGTAGAAAGAGCTTTTTGAAGCTATATGGAAAGTCTTGAGAATTCTCATCTTCACTGCTTTTGTATTTTCTATCTCCTATGATAGGATTTCCTAACTCAGCACAATGAATTCTCAACTGATGAGTACGGCCAGTAGCAGGCTTTAATTCTAGCCACGCATATTTTGACCCTATTTTTTCTATCACTTTATAGAAAGTGACTGCTTTTTTTTTATTAGCATTATTCCACCTATTTTTTTTTTTCTCTATAAGTCCCTGATTAATACTCGGCTTCCAGATATCTACGTTTCCGATATAGCTTTCCAATATACCTTTTTCTTTTTTTGGCACGCCTTCAACAAGTGCCCAATATATCTTCTCAACCTGTTTGTCCCTGAATAGAGTTGCAAAAGCGCTAGCGGTCTTAACGTCTCTAGCTAGCAATAAAATACCAGAAGTTTCCTTATCAAGCCTATGAATTAATCTTGGTGGATCCTTTGCACCAAATTGTAGTTTAGATTTATATGCATCTACATGCCGCGTTCCCTGACTACTACCTCCTTGTGAGGCTAAACCCTCTGGTTTGTTTAAAGCAATAAGATGATTATCTTTTAAAATTATTGCATCAAGTATCAGCTTAGCCAACTTAGGATCAATTTTTGGGGTTGATACATCGCCAGTGATACCTAATAATGGTATCGTAATTACGTCACCCATTACAAGTCTGTAGGACGCCTGTGCCTTAATGCCGTTAACTTTAATCAAACCTTTTCTACAGAGTGTATTCACTGAGTTGAAGGTTAGCCGCCTATCATTCCTTTTAATCCAGGTACTCAGCCTGCAGTCTATTCCATCTTCTTCAACAATTATGTCTCGGCTATCAGCCATCAATAAGCAATTAATTACTCTTTATTTTCGGAGGCTACGGCACTTTCCTGCTCTTCTACACGTTTTCGGTCACCCGCACCTTTTGCGTTTTCGTCCCGATCGACAAGTTCAATTATAGCCATATCCGCCATGTCCCCATATCTTTGACCAGCTTTTAGAACTCTTACACAACCTCCGTGTCTGTCTTTATAACGTGATGCTAGAACATCAAACAATTTTCTTACAGCATCTTGCTGCTTGATCCTTGAGATTAAAATTCTTCTAGAATGCAAATTGCCTTTCTTCGCGAGGGTTATTAACTTTTCTACAATCGGCTTCAGTTCTTTTGCTTTGGGAAGAGTTGTTTTAATTTGCTCGTGCTCAATTAAGCTACAAGCCATGTTAGCAAACATAGCTGACCTGTGTTCATGCGTTCTGTTTAACTTCCTGTAACCATGTGAATGTCTCATATTGCATCTCTCATATAGTTATTTAATATTGATCTTCATGTTTTTTTGCAAGTTCTTCAATGTTTTCAGGTGGCCACTCAGAAACATCCATTCCTAAATGCAGCCCCATTGAAGTAAGAACTTCCTTAATTTCATTGAGAGATTTTCTGCCGAAGTTGGGAGTTCTTAACATTTCTGATTCCGTTTTTAAAATTAAGTCACCAATGTAAACAATATTGTCATTCTTTAGGCAATTTGCAGACCTTACTGATAGCTCAAGTTCTTCAACTTTTTTCAATAAAAGTGGATTAAAAGCTAGTTCATCTTCCTCACTAGCAATCTCTTCAGCTTGGGGCTCCTCAAAATTAACAAAAACAGTAAGTTGATCTTGTAATATTCTAGCAGCAAAAGCAATTGCATCCTCCGGACTTACTGATCCATCGGTCTCTATGGATAGCGAGAGTTTATCATAGTCAAGAACTTGTCCTTCGCGCGTGGAATCCACCTTGTAGGAGACTCTTTTTACGGGAGAAAACATAGCGTCTACAGATATCAAACCTATAGCCATATCTTCATCTCTATGTTTATCACCTGGCACGTATCCTTTACCCGTATCAACCGTAAGTTCCATATCAAGTGATCCACCCTCATCTAGCTGACATATCATAGCATCTTTGTTCAGAATGCTTATTCCATTTGTCTCAACAATATCACCTGCGGTAACAGCCTTAGGGCCTTGTTCTTTTAATGTTAATTTCTTTGGACCTTCTACTTCCATACCTACTGCGATAGCTTTTAGATTTAAAACTATGTCGGTAACATCCTCTCTCACGCCTGGTATTGAAGAAAATTCGTGTAAAACACTATTTATCTTTACCGAAGTGATTGACGCTCCTTGAAGAGAGGAAAGAAGTGTTCTTCTAAGAGCATTTCCTAAGGTAAGCCCAAACCCTCTCTCAAGTGGCTCAACCACGATAGTTGCGGAGTTTGGATTTTGTTCATCGTTTACTAAATTTAAACCCGAAGGTTTTATAAGTTCATGCCAGTTTTTGTGGATCATCTAGTCCTCCATTCTTACATTAGCTCGATCCGTGACAGCTAAGCGTTCCCGAGGTTAAAATAATTACGATGTGTCTTTAGACACGTCGTCGTTTTGGTGGTCTACATCCATTATGTGCAATTGGCGTAACATCTCTAATTGACGTTACGTTCATTCCAATAGCGGACAGTGCTCTCAGTGCTGACTCTCTGCCGGAGCCCGGACCTTGAACGTGTACATCAAGAGACTTCATACCATGCTCCTGCGCCTTCTTTCCAGCATCCTCCGCTGCCAACTGTGCAGCATATGGGGTTGCCTTTCTTGAACCTTTAAAACCCATAGTCCCACTTGAAGACCACGCAATCGCGTTTCCTTGCACGTCAGAAATTAGAACTTTGGTATTATTGAAGCTGGAATTTATATGAGCAATCCCCGTTGTAATGTTTTTCTTCTCTTTCTTTTTTTTCTTAACCATATGATTTTCCGTCTTATTTTTTCTTACCAGCAATTGCTTTTGCTGGTCCTTTTCTTGTTCTTGCATTAGTGTGCGTTCTCTGCCCTCTTACAGGTAAACCTCTCCTGTGTCTTAAGCCCCTGTAACATCCAAGGTCCATAAGCCTTTTAATGTTTATTGTCCTTTCCCTTCTCAAGTCACCCTCTACCACCACGTTACCATCGATATGCTGTCTTATAGAGGCTACTTCTTGCTCGGAGAGTTGGTTGACCCGCGTCGATACGTTTACTCCCGCAGCATCGCATATGCTTTTAGATGTCACTTTGCCTATACCGTGTATGTAAGTGAGCGCAATTAAGACCCTCTTGTTTGTCGGCAAATTTATCCCGGCTATTCTAGCCATTCTTTCTCTCCACTCTATTTTTTCTAACTATATAACGATCCAGACTGTCTTTATAGCGCTAAAATTAATAAGGTCAATAGATCAATATAATATTTCTTTTATTCCTTTAAAATGTCGTCTCAGCCTTCTTCGATAGACGCAATATTAGGTGCCCATGGTATCATTTCTCAATGTTTATCAATTGACCTTCAATATCGCTACTAACTTGCTCAATACTTCTCATCCCATCTATTTTAACGAGTTTTTTCTGCTCTAAATAGTATGGTTTTATCATCTCTGTACTCTCATGATAGATATTCAGCCTGTTTTTAAGTACTTCTTCGTTATCATCACTTCGAACGTTTTTGCTTTCTTTAGCACGATTTTCAATTCTGTTTATTAACACCTCATCATTTACTACTATTTCGATTACCAAATCTAACCTTAACTTTAACTCATATAATATTTTATCTAGCGCTTTAGCCTGCTCCAAGTTGCGTGGAAATCCGTCGAATATAAAGCCGTCACTGCTGCTTTTTCTTAACTGATCTTTAATCATTGATAGTATGATATCGTCAGAAACCAATTCACCTCTATCCATAATTAAGCTCGCTTTTTTACCTAATTCGCTTCCTTCAGTTATAGCCTCCCTGAGCATGTCTCCAGTCGATAATTGTTTTAGGTTGTGTTTAGCGACCAATCTTTGAGCTTGCGTCCCTTTTCCGGCTCCTGGAGGTCCGAACAATATTATAATCATCTTCTAAACCTGCTTTGCCTTTTATTTTTCTTACCTAGGCGCGACTTCTCAATTAAACCTTCATATTGATACGCTAAGAGGTGCGATTGCAATTGTCCTACTGTATCCAAAGTAACAGACACAACGATTAATACTGATGTACCACCAAAGTAAAAAGGAACGTTCATTTGCGCTCTTAAAAACTCAGGTAAAAGACAGACTGCGGCCAAATATAGTGACCCTACAACTAAGAGCCTGACCACTACGTATTCAAGGTATTCAGCTGTTTTTGGTCCTGGCCGTATTCCAGGAACAAATCCCCCCTGTTTCTTAATATTTTCTGCAACATCTTCTGGTTTAAAAGATACATTTAGTGTGTAAAAATAGGTGAAGAAAATAATCATACCTCCAAAGAATAAATAGTAGAGTACTTGGCCGGGGCCTAGATAAGCAGCTAAAAATCCAACGAAACCGGTACTGTCGTTTGATGAGAACGCGGTCATAGTCGTGGGCAATAATAGTAATGATGATGCAAATATCGCAGGAATGACACCTGCTGGATTCACCTTTACCGGCAGGTTGGAGTTTTCGCCTTCAAATATTTTCATTCCTACCTGTCTTCTAGGGTATTGTAAAGGAACCTTACGCAAAGCCCTTTCAACGAAAACAACAAAAGCTATCACAGCAATTACTACAATTATTAGAAAGATAATAGTAAAGGCGCTTAGAGCTCCAGACCGACCAGATGCAAAAAACTGTCCTAAAGCTCCGGGTAATTCAGCTATTATACCAACGTATATAATTAACGAGATTCCATTTCCAATACCCCTCTGGGTTATCTGCTCACCAAGCCACATTAAAAGCATAGTGCCTCCCACGAGTGTAATAACGCAGGACACTCGAAAGAAAAGCCCGGGTTCTGACGCTAGACCTTGAGACTCAATACCGGCGGCTATCCCCCAAGATTGAAAGAAAGCCAGTACCACCGTACCGTATCTTGTATACTGATTTATTTTCTGTCTACCCTGCTCTCCCTCTTTTTTAAGTTGTTCAAGATATGGAACCATAGAGGTTAACAATTGCATGATAATGGACGATGTTATATATGGCATGATTCCGAGTGCAAATACAGCCATCCTTCCTACCGCTCCACCGGTAAACATATTTAGCATCCCACCTATACCCTGAGCATTTTGCTCAAAAAAAGCTTTCAGTTGTTCCGCGTCTACACCGGGGACTGGCACATACGTACCCGCTCTGTAAATGATAAGAAGCAATAGTGCATAAAGTATTCTGTTCTGAAGGTCTTTAGCTTTACCGATAGAGCTCCAGCTCAAGTTGGCTGCCATCTGTTCTGCCGCAGATACCATAGTACAATATTCCTTTTAATCAGAAATAAGATTGAGTTCGCCACCCATCTTTTCAACTGCTTGTCTCGCTTTTTCGGAAGCACTCGAAACTTCAATTTTTATTTTTGAGGCGAGAGATCCTTTTGCCAAAAGCTTTACGGATACTGCATTTTTGTTTATCAAACCTACACTACGTAGCACCGCTATATCTATTGCTTTATTTTCGACAATCTTTTTCGCATCAATAAGCTTTTGGATTGACCCAAGGTTGACTTGGTCTAGAAGTTTTTTCGAATTTCTTGAATTGAAACCTCGTTTTGGTAATCTTTGATAAAGAGGCATTTGCCCACCTTCAAAAGCCTTTATTGAGACCCCCGATCTTGACTTTTGACCCTTTACTCCTCGGCCTGCAGTTTTACCCTTACCCGACCCGGGTCCCCTTCCAACCCTCACCCTTTTTTTAAAGGCACCAGGGTTATCTGAAATATCATTTAAACGCATTATCTTAAACTTCCTTTTTCAATCTAAAACCTGAACCAGATGTGCTACTTTGGACAGCATCCCTCTCACTGAAGGCGTATCCTCTATTTCTCTTACCGAGTTAGTTTTCCTTAGTCCCAAGCCTTTTACAACCTTAATCTGATTTTGTGGCTTACGTATTAGAGATCCTACTCTTTTTATTTTTATTTTCTTATTCATAAATTTTACCGTTATTTAAATGTTATCTCAGACACTTTTTTACCTCTTCGCTGAGCAACCATTCTTGGGCTCCACTCCTTGGTCAAGCCACTGATAGTCGCTCTAATCATATTATAGGGATTCTGAGAACCTAATGACTTTGCTACAACATCTTGAATACCTAGCATCTCAAAAACAGCTCGCATTGGTCCACCTGCAATAATTCCTGTTCCGGCTTTTGCACTTCTCATAATCACCCTCCCCGCGCCATGTCTGCCGTCGATATCATGATGGAGAGTTCTACCTTCCCTCAAAGGAACCTTTACTGTCTTCCGTTTTGCTTGCTCTGTAGCTTTACGAATAGCTTCAGGAACTTCCTTAGCTTTCCCTTTTCCATACCCAACTCTACCTTTTTGATCACCTACTACGACTAAAGCCGCAAATCCAAACCTCTTTCCTCCTTTTACCGTTTTTGAAACACGGTTTATCGCTACAAGACGGTCTGTAAATTCTGATTCTTCTCTATCTAATTTTCTCTTATCTTCCAAAGCACTTATCCCTATAGTTTTAATCCATTTTCCCTAGCAGCGTCTGCCAGCGCCTTAATTTTTCCATGATATAGGAATCCTCCCCTATCAAATACCACTTCTTTAATCCCTTTTTTTAAGGCTCTTGAGGCTATTTCCTTTCCAATTTTTGTAGCAACTTCTATATTATTTTTTCCAACTACTCCTAAGCTCTTTTCTAGTGATGACACAGAAGCCACTGTTTTTCCAAGTCTATCGTCTATAACTTGCGCATAAATGTTCTTAGAAGATCTGTGAATAGACAGCCTACATTTACCGTAGCTCGTTTTCTTTAACTTGTTTCTGACCCTGAGAGATCGTTTCTTAAACAATTTTATCTTATGTGTTGTCATTATAGCTCCTACTTCTTCTTTCCCTCTTTCGCAAAAATGTATTCACCTTTATACCGTATTCCTTTTCCCTTATAAGGCTCAGGAGCCCTCCAAGCACGTATCTTTGCTGCCACTTCTCCCACAACCTGCTGATCTATACCTTCCACCTTGATCTCAGTAGGTTTTGCACAGGTTATTTTAACATTATCTGGAATGTCAAAATCAACATCATGAGAATATCCCAAGGACAATTTTAAAACTTTACCCTGGACTGCTGCCCTATAACCAACCCCATTTATTTCAAGCTCTTTAGAAAATCCTGCATTAACTCCATGCACTATATTTGCTATTTGCGACCTCGACATGCCCCAAAGCTGACGCGTTTCTTTCTCAAGATTCTTTGGAGTCACTGTTATATTCTTATCAACGATATCCACCTTAAGTTTTTCTGAAAAATCAAAATGTCTCGAACCAAGAGCACCCTTAACCTCTATAGTACCCTCTTTGAGAGTAGCTTCGACTCCGCTCGGAATTTCAATTGGTTTTTTTCCTATCCTTGACATGGCATATCCTTAAAAAACGGTACATAAAACTTCGCCACCCACTCTGGATTGACGAGCTTTTGCATCTGACATTATACCTTTGGAAGTGGACACAATTGCCACCCCCAAACCTTGTCTAACTTTTGGAAGGTTATCCGCTCCTAGATACACCCTTCGACCTGGAGTAGATACACGCTTGAGCTCTTTTATCACTGGCTCTCCATCGAAATATTTTAGGGATACCTTAATATTATCGATACCTGCCACATTTTTTTCAATTTCATAACTCCTAATATAACCCTCACTTTTTAACACATCCAAAACCCAGGCTCGCAATTTTGAGTTTGGTGTGAGAACATATTGTTTTCGTCTCATTTGAGCATTTCTAATTCTAGTTAACATATCCCCTAATGGATCAGTCATTGCCATTTTGAATTCTCCTTACCAACTGGACTTTATCATACCGGGTATTTCGCCAGCAGAAGCTAGCTCTCGCAAAGCTATTCTGGACATCTTCAGCTTCCTGTAATAGCCCTTTGGTCTCCCTGTAACTGCGCACCGGTTGTGTAATCTTGTGGGACTCGAATTTCTTGGCAACTTAGCGAGTGCTAATCTTGCCTTGAAGCGCTCTTCATTGCTTAACGACGAGTCTTTCGATATTTTCTTCAGTTCTTCTCGCTTTTTCATAAACTTTTGAACTAATCGCTCACGCTTAATTTGTCTATTCACCATAGAAACTTTTGCCATAATTATTCTATCCTAATCTCTAAAAGGGAAATTAAATAAACCAAGTAAAAACTTGGCTTCATCATTCGACCTTGCTGTAGTGCAGACCACAACATCAAGCCCCCAAATCTCGTCTACTTTATCAAAGTCGATTTCTGGAAATACTATGTGTTCTTTTATGCCAAGTGCATAATTGCCTCTCCCATCAAAGCTTTTTGGCGATAATCCTCTAAAATCCCTTATTCTCGGCATGGCGACATTAATCAGACGGTCAATAAACTCGTACATTCTTGACCTTCTTAGTGTGACTTTTGCACCTAATTGCATGCCCTCTCTAACTTTAAAACCCGCAATTGATTTTTTTGCCTTTGTGAATACGGGTAACTGACCTGCAATCAGCATTAAGTCATTGTGTGCCGACTTAACTTTTTTTGTATCCGCAACTGCCTCTCCTATGCCCATGTTTAATACTACTTTTTCTAGTTTTGGTATCATCAAATCATTTTTATATTTAAATTGCTCTTTAAGACTTGATTTGAATTTCTCGTTATAAAGTGTTTCCAAACGAGGCTTATAATTATCCATCTATCACCTCCCCAGAGTTTTTTGCTATTCTAACCTTTTTTCCATCTTTGATCGTAAATCCAACTCTTGTTGCAACATCATTTTTTGGATCAATCAAGGCAACATTTGATACATGGACTGGAGCGTTCTTTGGCACTCTTCCACCTGCGCTATCTTTATCTTGCTTTTTATGCATAATAACGGAGTTAACTCCCTCAACAACGACTTTATCTAATTTGGTTAGTACTTCTGATACTTGACCTCGCTTACCTTTATCTTTTCCAGCAAGTACTACCACTGTATCACCCTTTCTAATTCTAGTAGCCATCACAAAACCTCCGGAGCTAATGATACTATTTTCATAAACTTCTTCAATCTAAGTTCCCTCACGACAGGCCCAAATATTCTCGTCCCAATTGGCTCACCTGAATTGCTCAATAGTACGGCAGCATTAGTATCGAACTTAATTGAACTCCCGTCCTGTCTATGAATTTGCTTTGAGGTTCTCACGATGACAGCTCTTCTCACTTCACCCTTCTTGACCTTACCCCTTGGTATAGCTTCTTTTATAGTCACAACTATAACATCTCCGACCGAAGCATACTTCCTTTTAGCACCACCCAATACTTTTATGCATTGGACCCTCTTAGCTCCTGAGTTATCGGCAACGTCGAGGTTGCTCTGCATTTGTATCATTTTATTCTCCCGACCTTTAGGCTAAACTTACCTTGGTTTCGATTTATACTTTGAATTCTCTACTCTACAACTTCCCACCGTTTCGTCTTGGAAATAGGTACCGTTTCTCGTATCTTTACTATGTCTCCTGTTTTGTAAGAGTTGTTATCACTATGTGCTCTATACTTTTTTGATCTTCTAATCGTTTTTTTAAGCACTGGATGTTTAAATCTTCTCTCAACTGAAACAGTTAATGTATTTTGGTTTAACGTGCTTACTATGGTTCCTTGCAATACTCTTTTTGGCATCAAAATCTCCGACTATACTTTCTCAACTTTTGAATTAAGCACCGTTAATATCCTAGCTATTGTTCGCCTAACGAATCGAACTCTTGCTGTGTTTTCAAGCTGCCCACCTGCTTTTTGGAACCTAAGGTTAAAAGATTCCTTCTTAAGCTTTTCAAGCTCTCCCTCTAGTTCTTCAGTGCTTTTATCCCTTATATCTTTAATTTTCATTGTCTCTTTCTCACCTCTTCAAAATACTACCAATCCTGCCTAACAACGAATCTACACTTGACGGGTAGCTTCATTGCTGCCAGCCGCAGGCCTTCTTTTGCTATTAACTCAGATACGCCATCAACCTCAAACATAATTCTGCCTGGCTTAACCTTTGCCACCCAGCGATCAACTGAACCTTTACCTTTACCCATTCGTACCTCTATGGGCTTAGCTGTTACTGGAACATCCGGAAAAATTCTTATCCAAACTCTACCCTGTCTTTTCATATGCCGTGTAAGAGCCCTACGAGCTGCCTCAATTTGTCTTGCCGTAATTCTTTCTGGCTCTGTGGCTTTCAATGCATAGTTACCAAAGTTAACGGTGTACCCACCTTTCGCCAATCCATGTATGCGGCCCTTGTGCTGTTTCCGAAACCTAGTTTTTTTTGGTTGTAACATTTCTAACTTGCTCTTTCCTGAGGAATATTTGTACTTTTTTGAGCCCTAGATGAACTCTCTTTTAATTCACTCAGCCTTCTATCTCTCGCAGATGGATCATGCTCCATGATGTCACCCTTAAAAATCCATACTTTAACACCAATAATACCATAAGCTGTGCTACTTTCAGCGACACAGTAATCTATATCGGCTCGGAGTGTGTGCCGTGGCACTCTGCCCTCCGAATACCATTCAGTTCTGGCTATCTCTGCACCCCCTAAACGGCCTGATATGTCAACTCTTATGCCTAATGCACCCATACGCATGGCATTTTGTACTGCTCTCTTCATCGCTCTCCTAAAAGATACTCTTCTTTCCAACTGCTGAGCAATGCTTTCAGCTACAAGCGCGGCGTCAGTTTCTGGCTTCCTTACTTCCAAAACATTTAACAATAACTCACTACCAGTCAGTTTCGAAAGAGCCTTTCTCAGAGTTTCAATATCGGAACCTTTTTTACCTATGATTACGCCTGGTCTGGCCGCATGTATTGTAACTCTACATTTTTTATGCGGCCTCTCGATAACTACTCGACTAATACCCGCTTGAGCACAATTAACTTTAACGTATTTACGAATCTCTAAATCTTGGTGTAGTAGTTCACCGAATTCGCGCCTCCCAGCAAACCAAACGCTTTCCCACGTTCTATTGACCTGAAGTCTTAATCCTATAGGATTTATTTTCTGTCCCATGGGTTTTATTCCTCTTCTTTATTCTGTCTAACTACTATTGTTATCTGGCTGAACGGCTTTAGTATTCTTCCGTATCGACCTCTTGCACGTGGCCTTCCTCTTTTGAGCACCATGTTCTTTCCAACATAAGCACTTTGCACAACGAGCTCGTCTACATCAAGTCCGTGATTATTTTCTGCATTAGCTATTGCGCTCTGTAGACAATTTGACACCTCTTTTGCTACCCGCTTCTTTGAAAATCTAAGGTCAGATAGTGCTTTTGCTACAGGCTTATTTCTTATTAGCTGAGCAACTAAGTTGAGCTTTTGTGGACTCGTCTTGATCATTCTAAGCTTAGCCATAGCTTCGTTATCTGCAACTCTGCGACCATTTTTTTCTTTTGACATCGAATTTATTTCCTCTTTGCTTTTTTATCGGCTGCATGACCATAATAAGTTCGCGTTGGGCTATACTCACCCAATTTCTGTCCTATCATCTCCTCAGAAACCATGACTGGTATATGCTTACGTCCGTTGTAAACACCAAATGTTAATCCTACAAACTGCGGCAATATCGTTGATCTACGAGACCAGGTCTTTATTACCTCTTTACTACCTTTTTCCCTAACAAGCTCAGCTTTTTTTAGAAGATGGGAATCAACAAATGGTCCTTTCCACGCAGATCTAGCCATATTATCTTCTTCCTTTCTTCTTTAAATGTCGCGAACGTATGATGTATTTGTCTGTATCCTTGTTTGACCGGGTCTTTGCGCCCTTAGTAGGCTTTCCCCAAGGCGTAACAGGGTGTCTTCCGCCTGATGTTCTACCCTCTCCTCCACCGTGAGGGTGATCAATCGGATTCATTACGACGCCGCGCACAGTTGGCCTTCTTCCTAAATATCTTGATCTACCGGCTTTTCCGAGATTTTGGTTAGAATTATCTGGATTAGAAACCGCACCAACTGTAGCCCTGCACTCTTGCCTAACAACTCTTACCTCTCCCGAAGACAATCGCAATTGGGCATACCCTCCATCTCTACCGATAAACTGCGCATAAGCACCTGCAGATCTTGCAATTTGTCCACCTTTACCTTGCTTAAATTCTATATTGTGAACTATCGTTCCCACTGGCATACTTGAAAAGGGCATAGCATTCCCTGGCTTAACATCAGCTTTTTCTGCCGATATTACGGTATCACCCGCCTTAAGCCGCTGAGGGGCCAAAATATAAGATTTCTGTTTATCCTCATAAACAATTAATGCAATGAAGGCAGATCGATTTGGATCGTATTCAATTCTTTCAACCGTTGCGGTAATACCCGTTTTCGAGCGTTTAAAGTCTATTTCTCTGTATAGCCTTTTTGCGCCACCTCCTTGATGCCTAACTGTGATCCGTCCTAAATTATTACGTCCACCCTTTTTTGTTAAACCTCTGGTAAGTGTTTTTTCGGGTCTTCCCTTCCACAACCCTGATTTATCGACTAACACAAGACCTCTTTGCCCAGGTGATGTTGGTTTATAATTCTTTAGCGCCATTTTTCCTACCTCGATACCACCTTAAAGACCTGAAGTAACATCTATTGTGTTACCTTCTTCAAGCATCACATATGCTCGCTTTATATCTCTCTGCTTCCCTAGTTGACCACGAAAGCGTTTTCTCTTGCCTTTCGTTATACTCGTATTGACCGCCTTAACCTTTACTTTGAAAAGTTCTTCTATTGCCTGTTTAATCTCGGTTTTATTTGATTTCATAGCAACTTCAAATACTACTCCACCTACCTCGGAAGCTAATGTTGCCTTTTCAGTTATTATAGGACGGCGAATTATATCATAGTTACTTTTCATTGAAGCTTGTCCTCTAGCTGTTTTAATGCTGACGAGGTTATCAATATTTGATCTTTCCTCAAAATGTCATAAACATTTATTCCATCTACACTTAAAACGTCCCTATTTGTAAGCCTCTTAGTAAACTTTGCCAAACCTTTAGCCTTTTCTTGATCATCTATAATCAAAAGGCTCTGCCAACCATACTTATCGAAAATTTTGACTAAATCTTTTGTTTTTTCAAAATTAGTCTTTATTTCATCAACAAATACGACCTTTCCTAAGGAAACTTTACTTGATAGAGCATGCCTGATCCCCAGCTTTCTAAACTTCTTGTTAAGATCGTGGCTGTGACTTCTTGGCTTGGGCCCTTTGTATACCCCTCCTTTTCTGAAAATTGGGGCGTTTCTGTCACCGTGCCTAGCTCCACCGGTACCTTTTTGCCTATAGATCTTTGATTTGGAGTAGCTACCCTCGGACCGTGTTTTGACTGAATGACTTCCCTGTTGTCTTCGCGCTAGTTGCCACCTCACAACCCTGTTAAGAATATCTTTTCTTGGCTCCAAAGAAAAAATTTCATCTGACAGCGTAACCGCCTTTGCCTTACCGGTATCAATGTTAAGTAGCTCAGCTTTCATCATCTTTTACCTTCTCTTCAACAGGGGTTTCATTTACAGGTGTAGTAACAACAGCTTCGTTTTCTGGCTCTGTTTTATTACTCTCTTTAGCCGCACCTTTAATGGCCGCAGGTATGGGAACATCCTTTTTTAAAGGTTTTTTTACTGCGTCGGAGATGGTCACCCAGCCCCCCTTTGCACCAGGCACTGCCCCCCTAACTAATATTAATCCAGCTGATTCATCGGTGCTCACAACCTCTAAATTTTGTGTCGTAACCTTTCTCGACCCCATATGTCCCGCCATTTTTTTTCCCTTAAATACCCGTCCCGGATCTTGACACTGGCCCGTTGAGCCATGAGACCTATGGGAAATTGAAACACCATGACTGGCTCTAAGACCTCCGAAATTATGTCTTTTCATCGCACCAGCAAATCCCTTACCTATAGAAATACCAGACACATCTACCAGTTGGCCCTCAACATAGTGGTTTGCGGTGATTTGTGAGCCCACCTCGATAAGGTTCTCGCTTGACACTCTAAATTCTTTTAGCACCCTCTTAACTTCTACTTTTGAAGCTGCAAAGTAGCTCCTCATAGGTTTACTAACATTCTTTGCTTTAGCAAGTCCTGATCCCAACTGAACAGCTGTATAACCATCCTTCTCCATGGTCCGTCTAGCAACGACCTTTAGATCATCTAAAAGAAGAACAGTTACAGGGACCTGCCTTCCGTCTTCATAGAAAACCCGAGACATTCCTATTTTCTTTGCGATAACGCCCGTACGCATACGTTTGTTGCTCCTTCTTTACTTCAAAGTTTAATTTCTACGTCGACACCTGCCGCTAGGTCAAGCTTCATCAGAGCATCAACAGTCTGCGGGGTGGGATCGACAATATCTAAGAGACGTTTATGTGTTCGCATCTCAAATTGCTCTCTACTTTTTTTGTCTACATGTGGACTTCTAAGAACAGTATACCTCTCTATTTTGTTGGGCAAGGGTATAGGACCTCGTACTTGCGCACCGGTACGTTTAGCAGTTGACACAATCTCCTGAGTGCTGGTATCCAGCACTCTGTAGTCAAATGCCTTCAGCCTTATTCGTATACTTTGGTTTTGCATCTTACCTTTTCTTTACTTTATTATCTTGGATACAACACCCGCGCCGACTGTCCTACCACCTTCTCTAATTGCGAATCTCAATTTCTCTTCCATAGCTATCGGAGCAATTAATTCAACTTCGAACTTAAGGTTATCTCCAGGCATTACCATCTCGGTTCCAGAAGGGAGCTGGACAGTTCCTGTAACATCTGTCGTTCGGAAGTAAAATTGCGGTCTGTAATTACCAAAGAACGGAGTGTGCCTACCCCCTTCATCTTTAGTAAGAATGTAAGCCTCTGCTTCAAACTTAGTATGAGGAGTAACAGATCCAGGTTTAACAAGACATTGTCCACGTTCAACACCGTCGCGTTCAGTACCTCTCAAGAGAGCACCAATGTTGTCGCCAGCTTCGCCTCTGTCTAGCAATTTTCTAAACATCTCAACGCCTGTACACACTGTTTTAGATGTTTCCCTAATACCTACTATCTCAATTTCATCTCCATTGTTAATCACACCACGCTCTACACGCCCTGTTACAACTGTCCCTCGACCTGAAATCGAAAATACATCTTCAATAGGCATAAGAAATGGCTGGTCAATAGGCCTATCGGGCGTAGGTATAGAGTCATCTACCGCTTTCATAAGCTCAGCGATCTTCTTAGCACCAATCTCTTCGTCCCTATCCTCCAAAGCAGCTAAAGCCGATCCAGAAATAATGGGAATATCATCTCCTGGGAACTCGTAAGATGAAAGTAGTTCTCTAACTTCCATTTCGACCAGTTCTAATAATTCAGGATCATCGACCTGGTCAACTTTGTTCAAAAAAACAACCAATGCCGGAACACCAACTTGTCTCGCCAGCAGAATGTGCTCTCTTGTTTGGGGCATTGGACCATCAGCTGCATTAACAACTAAAATGGCACCGTCCATTTGTGCGGCTCCAGTAATCATATTCTTAACATAATCAGCATGGCCAGGGCAATCTACATGTGCGTAATGCCTCGCATCTGTCTCGTATTCTACATGAGCTGTCGAGATAGTTATTCCCCTAGCTTTTTCCTCGGGGGCATTATCGATTTGATCATATGCTCGAAAGTCACCAAACTGCTTAGTTATTGCCGCCGTTAGGGTAGTTTTTCCATGATCAACGTGCCCAATAGTTCCGACGTTGACGTGGGGTTTATTTCGTTCGAATTTTTCTTTTGCCATTTTTTTCTCCTCTTCTCTAGAATTCCTTTTTAACTCAAGCAAACTTAGCTTGTATTTCTTCAGAAATATTTGATGGTACAGCCTCATATTTCTCAAAAATCATTGTAAACTGAGCTCGTCCTGACGACATTGATCTTAAATTATTTATATAACCAAACATATTAGCGAGTGGCACAAGTGCATTTACTACTATCGCATTTCCCCTAGTTTCCTGTCCAGTAACCATGCCACGACGGGATGTTAGATCGCCAATAATATTACCGGTATACTCATCAGGCGTAACTACTTCAACTTTCATTATCGGTTCTAACAGCTTTGCTCCTGCCTTTTTCAATCCATCCCTCATGGCCGCTCTAGAAGCAATTTCGAATGCCAGTACGCTTGAGTCGACATCATGTTGAGCACCATCAATCAACGCCACCTTGAAGTCGATCACGGGGAACCCTGCCAATGGCCCACTATCCATTACAGATTGTATCCCTTTTTCTACCCCAGGTATATACTCCTTGGGCACTGCCCCTCCTACTATTTTACTTTCAAAAGAGTAACCTTCTCCGGGATCGGTTGGAGAAATAATTAACTTTACCCTTGCAAACTGGCCAGCTCCACCAGACTGCTTCTTATGAGTGTAATCAATTTCAGCTTCATTACTAACTGTCTCTCTATAAGCGACCTGTGGCGCACCTATATTTGCCTCAACTTTGAACTCTCTTTTTAGCCTGTCGACCAAAATGTCCAAATGAAGTTCACCCATGCCTTTCATTATCGTCTGCCCCGACTCTAAATCCGTTTCGACCCGAAAAGATGGATCTTCTGCAGCCAACCTCTGTAACCCAGCCGACATTTTCTCTTGGTCATTCTTAGTTTTTGGTTCAACTGCAATCTCGATCACAGGATCCGGAAATGTCATAGTTTCTAACACAACCGGTTTGACTGTGTCGCATATAGTGTCTCCTGTTGTTGTGTCCTTTAAGCCCGCTAAGGCGATAATGTCCCCAGCATAGGCTTCATCAATCTCTTCTCTGTTATTAGAGTGCATCATCATCATACGCCCAACACGCTCTTTTTTACCTTTTGTAGAGTTTAAAAAGCTATCTCCTTTTTTTATAACCCCCGAATATATCCGCGTGAACGTTAGTGACCCAACAAATGGATCATTCATTATCTTAAATGCTAGCCCAGAAAAAGGTTGACCGTCGTCTGCTGATCTCTCTATATCTCGCACTTCGCTTTCGTCGCCTGGCTTAAACCCCATGTAAGCGGGCACGTCTAAAGGCCCTGGTAGATAATCAATAACTGCATTTAGTAGAGGCTGCACTCCCTTGTTTTTAAACGCCGATCCGCAAAGGACGGGCACAAATGCCATACTAAGCGTGCCCTTTCGTAAAAGTTCTCTTAGGGTCTGCTCATCTGGTTCTTCTCCTTCAAGATATTTCTCCATTACTACGTCATCCATTTCGACGGCTATTTCAATCATCTCTCCCCTATACTTTTCAGCAGTTTCGATCAGATCAGGTCTAATATCTTGACATGTCCAGCTTGCTCCTAAATCTTCTCCAGCCCAGGTCCATTCCTTCATCGTGACTAGGTCAATTACTCCCTCGAGGTTAGTTTCTGAACCAATAGGTAGTTGTATAGGACATGGAGTCGCTCCTGTTCGATCTTTAATCATTTTCACACACTGAAAATAGTCAGCTCCTATTTTGTCCATCTTGTTTACAAAAACGATTCGCGGAACTTTGTATCTGTCGGCCTGCCTCCACACAGTCTCAGTCTGAGGCTCTACACCAGCGTTGGCATCCAAAACACAAACTGCCCCATCCAAAACAGCAAGCGATCTTTCAACTTCAATTGTAAAATCGACATGTCCCGGTGTATCAATTATGTTGAACCGGTGTTTCGGCGATAGTGGCTTTTCACCATCTTCTGTTCTCTCCCAAAATGTTGTAGTGGCAGCAGAGGTAATTGTTATCCCTCTTTCTTGTTCCTGCTCCATCCAATCCATTGTCGCGGCCCCGTCGTGTACTTCTCCAATTTTATGAGACTTACCTGTGTAATAAAGTATCCTCTCTGTACATGTTGTCTTACCGGCATCGATATGAGCCATAATACCGAAGTTTCTGTAAAGATTTAAAGTATATTCTCTAGACATATTTCTTACTCTTCCATTACCACCTGTAATGACTGAAAGCTTTATTGGCTTCGGCCATCTTGTGTGTATCTTCTTTCTTTTTTACCGCAGATCCGCGTGTATTTACGGCGTCTATGAGCTCGGACGCCAACCTATCCTTCATAGTCTTCTCATTTCTATCTCTTGAAGCCCTTATTAGCCAACGAATAGCTAGCGCTTCTCTGCGCTGTGGCCTAACCTCAACTGGCACCTGGTATGTTGCTCCACCCACTCTACGAGACCTAACTTCTACTGCTGGTTTTATGTTTTCAAGAGCTTCATGAAAGACTTCTAACGGAGGTCTTTTCATTTTGTTCTCAATTTCATCAAAGGCGCCGTAAACTATTTTTTCTGACACTGACTTTTTCCCATCAAGCATTAAATTGTTCATAAACTTGGATAGGACCAAGTCTTTAAACTTTGGATCAGGTAATATCTCTCTTTTCTCAGCTCTTCTTCTACGTGACATTTTTTAATTTTCTTATTTTGGTTTCTTCGCGCCGTATTTTGATCTGCGCTGTTTTCTGTCTTTCACACCCTGGGTATCTAACACTCCCCTAAGCACGTGATACCTAACCCCAGGCAAGTCTTTAACTCTTCCGCCTCTAATTAAAACAACTGAGTGCTCTTGAAGGTTGTGTGCTTCTCCTGGTATGTAAGAAATTACCTCGTAACCGTTGGTCAACCTAACCTTAGCTACCTTACGCATCGCAGAGTTGGGTTTTTTTGGGGTTGTGGTGTAAACTCTGGTACACACACCTCTCTTTTGCGGACAAGCTTGAAGATGCATAGACTTCTGCCTGTATGTTCTGGGCTTCCTTGGCTTTCTTATCAACTGTTGTATAGTCGGCATTTTGCCTCAACTTTCCTTAAAATGGATCAACATAGATCCTTTCCCACAATGCAGAGGATTAAATAAAATTTAATCTTGCCTTTTAAATTTTTGAATATTTAGTTACAGATTCAACGAATTCTGCGAGAACTTATAAACTTAATCCGTAACTGTCAACACCAAATACGACTAAACTTGAGTTGTGTGACTTTTATATCTTCCAATTTAAGTTTTTTCTACATTATCGCCTGTATCTAAAGCCTCTCCTTCAAGATTTTCTGACTGAGAACGCTCATTTAGAATTTGTAAATCACGCATAGCAGCAACCTTTCTAATTTCTCTTGCTGAACCTCCAGTTCCTGCTGGGATTAACCTCCCCACTATAACGTTCTCTTTTAGGCCTATAAGTTTGTCTTTTTTACCTTGGGTTGATGCTTCCGTTAATACTCTAGTTGTTTCTTGGAACGATGCAGCGGAAATAAAACTTCTTGTCTGCAAACTTGCTTTAGTTATCCCCAATAGGACCGGTCCACCCTTGGCTGGCTGTAAGCCTTGCTCTAAAGCCTTTTCATTTGCCTCTAAAAACTCTGACTTATCAACCTGCTCACCTTTGAGCAATATAGTTCCCCCACTATCTGTTATCTCCCATTTTTGAAGCATTTGCCTAACAATCACTTCTATATGCTTATCGTTTATCTTAACTCCTTGCAACCTATATACATCCTGAACTTCATTAATCATGTATTCAGCCAGCGCTTCTACTCCCATTATTGTTAGAATATCGTGTGGAGCTGGGTTGCCGTCCATTATGTATTCACCCTTCCTTATGAAATCTCCCTCTTGAACAGGTATGTGTTTTCCCTTTGGCACGGCGTATTCAACTGCTTCGTCGTCATTTCCATCAGGCACAACAGCAATAATTTTTTTATTTTTGTAATCCTTTCCAAAACGCACATACCCATCTTTTTCAGCGATTATGGCATGATCTTTAGGTCTTCGAGCTTCAAACAGCTCTGCAACTCTAGGCAAACCACCGGTAATATCTTTAGTCTTTGCACCCTCTCTAGGGATCCTTGCTAATACATCGCCTGGTTGGATTTCAGATCCATCCTCAACTGACATTATAGCATCAACTGACATTGGGTGAACAGCAGGATTACCATTTTCAAGCCTGACAGGTTCACTAGTCTCTTTGTCCACAATTATAATTTCTGGCTGCAAAGAACTACCTTTAGAAGAGGCCCTCCAATCTGAAACTATTTTTTGTGATATCCCTGTAGCATCGTCTACATCCTCCCTCACTGACACCCCAGGTATCAAATCAGCGAACTTTACAATTCCACCTCTTTCAGCAATTATAGGAAGCGTATATGGATCCCACTCAAAGAGCTTGTCGCCTGTAGATATCTTTTGCTTCTCTTTAACATATAGTTTAGTCCCATAAGAAAGCCTATGAGAACTAAGAGCAACTCCCTTTTCATTTTTTAATATAAGCTCCATACTGCGACTGGTAACAATTTCTTCACCTTGTCCGTTAGTAAGGATATTGGCGCTTTTAAACTCTACCACTCCACTATGATTAGATTGCATAAATGATTGTGATCCACCCTGCGCGATACCCCCTATATGGAAAGTTCTCATAGTAAGCTGCGTTCCTGGCTCACCGATTGATTGTGCGGCAATAATTCCAACGGCTTCTCCAGGATTAACTGGCGTTCCTCTAGCCAAATCTCTTCCATAGCAAGTAGCGCATATTCCATCTTCAGCTTCACATGTTAGAGGTGACCGTATTTGTACTGTTGCGATATCCGCTTTTTCAATCAAATCAGCAATACGCTCATCTATCATCGAGCCTTTTCTACATATTACAGTATCGTCTGATAAACTTTTTATATCCTCTGCTGCCACCCTTCCTAAAATCCGCTCGGACAAAGTAGCCACTACTTCGCCATCACTGACTGCTGCCTCGCACTTAATTGATGCTTCAGTTCCGCAGTCGTTAATTCTAACTATGCAATCTTGAGCAACATCAACTAAACGTCGTGTCAAATATCCTGAATTAGCTGTTTTTAAGGCTGTATCGGCAAGGCCCTTTCGCGCTCCATGTGTCGAGTTAAAATACTCTAAAACAGATAAACCTTCTTTGAAGTTAGCTATTATTGGCGTCTCTATAATAGCCCCGGAGGGCTTTGCCATAAGGCCACGCATTCCACCTAATTGCTTCATTTGAGCAGGTGAGCCTCGAGCACCTGAGTGCGCCATCATGTAAACAGAATTAGGCTCTAATTCAGATCCATCATCACTTTTTTTGGTTGAAGATATATCAGCCATCATTGCGTCGGCGACCAAATCTGAACATTTTGACCATGCATCTACTACTTTATTGTATTTCTCACCTTGGGTAATCAGACCATCCATATATTGTCTCTCAAAATCTTTAACTTGATCTCTAGTTTCGTTTACAAAGTCCCATTTTGTCTCTGGAATAACCATATCATCTTTACCAAAAGATATTCCCGCCCTGAACGCCTCCTGGAAACCAAGTTGCATAATTTGGTCACAAAATATAACTGACTCTTTTTGCCCACAATGCCTATAAACAGTATCGATAACTTCGCCAACTTCTTTCTTCCTTAAAAGCCGGTTTACGATCTCAAATGGTGCTTTATGGTTCTTCGGTAGTAAGGCCGCAAGTCTAAGTCTGCCGGGAGTAGTCTCGAACCTTTTGAAAAATGTTTCACCTTCACTATCTATTTGAGCAACCTTGGCTATGATCTTTGAATGCATATTGACGACACCTGCTTCGAGAGCATGCTCAACCTCCTCTACAGAGGAAAAGATCATCCCTTCACCTATCTGCCCCTCTCTCATAAGAGAAATGTAGTATAACCCTAGAACCATATCTTGGGAGGGCACTATAATTGGCTTACCATTGGCAGGAGAAAGTACATTATTCGTTGACATCATTAAAACACGAGCCTCAAGCTGTGCCTCTAAACTTAAAGGTACGTGAACAGCCATCTGGTCACCATCAAAGTCGGCATTAAAAGCTGAACACACCAAGGGGTGTAGGTTTATCGCTTTTCCTTCAATTAATACTGGTTCAAAAGCCTGTATTCCAAGTCTATGTAGAGTTGGCGCGCGATTTAACAGCACTGGATGCTCTCGAATTACCTCCTCCAATATATCCCAAACTTCTGGTCTTTCTCTCTCCACCATTTTTTTTGCTTGTTTTACTGTAGAGGAAAGGCCACGAGCTTCTAGTTTTGAGTAAATGAACGGTTTAAAAAGCTCAAGAGCCATCTTTTTTGGAAGTCCACACTGATGCAGTTTTAACCCAGGCCCAGTAACAATTACTGAACGACCTGAAAAGTCAACCCGCTTCCCTAAAAGATTCTGCCTAAAACGACCTTGCTTTCCTTTAAGCATATCGGAAAGGGATTTCAAGGGTCTTTTATTCCCTCCAGTTATTACTCGTCCACGCCGTCCATTGTCAAAGAGCGCATCAACTGACTCTTGAAGCATTCTTTTCTCATTTCTAATAATGATATCAGGTGCTTTCAATTCCATTAACCTTTTCAACCTGTTATTCCTATTAATAACCCTCCTGTAAAGATCATTTAGATCTGAAGTTGCGAACCTTCCACCGTCCAACGGCACCAAAGGTCTTAGCTCAGGCGGAATGACTGGGATTACTGTCATAATCATCCATTCGGGCTTGTTAGAGCTTTCTCTAAAATTTTCTACAAGCTTCAGCCTCTTTATTATCTTTTTTGGTTTAAGCTCACCTGTTGCCTCTTTGAGTTCTTCTCTAAGTTTCTCAGCCTCTGACTCAACGTCAATCGCCATAAGCATTTCCCTGATTGCTTCGGCCCCTATACCTGCTTGGAAAGCATCCAAGCCATATTGATCTTGTGCATCTAAAAATTCTTCCTCTGAAAGTAATTGCCCCGCCTTCAAATCGGTCAAACCAGGCTCGATGACTACATATTGTTCAAAGTACAGTATTCTTTCTAAATCCCGTAGGGTCATATCCAGCATTAACCCAATTCTAGACGGAAGAGATTTTAAGAACCAAATATGTGCAACAGGAGAAGCAAGTTCAATGTGACCCATTCTTTCTCGTCTTACCTTTTGCAAAGTTACTTCAACCCCGCACTTTTCGCAGGTTACTCCTCTATACTTCATCCTTTTGTACTTACCACATAAACACTCATAGTCTTTAACTGGCCCAAATATTCTTGAACAGAAGAGGCCATCTCTTTCAGGCTTAAAAGTACGATAATTAATAGTCTCGGGTTTTTTTATTTCACCAAAAGACCAACTCAATATTCTTTCAGGTGAGGCAATAGAAATTCTTATCTCATCGAAGGTCTTAAGTGCTTGTGGTTTACCAAACGGATTTGTTATTTCTTTATTCATTTTTACATCCTATAAAATGTTCAAATTTGCATGTAGCAAGCAACTAATTAATTTCATCATCTAACAGCTCTATGTTAAGGCCCAGGGATCTAATTTCTTTCACCAGAACGTTAAACGATTCTGGAATTCCAGCTTCAAAATTATCCTCTCCTTTAACTATACTTTCATAGACCTTTGTTCGACCAGCCACATCATCAGATTTGACAGTTAACATTTCTTGAAGAGAGTACGCTGCCCCATATGCTTCTAAGGCCCATACTTCCATTTCTCCAAATCTTTGACCTCCGAATTGCGCCTTGCCTCCCAGTGGTTGTTGTGTGACTAGGCTGTATGGACCGGTAGATCTTGCATGTATTTTCTCGTCCACCAAATGATGTAACTTTAAAATATATTTAACACCAACCGTGACTGGTCTCGCGAATTGCTCTCCTGTTCTACCATCGAAAAGAATTGACTGAGCACTTTCGTCTAAACCAGCCCTTTTGAGAGCTTCAGTAACATCACTTTCTTTTGCCCCATCAAAGACGGGAGTAGCAATAGGAACTCCTTTCTTAACATTGCTTGCTACAGTAAGCAAATTTTCGGCCGACAACCCTTTAATTTGTTTTTTAAAGTCATCGCCCCCATAAGCATTTGACAATGCATTTTCTAAGATTTTCTGATCATTGTTTTTTTTGAATTCAGAGATTGCATTGTCAATGGACTCCCCTAATGATTTTGCAGCCCACCCCATATGGGTTTCAAGAATTTGACCAACGTTCATTCTGCTTGGAACTCCAAGAGGATTCAGCACAAGATCTACCGTTGTCCCATCTTTTAGAAAAGGCATATCCTCCTCAGGTACAACTTTCGAAATAACGCCCTTATTGCCGTGCCTTCCCGCCATCTTGTCACCTGGTTGAAGCTTTCGTTTAACAGCCACGAATACCTTTACCATTTTCATTACACCAGGTGGCAAATCATCTCCTCTTCTTACCTTTTCAACTTTGTCTTGATAGGAGTCATTTGCAATCTGTTTTTGTTTCTCAAATTGCTCTTGTAACGCTTCCATTTTTTTTGCATCACTTTCTGCCTCCAAAGAAAATTTCCACCAAAGTCCCTTAGACAAGCTGTCTAATTTATCTTGAGTTATCTTTGAACCCTTAACAGCACCTTTGGGGCCATCATTTATTTTCTTACCAACTAAAAGATCATTTAATCTCGAATAGATATTCCTTTCCAAGATCTCTAATCCATCATCTCTATCTTTACTTAATCGCTCTATTTCATGTCTTTCATTCTGCAAAGCACGTTCGTCTTTTTCTATCCCATGCCTGTTGAAAACTCTGACCTCTACAATAGTCCCATGATCCCCTGGGCCCATCCTAAGAGACGTATCTCTAACATCTGAAGCTTTCTCACCGAATATAGCTCTAAGAAGTTTTTCCTCAGGTGTCATTGGGCTTTCCCCTTTTGGAGTAATCTTTCCAACTAGTATGTCACCCGGTCCAACCTCTGCCCCAATATAGACAATACCAGCTTCATCCAAATTTCTTAATGATTCCTCGCCTACATTTGGTATATCTCTGGTAATCTCTTCCGGTCCTAACTTCGTATCTCTAGCAGCTACCTCAAATTCTTCAATATGAACCGACGTAAACACGTCATCCTTAACAAGCCTTTCGGAGATTAAAATTGAATCTTCATAGTTATAGCCGTTCCATGGCATAAAGGCGACCAACACATTTTTTCCCAATGCCAGTTCACCCATATCGGTAGAGGGACCATCCGCTATTACCTCCCCTTTCAAGACATGATCACCTTTTTTCACCAATGGTCGCTGATTGATACAGGTGTTCTGATTAGACCTTTGGAATTTTCTCAACCTGTAAATATCAACCCCATGATCACCGAGATCCACTTCATCCGTAACTCTTACAACGATCCTCATTGCATCGACCTGATCAATCACTCCAGAGCGTTTTGCTACAATTGCAGCACCAGAGTCTTTTGCCACAACTGACTCCATACCAGTTCCGACAAAAGGTGCCTCGGCAGTTAACAATGGGACAGCTTGCCTTTGCATATTTGACCCCATTAATGCTCTGTTAGCATCGTCATTTTCCAAAAAGGGAATTAATGAGGCTGCCACAGATACCAACTGCTTCGGTGAAACGTCAATATAATCCACTGATGCAGATGGATATAGCATATAGTCTCCGAACCTACGAGTTGACACTAATTCATTCTCAAACGCATCATCTGCGTTAAGTTTTGCGTTAGCCTGCGCAATTGTATACTTCATCTCCTCTGTAGCTGACATATAAACTACGTCATCAGTAACCTTTCCATTCTCAACCCGCCTGTAGGGCGTTTCAATGAAACCATATTTATTTACTTTCGCAAACGAAGCTAATGAATTAATCAATCCGATATTTGGACCCTCAGGTGTTTCTATCGGACAAACCCTTCCATAATGAGTTGGATGAACGTCCCTAACCTCAAATCCCGCTCTGTCCCGCGTTAATCCTCCAGGCCCAAGCGCAGAGAGGCGTCTCTTGTGAGTTACCTCTGATAATGGATTGGTTTGATCCATAAATTGTGACAATTGGCTCGATCCAAAAAACTCTTTTACAGCTGCAGCCGCGGGTTTAGCGTTAATAAGATCTTGAGGCATCACGGTGTCAATCTCTACAGACGACATTCGCTCTCGAATGGCTCTTTCCATTCTTAGCAAACCAACCCTATATTGATTTTCCATCAACTCTCCGACAGATCTAACTCTTCTATTTCCCAAGTGGTCTATATCGTCAATTTCGCCCTTTCCGTCCTTCAATTCTATGAGGGCTCTTATTACTGCAATTATGTCTTCCTTCCTCAATATGCGCGTTGTGTCTGGTGCGTCGAGATCAAGACGCATATTTAATTTAACTCTTCCCACAGCTGACAGGTCATATCTTTCTTCATCAAAAAAGAGAGACTCAAACAAATCTGCAGCAGCCTCTATTGTAGGCGGTTCCCCAGGTCTCATGACTTTGTATATGTCTTCAAGTGCCATTTGATGGTTAAAATTCTTGTCTGACACCATTGTGTTTCTGAGATATGGACCAACATTCACGTGATCGATGTCCAATGTTTGTATTTCAGTCACACCATTATCGAAGAGCGTTTTCAAATTACCACCTGTTATCGAGCCACTATTCTGATCAAAATCACAAGTTATCTCTTCACCGGCTTCTAACCATATCTCGCCAGTTTTCTCATTGATAATATCACTTGACGCAAACCGGCCGATTACAGATTCGAAAGGCACTAAAATCTCCTCAACAGATTTGGAATCTTCTATTTCTTTGACAAATCTAGGAGTGATCTTTTTGCCTGCTTCTGCGATCACCTCTCCTGTTTTAGAGTCAACCAAATCAAATAATGGTTTAACCCCTCTAAATCGTGATGGATAAAAAGGAGTCGACCATTTGTTGCCTTCGACCAAACTATATTTGACTTGATGATAATAAGTCTCACAAATCTCTTCTTGACTTAAACCCAGGGCAAAAAGAAGGGTAGAAACTGGAATTTTTCTTCTACGATCTATTCTTACATATACTAAGTCTTTGGCATCAAACTCAAAATCAAGCCAAGAGCCTCGATAAGGGATAATACGACTAGTAAAAAGTATTTTGCCAGAGGAATGCGTCTTGCCTTTATCATTATCAAAAAATACCCCAGGTGATCTATGCATTTGGGAAACAACAACCCTTTCCGTACCATTGACTAAAAATGTCCCGTTAGGGGTCATAAGAGGAATGTCACCCATATATACATCCTGCTCTTTGATCCCTTTGACAGACTTTGCCTGACTTACCTCATCAATTTCAAACACTATCAAACGCAACTTTACCTTAAGAGGAGCACCAAAAGTGAGGTCTCTTTGGTGACACTCTTCCAGATCATATTTGGGTTTTTCTAATTCGTATGAAACAAACTCCAAGACTGCGGTCTCATTGAAGTCAGTTATTGGAAATATTGACTCAAACGCTCCTCTCAAGCCTTCTCCTTTTGTGGGCTCGGAGCCTTCTCCAGAATTCAGAAACAAGTCATATGATGACTTTTGAACTTCAATGAGGTTGGGCATCTCTGCAACCTCCCTGATCTTGCCAAAATATTTTCTTATTCGACTCTTTGTAAAAACATCTTTGCTCATGGAAACCTCTGATTTTTGTTTTTCTGATCTGAACGGGATATTAGATCACTAAATTTCAAAAGCTCTTCCAATTCATGTGCTCTCCCAAAGCACTCCCGAAAAGAGATTAAGTATTTGTAGTAGGTTACTGAAGTTGGCATCATTGGTATCAACCTTAAGATAGTTCGACTTCAGCTCCTGCCTCCTCAAGTTTTTTCTTTATTTCTTCAGCCTCGTCTTTCGGCACACCTTCTTTAACCGCTTTTCCACCGGCTTCGACAAGGTCTTTTGCCTCCTTGAGACCCAAACCTGTTATTGTTCTAACTTCTTTAATAACGTTAATCTTTTTATCACCAGCTGCTTTCAGAATAACATTGAATTCACTTTTTTCATCTCCACCAGCAGCTCCATCAGCTCCACCGGGCCCACCGGCAGCCGCTCCTGCTACCATTACTGCACCACCTGCAGCAGGCTCAATGCCATAGTCATCCTTAAGTATATTTTTCAACTCAACTGCATCCACTAGAGACAGTTTGGAGATATCTTCTGCAAGTTTTTTTAAGTCAGCCATTATTTTTCACCCATTTCTAATTATTTAAAAGTTGTAGGAAATACTATACCTAGTCTCCCCCAATGTTTTCTAAGACGCCTGCGATTGCTGAAGCTGGACCAATTACGTTTGCCGCCAAATTACCTCCTGGTGCTGTAAGAAGAGCGCTTATGCTTGACAACACTTCATCCCTTGAAGGTAGTTTTGAGACTTCAGTCACACCATTGGAGTCCAATATCTTATCGCCCATAGCTCCGCCAACAATTTTAAGATTTTCGTTGGTTTTCGCGAATTCAACAGATATTTTAGCTGCCGTTACCGGGTCTTCTGAATACAATAGAACTATTTGATCAACCAACAAATGCTTCATACCCTCAGGTGGTGACTTCTCTATTGCGATGCGCGCTAATCTGTTTTTCGCCACCCTAACGTTAGCACTATTTTCCCGCATCTTATTTCTGAGGTCTGACATTTCAGCAACAGTAATGCCGGCATACTTCGCAGCAACGATTATTCCAGAATGTTCAAAAACATCCTTCAATTCACTCACTACCTGTTCTTTTCTAGCTCTATCCAACTATTCCACTCCAACGTTTGTGCCATCCACAGTATTTACTGCTTGAGGCTAAAAAAGGATTGCTCCTTTAACAAAACAGGTAGGTGAGCTTGACTATAAACATATAGTATCAAAACATATCTACCTGTCTCAGGCAGGATTTACACTATTAGTAACCCACCATCTCCGACTTAGCATTAGCCCTGATTAAACTAACACTTTTAAAAATGCACCAGTTTCTCTACTCATGCATCTTATCAGCTGGCAAATTGGCTACTGTCTAAAGTAACGCTTGGTCCCATAGTCGAGCTTACTGAAATCCTTTTCAAATACGAACCTTTTGCTCCTGCCGGTTTTGCCTTATTTACTGATTCGATAAATGCTGTAATATTTTCCGAAATTTTTTGTTTGTCAAATGATACTTTGCCTAAGCCTGCTTGGACAACCCCAGATTTTTCCACTTTAAACTGTACTTCTCCAGATTTGGCCGACTTTACAGCCTTTTCAACATCCACCGTAACAGTACCTACTTTAGGGTTTGGCATCAAATTTCTTGGACCAAGCACTTTGCCTAATCTTCCAACAATTGCCATCATATCAGGCGTTGCAATGCAGCGATCAAAGTCAATTGTTCCCCCCTGAATTGTCTCCATCAAATCTTCTGCTCCAACGATATCTGCTCCAGCTTTTTTTGCTTCCTCGGCTTTTTCGCCTTTTGCAAATACAGCTACCTTAATATTTTTCCCATTGCCATGTGGTAAAGCACATACTCCTCTAACCATTTGATCCGCATGCTTTGGATCAACACCAAGATTAATGGCGATGTCTACTGTTTCATCAAATTTCGCAGAAGCATTATTTTTGACTAAATTTACGGCCTCATCAAGACTGAGATCGTGCTTGCCTTCGAATGCTTTCTTAGCATTTAAAAAGTTTTTCCCTGTTTTTACCATTTCATATATCCCCTACTCAATCCTTAACTTCAATACCCATAGATCTCGCTGAACCCAATATTATTTGCATTGCGCCATCAATATCATTTGCGTTCAAATCCTTCATTTTTGACTCTGCAATCTCTCTAACTTGTTTAGATGTAACGGTGCCAACAGTTTCCTTTCCTGCTGTAGAAGACCCGGCCTTTAAACCAGATGCCTTCTTCAAAAAAAATGAAGCTGGCGGGGTTTTAATATCCATAGAGAATGACTTATCCACATAGTACGTAATGACTGTCGGGCAGGGCGCTCCAGGCTCCATGTCCTGTGTGTTAGCATTAAATGCTTTGCAAAATTCCATGATATTTAGTCCACGTTGCCCCAGAGCTGGACCTACAGGCGGCGATGGATTGGCTTTCCCCGCTGGAATTTGTAGTTTCAAGTAGCCTTCTATTTTTTTTGCCATGTACTATATTCCTCTTCTATACATTTAATATCAATTTTGTTTTTGAACTTGTGTAAATTCTAACTCTACAGGGGTAGCTCTGCCAAATATTGACACTGTCAGTTTCAGCCTTGAGTTGATATCGTCTACTTCTTCCACCGAGCCAGCAAAACCTTCAAACGGCCCATCAGTGACATTTACCTTTTCACCTACTTCAAATGCAATTAGAGATCTTGGTTGGTCTCCACCCTCTTCGACTTGATTAATTATTCTAGCGACTTCTGCATCTGGTAATGGGGTTGGTTTGCCATGTGCTCCCAGAAATCCCGACACGCGGTTGATTCCCTTAATTGCGTGATATGCTTCCTCACTCATGTCCATCTTCACGAGAACGTATCCAGGCATAAACCTTCGTTCTCTTTGAACTTTTTTCCCCCTACGTATTTCTAATACCTCTTCGGTCGGCACCAAAACTTCTGATACCTCATTCTCTAGGTTTTTTTGCACAACCATTTCTTTTATACTCTCGGCAACCTTTTTCTCAAAATTGGAAAAAACGCTTACCGAGTACCATCGCATACCCATTTGACTTATCCACTTGTTTTCTGGAAACCTTTAATGAAAAAAATCAGTTAGGTCAACTATTTCGACCTCAGTTTTGTTTAATTTTTGTCGAATTACAAATCTAAAAATTTAAACTCAATATAATCCTCAGTAAAAAAGATATAATTGAGTCTGCAATTAAAAAGAATGTTGCTAAGATTGCCACCATTACAAAAACCATTATGGTAGTAGTTATTGTTTCTCTACGAGTTGGCCAAACAATCTTGGACGCTTCTTGACGACTTTGTTGTATGAATTTAAAGATGTTCGTCACTATTAACCTCTTTTCCCTCTGTATAGATGCTAGCGAAGAATATTTCAAGTATCATTTTGGTAGAAAGATAGAAAAAACCTAGCTCTGGCAGGGGCTGAGGGACTCGAACCCACGACCCTCGGTTTTGGAGACCGATGCTCTACCAACTGAGCTAAACCCCTGCGATTGCCTGACAATCATTAACTAAAAAACTTTTAATAATCAAGATACAAGTGCTATGAATCATACTGGGCAATCAACAGTTAAAAGATTTTTTGGACATATACATGTTTGTACTTTAAAGAATTATTTAATTATAAATAAAGTTTAATATGAAAAGAATTCTTATAACATCAGCATTACCTTACATAAATGGAATTAAGCACTTAGGCAATTTAGTTGGAAGCCAACTTCCTGCAGACGTTTATGCAAGATACATGAGAGCTAAAGGCCATGAGGTTGCCTTTATTTGTGCAACCGATGAGCATGGGACTCCTGCAGAGTTGGCAGCTGTTGATAATCAAATACCCACAGAAAAGTATTGCGAGGAAATGTGGCAGATCCAAAGAGATCTATCAGAACGATTTTTTCTCTCTTTTGATTTTTTTGGACGTTCGTCATCAGCTAGCAATCATGAACTTACTAAAATGTTTGCATTAAATTTAGATAAAAATGGTCTTTTAAAAACGGTAGAAGAAAAACAACTATATTCTAACGAAGACAAAAGATTTCTTCCCGATAGATATGTCATTGGTACGTGCCCGGAATGCTCATATGAAAGAGCTCGAGGAGATCAATGTGAAAATTGCACTAGGCAATTGGAGGCTAGTGAACTTATTAACCCACGCTCTGCTTTATCTGGTTCAAAAAACTTAGAATTGATTAAGACCAACCATCTTTATTTAATGCAAAGTAAGCTTAAGGACAAGCTCTTGGCCTGGATTGAGTCTAATAAAAATTGGCCTATTTTAACAACCTCAATAGCGAAGAAATGGCTAATGGATGGAGAGGGTTTACAAGATCGCAGCATTACTCGAGATCTGGATTGGGGAATTCCTGTTGAAAAAGATGGTAAGCCTTGGGAAGGGATGGAAAACAAAGTATTTTATGTATGGTTTGATGCCCCAATTGCTTACATCTCATCGACGATCGACTGGGCAAATAGCAAAAAAAAATCTGTAGACTACTGGAAAAGTTGGTGGTTGAACGATCACGGAGCGAGAGACGTACATTATGTTCAATTC
>CACELY010000013.1 GCA_902560505.1 uncultured Alphaproteobacteria bacterium
GCAGAAGAAGATGTTCACCGGTAGCAAAAAGTTCTCCTTCTTTATTTCTCAACATATGAAAAACATGCAGTTTTTTCTCAGTTCCTTTTATAACTTTAGTTTCTATATATACTTCTTGCCCTACCTTAAGCTCGTTTAGGTGCCTAATATTTGTCTCAACGGTGAAATAGGAATTGCCAGTTTCGATATAGGCTTTATCACAGCCTATATGGAGCATCACAGCATCTGATGCATCGCCAAAACAGTTGAGATAGCGATATTCTGTCATATGACCATTATAATCTGCCCATTCAGGAGGTATCGTTTTTGTATAGGTAATTAGCAGGTCACTACCTATTTTTCCACTAGCTTTTTCTGCCTCTTTTGATTGTTCGTCGAAAAGATCTTTTTCATAGCTCGCTAATGTTCGTCCAGAGCCCCAACGGTTGTTGCGAAGCGCTTTCTGTAACTCAACCAAGTTTTTGTCCCTAATATCTTCTAACTCGGAGATGCTATACATATCTGATTGAGCATCTGATTGAGAACAAATTTTATCTATTAAATCAGAATTAAATTCCGGTACATCTGTCAATCTGGACCAAGGCCATTTTAGTGCAGGACCAAATTGATCAAGGAAATGACGCATGCCTTTATCTCCTCCAGCAATACGGTAACTTTCAAACATTCCCATTTGAGCAAATCGTATTCCAAAGCTAGACGTGATAATATCGTCTAGCTCCTTAGTAGTGCAAATATCATCTTTTATAAGCCACAATGCTTCACGCCACATCGCCTCAAGCATCCTGTCAGCGACAAAAGCATCGATTTCTTTTTTGATTATTATAGGTACCATGCCTACGTATTCCAATAAATGATGCACATCATCAACAATATTCTGATCTCTTTCTTGACCTGGAACTACCTCGACCAAAGGCATCAGATACACTGGGTTGAAAGGGTGTGTAACAAGCAAATTTTGAGGATTTTTCATATACTTTTGAAGGTCAGTGGGCTTGAACCCTGAAGTAGACGACAAAATAATTGAATTATTTGAAATCTGCTCAATTTCTTTATAAAGTTTTTGCTTTAATTGTAAATTTTCCGGAAGACTTTCAATTGTATAAGTGGACTTTTTTAAAGCACCTTCCAGAGATTTTTCGAAAGTAAGACTGCCCATTTCTCTTAAAGGGGCCTTTGTTAATTGAGAGAAATATTTTTTAGCCCTTTCAACGGACAATTGTGTTCTATTGTAGCTTTCTGAGCGCTTATCAAAAACGTTTACATTTATTCCATTAACTAATAAGCGGGCAGCCCAACCAGACCCTATTACGCCAGCTCCTATGCATGTCACACTTAAATTTTTCATAATTATTGTTTTTTCAAACCAAGCTCGTCACGAACTTCTTTTGCTGACATGACCTTACTGCCGGAGTTTTCAATGACATTTACAGCTTTTTCAACCAACTGGTAATTCTTTGCTAACCGTCCTTTTTCCAACCAAATATTATCTTCCAACCCCACTCTGACATTTCCTCCTGCCAGAGCGGCCATTGCAACATAAGGGATCTGAAACTGCCCTATGGAAAATGCAGACCAAGTCCAGTCCTTTGGAATATTATTCACTAAAGACATAAACGTATTTATATCATTTGGAGCGCCCCAGGGTATACCCATACAAAGCTGTAAAAGAACGGGATCTCTTATTAGACCTTCATTCACAAGTTTTTTTGCCAGCCACAGATGTCCTGTATCAAAAACTTCAATCTCAGGAAGAATACCTAAATTGGTGATCTTTGTAGCCATCGCCATTAGCATTCCCGGCGTGTTGGTCATTACATAGTTATCCTCAGCAAAATTCATTGTGCCACAATCTAAAGTGCAGATTTCTGGCTTACATGTAACAAGATGCTTTATTCTTTCCGACGCCCCTATCACATCTGTTTCTGGTTCTTTAAGTGGCAGTGGGTTTTCAGCGTCTAGACCAAGATAAATATCGCCTCCCATTCCGGTAGTTAAGTTCAAAACGACGTCCGTTTCGGAGTCTCTAATCCTTTTTGTTACTTCCTCATAGAGATCAACCCGACGACTCGGTATCCCGGTATCGGGATCTCTTACATGACAATGTACAATAGCCGCTCCAGCTTTAGCAGCTTCAATCGCACTATCTGCAATTTCTTTTGGCGACCTTGGTACTTCTCGACTTTTATCTTGTGAACTTCCAGAACCAGTCACAGCACAGGTAATAAATACATTTTTATTAATAGCCAGAGCCATTCTTACCTCATTGAATTAAAGGAAGGTCTTTGATTAATCCTTCTCTAAACTCCTGATCAGCGATATTAACTAATATTTTTTTGTTATTATCCCAGTATCCATATTTGATCATGCCAACCCCAATATTTCTCTTAAAATGTGGTGAAAATGCTCCTGAAGTTAAGCTTCCGACTATAGTTCTTTTATCAATATCAAAAACTTGTAAAGGTCTTGATATTGTTGGAAGTTTAGGCCCATTATAAATAACACCTCTTATACGTCTTTTAATGCCATATCTGATTTGCCGTTGGAGAACTTTTTTCCCAATATAATCTGCTTCTTTATTTATATTCAAGAACTTATCCATGTTACATTCCAGTGGTGTGTTCTCCACTGTCATTTCATTACCAAAGGATAATAATCCTGCTTCAACTCTATCTATTATATTTGGAGATCCTGGTCTTATGTTTTCTGATCTACCAGCTCCTAAAATTGTTTCCCATAGAGATGAACCAAGTTCTGGTCGAGACAGGTATATTTCAAAACCACCAATTCTAGAGTAACCGGTTTTGGCTATAAGTTGGGAAGAGCCATCAAGTGAAAAATAGTCGAAATTGAATTTTTTAATTGAATATATCCGCTCACCAAAAACTTTGGCCAAAACATCGGCAGCTTTTGGTCCTTGTACTGCCAAAGGCCACACGTCAGGTTCTCTTATTCTAACGTTTAAGCCAAAACCAATAGCTAACCCTCTAGCCCACAATAACACATCTGAGTCTGCAACGGATAGATAGAAATGATCGGCACTTATTTTGATAAGAATAGGGTCATTGATTATACCACCATTTTCATCGGTCAAGGGAATGTAAAGACATTTTCCTGGTTGAAGTTCTGAGATTGATCTAGGCGTCATTAACTCAATTAGTTTGAGTGCGTCTTTACCTTTAATTTCAACTTGCCTTTGACATCCAACGTCCCAAATTTGAGCATGTTTTTGTAGGTGCAAATAATCATCTTCAATTGAGTTTTGAAATGACTTAGGAAGTAGTGTATGGTTCACAACGGAAAATCCCGTTACTCCATGCTTTTCGACAGAGGTAGTAAAAGGCGTTCTTCTGATCCTTCTAGAGAAATTCAGCTTATTTTGAATATTCATTTTTATTCTCCCGACCACCAAGAAGAGGCGCCGTTTTGAGATACGATGATAGGAATATGGAATTTTTCATTTTCTGAACTGAAAGATACCCTGAAAATTATATCTCTACAGTATATACCTTTTTTCTTCATATGAATATCTGATAGTTTAAATTCAATCTCAAAAATTTCATTGCTATTAAGGGGAAAGTCAAAGCTCTCTAAAATGCGTCCCCCCGCATCAGTTTTATTAGAAAATATATTCTTTTTTGCTCCGTCAGGCTCAATGTGTGTAAGTGTAACTGTTAGACCAGCGACATGAGTACCGTTTTCGGAATTTAATACATGTGTACTTATTGAGGGCATTATTATTCTATAGAGGCCTTATCTCTTTTATCGCTTGTAGCAGCAACAATTGGGCTGATAACGCCTTTTGTTTTTACGTTCACACAAGCAGGTTTCCCGCTGTCTATTGCTCGCCTTACAGCTCCTTGAATATCATCTTTGTGAGTTACCAGCTCTCCATAACCCCCCATTCCTTCAAACATTCCATGAAATGGTATATCTCTGAAATCTGTTGCAAAATGAGAACCATCCTTGAACAATCTTTCCTGTTGTTGCGATATACAATCTAAACCACCATTGTTATCGATAATTATAACAATCGGCAGATTTTCTTGAAAGGCTGTCTCAATGGATAAACCCCCACTAAGGAAAGCACCATCTCCAGAAATTAATACAATCGTCTTTTCTTTATTGAGCCGCTTTGCCGACAGTGCAAATGATACTCCAACACCTAGCATTGAATAGGAACCAGGATGCATTATTTGAGAAAGAGCTAATCCATTGGAGGCCATTATATTAACAGCAATTTCTGACCAAAAGTGTGTATTACCTCCATCAAAAACTAAGATATCTTCGTCTGTCATACACTTTTGTACCGAAAGAGAAAGCTCTAAAGGGTGAATTTTTCCGCCACTCCATGCTGGAGAATTCGTTGTTTCAACAAGATTGTTTAGCGACGCAGTCACCCATTTTTTTCTTTCCTCAATATTTATAGCTAGCCAATCATTTTCTAAATAGAATTTATCTCCGTTGTGTGACTCTAGTAGACATTCAAAAAAAGCTCCAGGATCACTCAAAAGCAAATGGTCAGCCGCTCTATTAAATTCTATTTCTTCATGCGATCCGTTGACACATATTAACCTCGAACTCGCTGGAAATAATGGTGGATTGCCGAAATTCATTTGATTATCCAAGCGACCTCCAACCATTATAATGCAGTCAGACTCATTAAACGCAAACTTTGAAGGATGGTACTGATGGACATCGGCAAGCCCTAGAAAGGCCTCGCAATTTTCATTTAATAATTTTTGGTGATATGGCACATTAAAAATTGGTATTTTGATTTCATCACCCACTTGCTTTAACAGATCTTCATTTTTTGACCACCATATCCCGTGTCCACCGATAATAATGGGTTTTTTTGAAGACTTTATAATACCTATTATCTCATTTAGTGCTGAGGGCTCAGGCCATGCTTTATAGGTCTTTGGCTCTTTTCTAGTAAATGGACGCTCCATATCTGAGGCGCTTTCATCAAAGGAAGAAAACATTATGTCTACAGGCATACTTAGATGGACCGGGCCTGGATAACCACTTGTCGCTATTCTCCAAGCTCTATCCACGAACTCAGGAATTCTATTCCCATCTGTTATTGATGCACTGTATTTTGTAAGCGGTCTTGCGATAGAAACGTCATCTATTTCCTTAAACCCTCCAGCACCTTGCTTTTTAAGAGTGGATGAGCCTGTAACAAAAATTACAGGAGATCGTTCCCCCCACGCCTCCATCATGGCAGGTATAGCATTCGCAAACCCCTCTGGACCAACCAAACAAACAGAGGGTTTTCTCGAAAGTCTCGTATGGCCGTCTGCCAAATGACCTGCAATTTGTTCATGTGGGCAATTTATCACAGGTATTTGATGATTCATGAAACCCTCAAGTGCAGGGTTGCAAAACCCACCTGCAAGTGTAAATACATGGTTTATTCCTTTCTCTTTGAAAGATTTAGCTAAAAGCTGTCCTCCTCGAACCATATTATTATCTTTCATCTGGTTAGTCCCCCTTATGCGAATAAACTATTTTCATTTTATCCATCGCGCTAACTCCTAAATCAGTTGATGCAAATGGACCCCCATGTAATTTACTGCCTTCATCTTCTAATTCTTCTGTTAAGTCACCCGCAAAAATTTTATTTGCGTAAATCTCAGCATTATCTTTGGGTTTGAAACCAATATGCCCAGAGTCTATGTTGCTCAAATTAGAACGATCATTATCTGATACTCCATAAATAACTGAATAACCGGTGTGCGCAGTATCAATTGCTCTCATAACCAATTGAACTAAGTCATCATATGAGAGCCAACTTGTTAAACTTCTTTGCGTTGTTACCGGTGAACATGTAGCAATTCGTAAGCACACCGCTTCAATACCACATTTATCGTAATACATACGAGCCAAATTTTCAGTAAAACACTTTGATAGCCCATAAAAACCATCTGCCCGGTGTGCAGTTTTCGGCCTTAATGTTTTTGTCCTTTTATACATGCCGACTGCATGTATGGAACTTGCGTAAACTACCCTCTTGCAGTTATTTAGGCGAGCTGCTTCCCAAATATTATAGGAGCCAATGAAATTAGCACCTAGCATATCGTTAAATGGCACTTCGTCTACTAAAGCTCCAAAATGGCAGATAAGTGAAACGCCTTTTGTTAGGGCACATATTTGATTAAAATTTGACAAATCAGCTGAGAAATATTTTTCATTTTCATTAAGTTTTCCAATATTTTCTTTTATGTCAGTTGACACCAGTTTGCTGCAAATTTCTGAAAGAGGCTCTCTAAGATAAGAACCCAATCTACCTCCTGCGCCTGTAAGCAAAATTTTTTTTTCCATCAACACCTCTATAAGGAATAATTATAAAGAAAACTTTTTTTTTTAGGACTCATTTATCTCAATTTCTCGTTTTATCGCCAAAACAGATGAAATAGTAGAAACACAGTACGGTACGCAGAAAGTTAAAAGAATTTTAAACCAATCGACTGATTTCATATCTTGAAAAATTATTCTGTCGCCATGATTTATCAGGGCAAGGATAAAACCAACGATTAGAGCAATCCTTACAGCTCTTCTTACTACACTTTTTCGAAAGGCAAGATTTAAAAAGCTATAGTGTGTTGTTATATTTTTCAAAAGAATAGCTCATACGAATAATCTATAATCAATATTACGAAATGAATTATTAACAAAAAAGCTCCAAAAATAATCATCAAGTAAACTCTGGATCAGATAGGTCTTGTAATCTATAGCATGCAGTAACGGTATTCGCTAAAAGACAAGCTATAGTCATTGGTCCTACTCCACCTGGTACGGGTGTTACGCCAGCCACCAAACCAGCCATATCAGTAAAACAAACATCACCCACCAAAGTAGTTTTTTCATCTCCATCAATATTTTTTGTCACGCGGTTTATTCCAACATCTATGACTGTAGCCCCAGGCTTTACCCATTCTTTTTTAATAATCTCAGCCTTTCCTACAGCGGCAACTATAATATCAGCTTGTGCACATATAGTTTCTATATGCTCTGTTCGAGAGTGAGCTATAGTTACGGTACAATTTTCTTGTAGAAGTAAATTAGCCATCGGCTTACCAACTATATTTGATCTACCTACAATTACAGCGTTTTTACCTGAAAGGTTTCCAAGCCTGTCTTTGAGTAATAATAAACACCCTAATGGCGTACAGGGGATCATTGATTTTTGACCAGTATTTAGAAGACCAACATTTGATATATGAAATCCATCCACATCTTTTTTTGGATCGATAGAATTAATTACTTCTTTTTCATTCAGATGGTCAGGCAAAGGTAGCTGGCATAAAATTCCATGAACATTTACATCGTTATTTAATTTTTTTATGAGGTTGATTAGTACATCGGAAGAAGTCGACGCATCCAACTTATACTCATAGGAGTTCATTCCTGCTTCTAAGGTTTGCTTGCCTTTATTTCTCACATATACCTGGCTCGCAGGGTCCTCCCCAACAAGTATTACTGCTAAACCTGGAGTTATCCCGTGTTTTTCTTTTATAATGTCAACATATCTTTTTACTTTACTGCGCAGAGTTTGCGAAAACTTTTTTCCGTCAATAATTTCATTCATTATTTACCTCGACTTTTTAAAATAAGCCTTCAACATCGCCTTTTTTATTAAGCATTATGGCCTCCGCGCTTGGAACTTTTGGAAGTCCAGGCATAGTCATAACTTCTCCACAGATAACAACGATGAAACCAGCCCCTGCCGACAGTCTAACTTCTCTTACAGGTATTGCATGCCCGTTTGGCGCACCCATTCTGTTAGGATCTGTAGTAAAGCTATATTGGGTTTTTGCCATACAAATAGGGAGATTACCATAACCATCATTTTCCCATAACTGTAGCTGATCCCTAATTGTCTTATTCGCAAGAACTTCATCAGCCCTATATATTTTTTTTGCAACTTTTTCGACTTTTTCAATGAGAGGCAAATCGTCTTTGTATGTGTAAACAAAGTTACTTTTGTTTTCTGCAATTTCAACAACCTTATTTGCGAGAGGTAAGATCCCATTAGAGCCTTCTGCCCAATGCTTACAGACGAAAGCTTCCGTACCCTTGTCAGCAACATACCGTCTGAGTGCTTCAATCTCTGCATTTGTATCGCTAACAAAGTGGTTTATTGCAACAACAACTGGTATTCCAAATGATTTCACATTTTCAATATGCCTTCCAAGGTTTGCACAACCTTGTTGCACAGCTTGAACGTTTTCGGTACTCAGATCATTTTTGGAAACTATCCCCCCGTTCATTTTCATAGATCTAACTGTGGCAACTATTACGGCTGCGTCGGGCTTTATCCCTGCTTTCCTACACTTTATGTTTACAAATTTTTCGGCGCCAAGATCGGCTCCAAAACCAGCTTCTGTTACTACATAATTAGCTATCTTTAAAGCTGTCTTTGTAGCGATGACAGAATTGCAACCGTGGGCTATGTTAGCAAAAGGTCCTCCATGGACAAATGCAGGATTATTTTCTAATGTTTGAACGATATTGGGTTGCATAGCTTGTTGTAAGAGTACTGTCATTGCGCCATCTGCTCTAATATCTTTACAAAAAACTGGAGATCTATCTTTTCTATATGCAACGATTATTTCACCTAATCTTTTTCTAAGATCTGAAAGATCATTGGCTAAGCATAAAATTGCCATTACTTCAGAGGCTACCGTGATATCAAATCCTGATTGCTTTGGATATCCATTAGCAACACCTCCCAGGCTTGTGACTACGTCTCTAAGAGCCCTATCATTCATATCTATTACCCGTCGCCAAACAACTCTTCGGAGATCAATATTTTGCTCGTTACCCCAATATATATGGTTGTCTATCATTGCTGCTAACAGATTATGAGCGCTAGTAATTGCGTGAAAGTCTCCAGTGAAGTGCAAATTCATTTCTTCCATGGGCACAACTTGCGCTAGTCCTCCGCCAGCAGCTCCCCCTTTCATACCAAAGCAGGGGCCCAACGAGGCCTCCCTAATACAAACAGCTGCTCTTTTACCTAATGCGCAAAGCCCATCTCCGAGTCCTACCGTAGTGGTTGTTTTTCCTTCTCCCGCAGGTGTTGGGTTTACCGCTGTTACTAAAATCAGCTTACCATTTTGATTATTTTTTACCGATCTTATAAATTGATCTGATAATTTTGCTTTATCATGCCCAAAGGGTATCAATTCTTCTTCTTCTATACCTAATTTTTTTGCTACTTCTTTTATAGGAAGTTTAGTTGCCTCTCTTGCGATTTCGATATCAGATTTGACTTTCATTTCATCTCCCTTTCATTTAAATATTTCTCGAAGATATTTCTATGGATTTAAGGAACGAACCAGAAGAAGAGCTTGGCGAGAACAAAATAAATTTTTTTTCTGTTTCTCTAAATATAATCACATTTAAGTGGTCCATAACAGTTCTTTTAACATCCCCAATAGCAAAAATTTTTAGAGACAAATTAAGGGGACAAATTCGTTCTAACATCTCAATGACTCTATCCCCATCAACTCTAACCCCACACCACCCTCCGGTTTGATCGGTTATGTAAAAAGCTTGTTTTAACAATGGGACAGTTTTGTTTGCAAATGACGAATACGATGGATTACAAATAAAAAGTAAGTCAAGACCAATTCTAAAAGCTAGAATACCACTTTTATTGATGATTGAATTTTCAATATCCGGCATTGGTTTCTCCAAGGATTTCTTGAAATTTAGTTTACATTTTCTTTGATTATTTAATGGAATTGCAAGCGATATGAGACTATCGAATTGATACTCGGCAATTTTTATTTTGTTTATGACCTTGGAATAGCCATTCAGTGGCTTTTCTATTTTAAGCAAGTGTTTAGCCACGTTGTTTAATTCCTTCCGGATCTACAAAGTGGGGCGAAACAATCTCTACTTCTGTTGTTTTGTTTTGAAGTAGATTTACAGCAAGCACCTTCTCACCAATTCTTGTTTTACCGCGTTCAATAAATCCTAAACCTATGTAGTGACCAAGTGTTGGAGAGAAGGCCACTGAAGATAACCAACCTTCATCATTTTCCATTGTGGGGGTTTTGCCTGCAGAAATCAAATGTGATCCAGCTTCAAGTTTTTGGCTATGTTGAACAGGCTTAAAGCCAGACATCATTGCGATGTCAGATCCATTGAAGCCTTCTCTCTCAGACAGCATATTTCCTATGCTGTCCGTTTTTTTTGATATCATCCTGGATAAACCAAGGTTCTGCGCAGTTGTATGCCCATTTATCTCATTACCAGCTGCATGACCTTTTTCTATTCGCATAACTCCTAATGCTTCAGTTCCATAAGGAACGGCGTTGAACTCTTTACCCTCTGAAAGAAGGGCGTCAAATAAAGCATTTCCATATTGTGTAGGAACGGCAATTTCATAAGCTAATTCCCCAGAGAAGGAAATTCGGAAAAGCCTTGCCATAACACCGCCGCAGATGGTGAGCTCACGACAAGCCATGAATGGGAAATTTTCATTAGTTATATCTTTTGGTTTATCGACAATCTTTTGTAATAATCTGCGAGAGTTTGGTCCAGCGACCGAATACTGGGCCCAAGAATCTGTAGTAGAAATTAAATGAACATCTAGATTTGGGAGGAGGCACTGTCGAACAAATTCTAAATTTCTAAAAACTAAAGCGGCATTCGCGGTCGTAGTTGTCATTATAAAATGATTTTCACCTATCCTTGCAGTAGTCCCATCATCATATGCAACGCCATCTTCTCTTAACATTAATCCGTAACGTACTCTATTGATAGGTAACTTAGCAAAGGCATTTGTGTATACAAAATTTAAAAACTCTGAGCAGTCTTTCCCTTGAATATCGATTTTTCCGAGTGTAGTTACATCGCAAATTCCGACGGAGTTTCTTGTCTGTAAAACCTCTCTATCGACACTTTGTCGCCAAAATGTTTCGCCCTCCTCTGGAAACCATTGAGCTCGTAACCAGTTGCCTGTCTCTACAAAAACTGCATTTCGTTTGGAGGCTACATTATGTGATGGGGTCAACCTTGTTGGTCTAAAATTCTTTCCCCTAGAACGTCCAGCAAAAGCCGATATAGCTACAGGTACATAAGGTGGTCTAAAAATAGTAGTGCCTACTTCAGAGATATTCGTTCCCTTCAATTTAGCCATAGACGCTAACCCAAGGATATTAGATGTTTTCCCCTGATCGGTTGCCATACCCAACGTGGAGTATCGCTTCAAATGTTCCACACTTTTAAAACCTTCTCTGAAACTTAACTCTATATCCTTTTGGGTAACATCGTTTTGCAAATCTATAAAGGAGTTAGAGGGATTTGAGCTACTAACAAGATCAAGTGAGCAGCTATACTGCTCTTTCGAGCTAGTTAGCGTAATGCGGTTAGGAATGCTCAAATTGATTTTTTTAATCAAAGATAAAATAACTCTATTTGTATCTGAAATGATATTTTGGATTTCAAATATTCCTCTCGCGGCCCCCACGGGAATTATTTTGTCTTTTTGCGCATTATCAGCCGATAGAAAATTTTTGTAAATATTATCCCAAACGGGTTTACCTCGCTTGTGGCATGTCAAATGAATGTTGGAACTCCACCCGCCTGATACTGCAAGACAGTCAACATTCAATTTTGATCCTGAACTTAACTTAATTGCTTTAATACCTTTTCTTCCATATGTTTTTGTAATTGTTTGTCCCAGGTAAGATGAAATGCTTGAAGACGGCGCTTCAATATCTTTGCGAGTGTCAATTACTGCCTTAATTTCAAGTCCCATTTTTTTTAGATCGTGAGCTGTCTTCCAACCATCATCATTATTTGTGTAGATTGCAATTTTTTGACCGTAGTGGGCACCAAACCTATTCGCATAAGTTCTTACCGATCCTGCAAGCATTATACCGGGTCTATCGTTTTGAGGAAATGCAATAGAGCGCTCAATAGCTCCAGAAGCTAAGATGCAGTGTTTGGTATATATCTTCCAATTTATCTGTCTTGGTTTGGAACTTTTTTCTAATATATGATCAGTTTTTTTCTCGATGGCTGCAAATATACCATGATCAAAAGCAGCAAAGACCGTGGTTCTATTTAAGATTCGAACATTTTTTAAACTTTTTAATTTTTTTACTGCTTGACCAATCCAAATCGAAGATTTTTTGCCATTAATACCTAACCTTTCTGAATTGAGTCTTCCACCCAAAATAAAATCTTCTTCAACAATTAAAACCTCACTCCCTGTTTCTGCCAAGAGAAGGGCAGACATTAACCCTGAGATACCAGATCCAATTATTAGAAAGTCACAATGGAGATACCCTTTGTCATAATGTGACGGATCCGCTTTCAGTGATAATTTCCCTAAACCTGCGGCTTTTCTAATAATCGGTTCGTATAATTTTTCCCAAAATCTTCTAGGCCACATAAACGTCTTGTAATAGAAACCTGCACCTATGAAATTCTTTAGCAAATCGTTTATTGCCATGAGGTCAAAATTAATTGAGCCTAAAAAATTTTGGCTCGAGCCTTTAAGACCATCAAATAACTCTACGTTAGTAGCTTTGGTATTTGGTTCTTTATATGGGCCATCTCCAAGCGCTACCAATGCATTTGGTTCTTCAGATCCGGCGCTAAAAATGCCTCGTGGACGATGATATTTGAAAGATCTTCCAACAATTTTAACGTTGTTGGCAATAAGTGCAGAAGCCAACGTATCACCTTTATAGCCGAAATATTTTTTTCCATTAAAAGTAAAAAATAGTTTTTGTTTATTTGTTATTGGATGTGAACTATTTCGCATTTGCTTCACTTTTAAGATATCGAGCCAGCTCAACTTTTAAAATTTCATGGGTTACGGTATTTCTTGTTACCACAAGCCAAGATCTATCACCTTGCTCATGGTACCAGAGCTCTTTGTGTACCCCCGCAGGATTTTTTCGTAAATAGCCATAATCTATAAATTTAGTCTTAGAATTTTTACTCTTCCAATTTGGTCTATTAAGTAACTTTGCATCACCCATATAAATGAATTCGGTTGAATCCCTAAGGCCTAGTAATGGATGGTCAATAAGCATTTTTTATCCTCATTTTAATGCAAGTTGGGTTGGTTGCCTTGGCCTTTTTCGTCTATCAACCTACCTTTTTCAAACCTATTGAACAAAAAATCTTTGGCATCATGATGTGATGTTCCAGTTGCCAAAAGATGTGCATAGCAAAAGCCACTTGCTGGAGTTGCTTTGAAGCCTCCATAGCACCAGCCACCGTTAAAATATAAGTTTTTTATGTTTGTTTTATCAATGATTGGGGATCCATCCATTGACATATCCATTATCCCTCCCCAAATCCTGAGCATCCTAGCGCGTCCGATCATTGGCATCAGAGCCACTCCTCCTTCACACACATCTTCTATTACTGGTAGGTTTCCTCTCTGTGCGTAGGAGTTATAGCCATCAATGTCACCTCCAAAAACTAATCCGCCCTTATTAGATTGGCTCACATAAAAATGACCAGCTCCAAAAGTAATTACTCCTGGAATTACAGGTTTCAAGCCTTCCGATACAAAAGCTTGCAAAACATGACTTTCTATAGGTAGGTTTATTCCAATCTTGCCCATGACTTGACTTGATGATCCAGCAACGCAGACCCCAACCTTTTTACTTTTAATTACTCCCTTTGTAGTTTCAACTCCGTAGCAGCGTCCATTTTTGACCAAGAAATTAGTTACCTCACAATTTTCTATTATATCAACGCCACGTGAGTCTGCTTCTTTAGCATAACCCCATGCTACTGCATCATGCCTTACAGTTCCTCCTCTTGGCTGCCATAGACCACCCTTAATGGGAAACCTAGAATTCTGAAAATCTAGAAAAGGAACCATTTTTTTTAGATCGTTTACTCCTAATAGTGAGGCATCCGCCCCTGACATAAGCATCGCATTGCCGCGCCTTACAAAAGCGTCTCTCTGACTATCTGAATGAAAGATATTTAAAACACCCCTCTGACTTACCATTGAATTATAATTTAATTCTTGCTCTAAATTTTCCCAAAGTTTTAGAGAGAACTCATAAAAAGGTTGGTTTTGGGGCAATAGGTAGTTAGATCGTATGATCGTTGTATTCCTACCTATGTTTCCAGATCCAAGCCAGCCTTTTTCAACAACTGCGATATTAGTAATTTTAAATTTCTCTGCGAGATAATAGGCCGTTGCTAAGCCATGCCCACCGCCACCAACTATTATTATGTCATAACTCGTTTTCGGATCGGGGTTCCTCCACAAGGGTTTCCAACCCATGTTACCTCTTAATCCTTCCCATAAGACTTTAATTCCAGAATATTTCATCGCTTTGCAATTTCTATTTATTTCAAAATAACTTTACATAGTATGTGGTTATAGTTTCGGTCGATTAGATATAGGTTCAAAACATTTGTTCACAACAAATAAAACTTCTCCAACTTTTGATTTTTATAAAATATATTTATTATCAAATGGAATGAAAAGTAAAGAAAGTAAGAAAAATTAAGATTCTTGTAATAAACCATGTCCCAGAGGTCGATCTAGGATCCTATGAGGAATTTATAAGTTTTGATAGACACTACTTTGAACGATTTTATTTTTCTTCATTAAAAAAACCACCCTCTGCCAACAAATATGATGCTTTGTGGGTTATGGGTGGTCCTATGAATGTTTGGGAAGAAAATAGATACCCTTGGTTAGTCCAAGAAAAGTTATTTATTAAGAATTGGGTTTTGAAGCTGGAAAAACCATTTTTCGGGATTTGTTTAGGGCATCAATTACTTGGTGAAGCTTTAGGTGCGCCAGTAGTCAAATCACAAACTCCGGAGATCGGGTTCAAGAAAATTTCCGTGAACCGGAAATTACCTTTAAACAATTTATTTAGGAACTTTTCTGAAGATATGCGTGTTTTGCAAGGTCACTCAGCTGAAATATCCAATTTTTCAAAAAAAAAGGTATCAGTGTTAGCTTCCTCAGACAGCTGTTCAATTCAAGCACTTTCGTATTTAAATCACGCATTTTCTGTCCAGTTTCACCCAGAAGTTATCGACGAAACGATTCAAAATTGGATAACTATTCCAAAAATAAAACAAGATTTTTACGACGCTCTTGGTCCAGACGGTATTGAAGAAATAATTAAGTATCAACAAAAAAATAGGAGATCACTTATTAATGGAGCAAAGCTTATTTATGAAAACTGGCTGAACCTTATTGAAAAAAATTGATTTTCTTATTATTCGAGTGATTTATACACACTTAATTCAAGCCATAACTTTTCTGCAAGTTCATTTGCATCGCCAATTCTCAATGATAGGCCTCTTGTAATAGCAACTAAGACAGGGTCTGCCTCATCTAACTTTTTTTGTAGATTAGCCCAGTCAATTTCATATACAACACAGTCAGTTTTTGCCTTGGCCGTTACTGTTCGAGGAGAATTGATTACTCTACCTACTTCACCAAAAATTTCTCCGGGTCCAAGGTTTCCAAGCTCCAGTCCATGTTTAGATCTTATACTGATATGCCCACTGTGAATTAGATAAACGTTTTTTGCCTCATCTCCGATAGAATAAATTAGAGCTCCTTCGTTAAATTTTAGCTGCTTATGTTTAAATTTAGGTAACACTTTTTCCCTCTATTGATGGTTTTCAACTTCGAATAATTCCCAATCACCTTCAAGGCCTTTCAGAGAATAGTTCCCCATCGATGTGACAGAGAATTTTGTTCGCCCCAAAAGATCTTTTAAATTTTTAGTGATTATTACTGTATTACTTTGACATTTTTCTAGCGCTCTTGCTGCAATATTAACAGCTATTCCAGTTATGTCGTCATTCCTCCATACTACTTCACCGACATGCAAGCTACATCTAATTTTCAATTCAATTTCATTTAATTTTTCAATGCTAGACATTGCACTTTCAATAGATCTTGCAGGTCCGTCAAAAACTGCTAATACCCCATCGCCTGTGTTTTTCACTAATTTGCCATTAAAGCTTTCAATAGTATTTCTCATTATTTCATCGTGTTTGTTCATTTTTTCTGACCATTGCTTATCACCTATTTCGGTCATTTGTTTGGTTGAGTTCTCGATATCAGTAAATAGAATTGTAGCGAGGTTTCTATCAGCTGTTTTTAAATCACTACCTGTTTCGGAAAAAAATGATATCAAGTCCTTCGCAATATTTTCTCTTTCTTCATACCAAGGTAGGTGTCCTCCAATCGGATACTCAATGTACTTTGCGCCTGGAATATTATCTGCTAAATATCTTCCATTCAGTTTTGAAATAGTAGCATCATCTCTGGAATGCAACACAAGAACTGGCAAATTAATATCAGGTAAAGTGGTCCTTACATCGATCTTAGAAAGAAGTTCTAAAATACTTTGGAGTGTTTTAGGGTTACAGACCATTCTTTCTAACTTTGCAAGAAATCCTTTTTTTTCTGGCATTTTTTGTGGGCAAAAATAATAGCCAGAATTGCCAGACCCCCAGCTTGATAACATATTCTCTACCATTACCTTATATTCGGGTACAAATTTATAGTCGTCTGCTTTAGTAAATTTGGCAGTACCTCCAAATACAGCAACAGATTTCACTTTATCGGTATGAGTAGCTGCGTATACTAAAGATATTGCAGCGCCTTCGGATAGTCCAAAAAGAAAAAATTGATTCAAGTTTTCTGCTTCTACTATAGCAGAAATATCATCCATTCTTTCCTCTAGGTTTGGTGCTGACGAGTCTCTATCTGATAACCCCTGGCCTCTCTTATCAAAAATAATAAGCCTGAAGGACTTACTTAGCTCTCTAATCCAAGCAAGGTACTCGCTATCTTCGAGCCCCGCCTCTAGATGCGAGATCATTCCTGGCACATACACAAGTGTATCTTCAGATGAGCCCCAAATTTGGTAGGCAATAGTAAGCCCACCGGACTCAGTATATCTTAACACGTATTCCTCTTCCATGATCTAAATGATACAGAAAATCATTGATAAGCGATATATATAAACGATTTTCTTTTAAATTATTTGTTGAAATACCTGTGGTATTTTTCTAAAACAAACAAAGGGGGATATTGTTGTAAACAATTTTATTACAATGGAGGCCTCTACTGACTCTCTACGCATTGCTAGGATACGCTTTTGTTGCCTTGGTAGTGACATTGTTTATCAGGCCGTTTCTTAATATAGAGCGTTCGATATTCGCTTATTTTGCTCCCTTTGGATTGGTCTACATCGTGTTAATGTTTTTTGCTCCAACTAATAATTTTTCGGCGGGTTGGCACAGGTATATTGGGGTAACCATTGGTGCGATATTGCTCGTGCTTTTCTACTTAAAGGTAAGAAGTTATGTAAATAAAAAAAGGTATGAAGAGGAACTGGCAAGGGCTGCAATGGAGGAGGCTGAAAACTCGTGAGGATTTTCTAAAAGATTTATAGGGATTAAAGTGATAATAGATTTAAAAAATATCGTTAGCGATCCGAGGGTTGCAAAAATTCTAACAACTTTATGCTCCGGTGCTATTCGTCTTGATAAAGAAATTTCCTTAAGTGACTCCGGGGAAGCTCATAGACTTTCAGTTGGCTTAAATTCTGATGGAGATAGTCAAAAACAGCTTGACGTAATTGCTGATGATATTTTTTACAGTTCATTAGAGGCTGCTGGAGTAGGCTTTTATGTGTCCGAAGAACGCGAAGCCATAGAAATGCTTAACAATAACGATGATTTAGGAGTAGCTATCGACCCACTAGACGGATCCTCCAACATTGACTGTAATGTTTCGATTGGAACAATTTTTTCTATCAAAAAAGTGAAGAATAAAAGCTGTCCCCAAGATGATTTCTTTTTGTTAGGAAACTATTTAGCTAGTGGGTACTTCATTTATGGGCCCCAGACATTATTGGTTTTTACGGTTGGTAAAGGTATTGTTAAGTTTTTGCTTAATGTAGAAAATAATCAATTTGTTTCCGTAAAATCAGACCTAAAGATCCCTGAGCAAACTCAAGAGTACGCTATCAATAGTTCAAACTCCAGATATTGGCCCACACCCGTAAGAAGTTACATAGAAGAGTTAATAGATGGTGCTGTTGGTCCTCGAAAAAAAAATTATAATACACGATGGGTTGCCTCTTTAGTTGCTGAGACCCATAGAATATTAGAAAGAGGAGGCGTGTTCCTCTATCCAGGAGATGATAGGGAAGGTTACTCAGAAGGGCGATTAAGGAAAATATACGAATGTGGCCCCATAGCGTATTTGATTGAACAAGCTCTAGGGTTAGCAACAAATGGAATAGACCCAATAGTTGGTTTAACTGCAGAAAATTTACATCAAAGAACCCCCTTTGTGTTTGGATCTAAAGAAGAAGTTGAAACTATAAAAAAGTTTTATGAAGATCCTAAAAGTGCCCATGCACCTCTTTTTAGAACTCGAGGATTATTCAATAGATAGTACCAATGAGTATAAAGCATCCAATAATATCAGTAACAGGCTCTTCTGGGGCAGGTACGTCTACAGTAAAGCATACTTTTCAACAAATTTTCAGAAGAGAAAGTGTAAAGGCCGTAACATTAGAAGGCGATGCATTTCATAGGTATAATAGAAAGGAAATGAAAAAAGAGTTAGAGAAAAGACATGAGGCAGGCGATGCTACCTTTTCTCATTTCTCGTTCGATGCCAATTTGCTGACAGAATTAGAGGATTGTTTTAGAAATTATAGCGAACAAGGTACATGTCGGTATCGACATTATATTCACAACTCAAGTGAAGAAAATTTGTATGGAGCTAAACCAGGGAATTTCACAAAATGGAAAAAGTTTGAAGAACCATCAGATCTATTGTTCTACGAGGGTTTGCACGGAGCAGTAGTAAATAAAGAAATCAATTTGGCAAGGTACGCAGATTTAAAAATTGGTGTTGTTCCCGTTATTAACCTTGAGTGGATACAAAAAATCCATAGAGATACAGATTCCAGAGGCTACAGTACCGAAGCTGTGACAGACACAATATTGAGGAGAATGCATGCTTATGTTCATTGCATTTGCCCTCAGTTTACGGAGACAGATATTAATTTTCAGAGGGTACCGGTAGTAGATACATCAAATCCATTAGTAGCTAGGTGGATACCAACTGCTGACGAAAGCTTGGTTGTTATACGTTTCAAAGACCCTCACGGAATTGATTTTCCTTATCTTGTATCGATGATTCATGATAGTTGGATGAGTAGAGCTAATTCAATAGTAATACCAGGAGGTAAATTAGATTTAGCAATGCAATTAATACTAACACCCTTAATAGGTAGATTGGTAAATCAAGCAAAACGAGCAATATGAAAAGCAAAAAAATATTAAAAAATAGGGAAGAAAAATGGCACTGATAACTTTAAGGCAACTGCTAGACCATGCAGCTGAAAACCAATATGGAGTACCCGCCTTTAACATAAATAATATGGAACAAGGCTTGGCAATATTAAAGGCCGCTCATAAGACCGACTCCCCAGTTATTCTTCAAGCTAGTAGGGGTGCGAGGGCTTATGCTGGTGATATAATGTTATCACATATCGTGGCAGCACTAGCCAAAATGTATCCAACAATTCCAATTTGCATGCACCAAGATCATGGTAACAATGAGGCCACGTGTATGACAGCTATTGGGCATGGTTTTACATCTGTTATGATGGACGGCTCTTTAGAAAGTGACCAAAAAACACCAGCGAGTTATGATTATAATGTTCAAATCACAAAGAAAGTTGCCGAGATTGCGCATTGGGTCGGAGCATCCGTAGAAGGAGAACTTGGAGTTTTAGGAAGTTTAGAGACCGGTGAAGCAGCCAAAGAAGATGGGTCTGGAGCAGAAGGAAAACTTGATGCCAAACAGCTTTTAACAGACCCAGAACAAGCGCTTGATTTTGTTAAAAAGACTGACGTTGATGCTCTCGCGATTGCCTGCGGTACTAGTCATGGCGCATATAAGTTCAGTAGGAAACCTGATGGAGATATATTGGCTATGGATGTTATTGAAAAAATTCATAAAAAAATACCAAAGACCCATCTCGTGATGCATGGGTCCTCTTCAGTACCTCAATACCTCCAGGACTTGATTAACAATAATGGTGGCGATATGAGTCAAACGTATGGTGTTCCAGTAGAGGAAATTGAGAGAGGCATAAAGTCAGGTGTTAGAAAGATAAATATAGACACTGATTGTAGAATGGCGATAACGGGTCACTATAGAAAAATAGCAAGAGAAAAGCCTGCTGAGTTTGACCCTAGAAAATTTGCGATTCCCGCTAGTGAGGAAATGGAAAAGCTATGTGCTGATAGGTTTGAAAGGTTTGGAACTGCAGGACATGCAAAAAAAATATTAGTTAAATCCTTAGATCAAATGGCACAAAGTTATTCAAAAGGTGAGTTAAAACAAATATAGGTAAAAAGGAGGAAATAATGCCTGATGGTGATAAAAAATTAGATGCTAAAGCTCGATACTCAGCTGGGGTTTTAGAATACAAGAAAATGGGGTATTGGGAGCCTGATTATTCACCCAAAGATACCGATGTCATAGCACTTTTTAGGATCACTCCTCAAGATGGCGTGGATCCTATTGAAGCTGCAGCAGCAGTTGCTGGTGAAAGTTCAACTGCAACTTGGACAGTAGTTTGGACAGATCGTTTAACAGCATGTGAAAAATACAGAGCTAAAGCCTACAGGGTTGATCCAACACCTAACAATCCAAACGAGTATTTTGCGTATATTGCCTACGAGTTAGATCTTTTTGAACCCGGATCCATTGCTAACCTTACAGCATCAATCATTGGTAACGTTTTTGGCTTTAAACCTCTAAAAGCACTAAGACTAGAAGATATGCGACTACCGGTAGCCTATGTTAAAACTTTTCAAGGCCCAGCTACGGGAATAGTCGTAGAAAGAGAGCGACTTAATTGTTATGGACGCCCCCTCCTGGGAGCAACTGTAAAGCCTAAGCTTGGACTATCCGGAAGAAACTATGGCAGAGTTGTGTACGAAGCCCTAAAAGGGGGATTAGATTTTACTAAAGATGATGAAAATATAAACAGTCAGCCATTTATGCACTGGAGAGATCGGTTCTTATACTGTATGGAAGCTGTAAATAGAGCGAGCGCTGCCACCGGAGAGGTTAAAGGCACATATTTAAATGTGACTGCTGGTACGATGGAAGAAATGTATAAAAGAGCCGAGTTTGCTAAGGAATTAGGATCTGTCATCATAATGATTGACTTAGTTATTGGTTACACCGCAATTCAATCCATGGCAAAGTGGGCTCGAGATAACGACATGATTCTGCATCTACATCGAGCAGGCCATGGCACCTACACAAGACAAAAAACTCATGGAGTTTCTTTTAGAGTGATAGCAAAATGGATGCGGTTGGCAGGAGTAGATCACATCCATGCGGGTACCGTTGTTGGCAAGTTAGAAGGAGATCCTGCAACAACAAAGGGCTACTATGATATCTGTAGAGAAGAAAAGAACTCAGTGTCTTTGGAAACAGGAGTATTCTTCGATCAAGACTGGGCGTCTTTAAATAAAGTTATGCCCGTCGCCTCCGGAGGCATTCACGCGGGACAAATGCATCAATTAATCCATTATTTGGGTGAAGATGTCGTTCTACAGTTTGGAGGTGGAACTATAGGACACCCACAAGGAATAGCAGCAGGAGCGACAGCAAATAGAGTAGCCTTAGAGGCTATGGTCTATGCCAGAAATGCGGGTAGAGATTATTTAGCTGAAGGCCCTACAATTCTTGCAGAAGCAGCAAAAACATGTACACCTTTGCGAGAAGCTCTGGACATATGGAAGGATGTAACTTTTGATTATGCATCCACTGATGCGCCAGACTTTGTTCCAACAACATCTGTATCTTAAGGAGAAAAATAATGAGAGTTACACAAGGCACATTTTCATTTTTACCCGATTTTACCGATCAACAAATTCATGAACAAGTACAATATTGTATAGATAACGGCTGGGCAGTAAGCATCGAATATACCGACGATCCACATCCTAGAAATACCTATTGGGAGATGTGGGGACATCCAATGTTTGATAATCCGGATGCGGCAGCGGTAGTTTACGAGTTAAATGAATGCCGAAAGATTTATGGTTCTTACTATATAAGAATTATTGCGTTTGACTCATCTCCAGGCTGGGAGTCAATCAGGCTCTCATTTATTGTTAATAGACCTTCTGAAGAACCTGGGTTTAAATTGAGTAGAACTGAGGTTAAAGGAAGAAATATTCAATACTCTATAACACCTTATTCTAGCGATAATCCCCAGGGATCGAGATATAAATAGGACTAACTTATGGAAAATGAAGGACAGGAAAAAGATTCTGAGATTGTCACTGAGGTAAATTTAAAGGAAGATTTCCAGGCAAGTGGCGTTGCTGATATTCTTTCAGAACTCGATAATAGCTTAATTGGTCTCACACCAGTTAAAACACGCATCAAAGAGACGGCTTCATTACTTTTGGTGGATAAAGCTAGAGAAAAGCTAGGCTTAGTTAATGAGTCGCCAACTTTACATATGAGTTTTTCTGGTAATCCAGGTACCGGTAAAACTACAGTCGCTCTCAAGATGGCTAATCTCCTTTTCCGTTTGGGTTACGTAAGAAAAGGACACTTGGTAACCGTGACAAGAGATGATCTTGTAGGGCAATATATTGGACATACGGCTCCAAAGACCAAAGAAGTTCTCAAGAAAGCTATGGGAGGAGTTTTGTTTATTGATGAAGCCTACTATTTATACAGGCCGGAAAACGAGAGAGATTATGGTCAAGAAGCTATAGAGATATTATTACAAGTGATGGAAAATAATAGGGATGACTTAGTTGTTATTTTAGCAGGTTATAAGGATAAGATGGATAAGTTTTTTGAAAGCAACCCAGGATTTAGATCACGTATAGCTCACCATATAGACTTTCCCGATTATTCAAATAATGAATTATTAGAGATTGCTGAAGTTATGGTTGCAAGTATGAACTACCAATTTAATGAAGAGAGCAAAAAAGCTATGGCAGAATACATAAAAATTCGAAAAAAACAGCCGCACTTTGCCAATGCGCGCTCTATTCGTAATGCTATTGATCGGGCAAGACTTCGTCAGGCAAATAGAGTCTTCAATAATTCAAAGGGACCAATTGGTGCCAGCTTTCTAAGTCAGATTGAAGATATTGATATTAGGCAAAGTAGGGTGTTTTCGGGTGGCATAGATAAATAAGTTACTCGTCATTATATGGGTCAAAAACATCTGACTCATCATCGATGTCAAACTCGTTTTTAGTTTGAAGAAAAATATTTCTTGCAGCTGAGTAGCTATCTGTAGAGTTATATAATGTAGCATCCATAATAGGAGCAAACTCATATCTTCTCTGAAAAACATTTGCCACTTCTACACCCAGCATGACCACACCATCAATGCCTGCAGTTATTGGCTTTGAGGGATTAAGTACATAATCTGTTATTAATCCAAATGATCCTCTAGCGGAGTTTGGCCCAAAGAGTGGCAATTCTACATACGCGCCTTGAGGTATATTGAATGATCTAAAAGTTTCATCGAATCCTGTGGATCTTGGATAAATATTCCATATAGATGCAACATCGATCAACCCACCAATTCCTAGCGTGGAATTGATAACAAATCTACTGAGATCAGTTCCTGCACTGCCAAAATCTCTTTGAAAAATATGATTTATGAACCTTTTCGGTTCGTTTAAATTTCCGCGGAAATTTGATATTGGTATGCGTATTAATTCAGGAACATATGCTCCGTATATATTGGAAGTTGGTCTTATAGCGTATCTATCAAGTCCCTTATTGAATTCATGGGTTGTTCGATTGATGTTCTCAATTGGGTCATATGGTTCTTGCTCAAAAAACCCTTGAGCAAAAAGTGCCGAATTTAATAGCACAGTAGCTAGAGATACTATTACGCATAAGATTAATCGCATGATTTTTTACCTAACATACCGTTCCATACTAATCAAAAAAGAAAATAGCTTTACTACACAGAATCATTAGTTATGAATACTCTAGAGTTATTTTTATAATATCGAAACAAATATGGAAACACCTCTTTTTTTATATAATTCCTATTCAAGGACAAAAGAAGCTTTTAAGCCTCTAGATGAGAAAAATGTTCGTATGTATGTTTGTGGACCTACAGTTTACGACCGGGCTCATATAGGTAATGCTAGACCAGTTTTAGTATTTGACATATTATTCCGACTTCTTCGATATCTATACAAAGAGGACAATGTTACTTATGTAAGAAATATCACAGATATTGATGATAAAATTAACGCTAAAGCTTTAGAAATAGGCGTTAACATTGAGAAAGTAACGGAAGAAACAATAAGCTGGTTTCACAAAGACATGGACTTTCTGGGAGCACTTAGACCCACTCATGAACCCCGAGCAACGGATTATGTTTCTCAGATGAAGGACATGATTTCCAAACTTATATCCTTGTCTTTTGCCTACCCTACGGAGGACGGTCATGTATTTTTTGAAGTAGAGCAATTTTCAGATTATGGACGCCTTTCTAACAAAAAATTAAACGAGCTTAAAGAAGGTGTCAGGATAGAAAATGAAAACACAAAGAAAAATCCACTAGATTTTGTTTTATGGAAACCGTCTAATGCTAAAGAGCCAGGCTGGGAAAGCCCATGGGGAAGAGGCCGCCCCGGATGGCATATCGAATGTTCAGCGATGGCCAAGGATATATTAGGAGATCAATTTGATATTCATGGAGGGGGTATCGATTTGATTTTCCCTCATCATGAGAATGAAATTGCCCAAAGTACATGCTCAAATAATATAAAAAAATTGGCCAATTTTTGGCTTCATAACGGCTTTCTTAAAATCGAGGGTGAAAAGATGTCAAAATCACTTAACAATTTTTTGACTGTATATGATTTAATCCAAAGAGATTTTTCAGGACCTGCAATAAGATATAATATGCTTTCCACTCATTATCGACAGCCGCTGGACTGGAAATTTGAGAGGCTGGCAGAAGCTGAAAAGACCATAATAAAATGGAATAATAGAATTGATCCAATAAATGAAACTGGACTCCCAAGGCAAATACTTAATGCTTTAGTGGACGATCTTAATACCCCGCAATCTATCCATGAGATGCATCAGCTATTTAATAACGAAAAGTTTGACGAGTTAAGAGATGCTTGCACGTTTTTTGGTTTCTCCTCAAAGGATACAAAAGAAAGTGCCCTAATATCAGCGGAGTTATCAGAAAAGGTTGATAAGTTAGTTGAAAAAAGAAACAATGCGAGGATGTCAAAAAACTTTTCGTTGGCAGATAAAATAAGAGCAGACTTGCTGAGTGCCGGTATTATAATAAAAGATGGCGGTCAGGAAACTACTTGGGAATTAAGTCAACAACTTAAAATAAATAAGCTTAAAGAATTATGACCACAAAAGAGCGGCTTTATATTTTCGACACGACACTTAGGGATGGGCAACAGACCCAGGGCGTTACCTTCTCACTGGACGATAAACTGAGGATAAGTCAGTTATTAGCAGATATCGGTATTGATTACATAGAGGGAGGTTGGCCCGGCGCCAACCCTATAGATAGTGAATTTTTTGATACAAAAAAAGAATTTCCTAAATCCAAGGTAGTTGCATTTGGAATGACTAAAAGATTTGGAAGATCTGTTGAAAATGATGAAACATTGGCTCAAGTAGTAGCTGCAGGGACAAGTGTTGTGTGTCTTGTAGGGAAGAGCCATGATTTCCATGTGCAAAAAGCTTTGGGAATTTCTCTGGACGAAAATATAGAGTTGATTATATCTTCGATTAAACACTTAAAATCTTTAGGTAAAGAGGTGCATTTTGACGCAGAACATTTTTTCGATGGTTTTGCAGCTAACAAAAAATACGCGATTTCAATAGTTAAAGAAGCATTGGCTGCTGGAGCTGATTGGGTAGTGTTATGTGATACCAACGGTGGATGTATGCCCGACCAAGTTAAAGAGACAATTGAGAGTTTGATTGAAGAGGGTATTGATGCTAGCAGACTTGGTATCCATGCACATAATGATACGGAAAATGCTGTGGCAAATTCGCTAGCAGCTGTACAAGCTGGCGTAAGACAAATACAGGGCACTCTTAATGGACTTGGTGAAAGATGCGGCAATGCAAATCTGATTTCTCTCTTGCCTACTCTTTTATTAAAGCCACAGTTTGCCGAAAAATTCGTTACGGGGGTGACATCCGATAGCCTTAAAGAAATTACCAGAGCATCTAGAATTATGGATGACGTGCTTAATAGAGTGCCAAATAGATTTGCTCCTTATGTAGGTAGCTCTGCTTTCGCTCATAAGGCAGGTCTACATGCCAATGCTATATTAAAGGATACTGAAACCTATGAGCATATAGATCCAGAGTTGGTTGGAAATGAGAGAATTATCCCTGTATCTAACCAGGCTGGTTTATCAAATTTGAGAGAAAAACTACAGCAAGCAGGTATTAAGGCAGATGGCGACACTGGCAAGCTATCTATGTTACTCAAAGAAATTAAATACAAAGAAAGCGAGGGATATTCTTTCGATTCAGCAAACGCGTCTTTTGAAATTTTTGCAAGAAGGATGTTAGGTCAAATGCCGAATTTTTTTGAAGTAAAAAGATATCGAGTTACTACCGAGCGAAGAAAAGACACTATAGGCAATACAAAAACATTGTCTGAAGCAGTGGTTGTTTTAAAAATTGGAGATAAAGAAACCCTTTCTGTATCAGAAAGTATGGACGAAGAAATGAATGACTTGGGACCGGTTAATGCATTGTCCAAAGCCATCTCCAAGGACTTAGGACAGTATCAAGATATTATTAACGGCGTACGCCTAATAGACTTTAAAGTGAGGATAACCTCTGGGGGGACTTCCGCAGTCACTAGGGTGTTAATTGATAGCGAAGATGAAAAAGGCTTAAGGTGGTCTACAGTGGGCGTTTCTGCAAATATTCTTGATGCCAGTTTTCAGGCTCTTCTAGATTCAATTAACTGGAAGTTGATCAAGGAAGGAGCATCTCCAAATTGATTGGTGCCAACTGGTTGAGCAATCTTAAAAAATTTGATCGCGAAAGGTTTGACTCTATTAGACACTTAGATTCTGAGAGACGAAAAGGAATAGCGGCGATCTATGCATTTAATCTCGAATTGGCAAATATAGCTTGGAATGTTAGTGAACCTGAGCTTGGATATCTAAAATTGCGCTGGTGGGAAGATTACATAAATGATATGAATGATGGAATTTCATTTGGAGAAAATGAATATTTACTGATCCTCTCTAAGCTTCTTGCAGAGGGTAAGCTACAAAAGAGTAATCTACTTAGACTCATTAAAGCACGTGAATTTGACTGTTCAAAAAAGCCCTTTGACAGTTACGAACAGCAAATCAAATATATTCGAGATACCTCGCAGAATCTTTTGTTCATGGGTCTAAGTTGTCTGATCGAGTTCAATGATTACTCCCTCAGAAGAAACCTTTCTAAATATTTCGGGTTATCCCTTGGTTTAGCAAGATTTGTTTTAGCAGCAGGGTCCCTGAGTCAAAACAAATGTTACTCATTTTTTTTGCCCACAAGAATAGATTATAGTGCATATTTTGAAGGCAGAATTAATGATAATATTTTACAAAGAATACATTCTGATATTAATTTAACATTTAATTTGTTTCATACGGGGAAAAGGGAAATTAAAAGTATGGGACTAAAAAAAAATATTCTCACTGTGCTTAATACCGTTAATAATTTTGTGCCAATTTTATTGGAAATTAAAAATAATCCACAATTCATTTATAGAAACGACCATAAGCTTAGTTTTAGAGCTAAATTCATTAGGAAGATAAATGAGCTTGTCAAATAATCGAGAAATGTTAAGTGCCGGATTTATAAAAGATATAGCGCCAAGCGTATATAAACTAGAAAAAAGATTTAGTCTGGTTGAAAGGAACTTTGGACTTCCTTCTTTTGACCCAAGAGAGAAAGGACTTGTAGCGCTAAAAAAAACCATTGTAGGGCAACAACTTTCTATAGCCTCAGCTGCGGCGATATGGGGTCGTTTTCTAGATGCAGATATCCAAGACGAAGAAATTTTAAATAACCAAGCTGATAATAAATTAAAGAACCTAGGATTTTCACGACAAAAAATTTCTTATCTAAAAAGCCTTGCTGAAAGTGGACTTGATTTTGATAAAATGGAGACAATGGAAAACCAGGAGGTTATAAACATTTTGACTGGTGTTAAAGGAATTGGATTATGGACAGCGGAAATATACTGTATTTTCAGCTTAAGAAGGTTAGACATTTTTCCGGCGGGTGATCTTGCTTTGCAAGAGGCTGCAAAAAATTTATTGAACTTGAAAAATAGGCCTTCAGAAAAAGAGATGAGAAAAATAGCTGAAAGCTGGGTGCCTTATAGATCAGTGTGTGCAATAATTTTGTGGCATTTTTATAGAAATTTTAAGTCTAGGGAGTCTACATTATGGTAAATGAATTAAACGTAAAAGAGAAAATGCCTATTTCAGGATCAGTAAAAAAAGTTGTTATCTTTCTGCATGGATATGGAGCTGATGGAGCGGATTTGTTCTCTTTAAGTGACGCTTTATCTGAGCAGTTACCAGATTGTTTTTTTGCTTCACCAGATGCTCCCAGAAAGTGTGGTGCATCTCCTTTTGGATATGAGTGGTTTCCAATACCTGAAATAGATGGATCAACCATTCCTGATATGATGCAAGCACTAGCCTCTTCAGAAAAATTAATAATAAAATTAATAGACGGTTACAAAAAACGATTTGGTTTAGATACCTCCGATTTTGTTTTACTTGGATTTAGCCAAGGGTGTATGATTTCTTTAAACATTGGCTTGAGACAGTTAAACAACCTTGGAGGTGTTGTAGGTATTTCAGGGAGGATTCTAATGCCAGAGTCCTTGGAAGAAAGCGATAAAGATAGTTATCCCCCTGTAGTATTAATTCATGGAGATGCGGATGATGTGGTACCAATTTCTTCAATGTATGATGCTGAAAAAGTTTTGAATAAGATAAATGTCACATTCTCTACGCATGTTAGTAAGAATATTGGACATGGGATTGCTCCGGATGGATTATCGAAAGCTCTAGAATTTATAAAAAAAATTTTTAGCTAGTTTTTTTGTAACAAACACTATCTAATAAATAATGCGATGTATCTAACGTCGCATGTGTCAATCTGGGAGAAAAGAAGTCTATGCTGGATAGCCAAGCTAATGTAAAGCCTGCTATATTTGAAAAATCGAAACAGCGACCTGCATTAATTTTAAATGCTGACTATAGACCACTGTCCTACTTTCCACTTTCTCTGTGGCCCTGGCAAGAGGCTATTAAAGCAGTATACTTGAAAAGGGTAAATGTCGCAGCTGAGTATGAAGAAGTAGTTCGATCAGAGAAATTAACACTCCCTCTTCCATCAGTAATAGTACTTAAGAATTATGTAGTACCTACAAAAACTGTGCCCTTTACTAGAGCCACCTTATTTTTGCGAGATGAATTTACCTGTCAATATTGTGGCTATAAGGGAAAAGATCTTACTTTTGATCACGTTGTGCCAAAGTCGCGAGGTGGTAAAACGCGTTGGGACAATGTTGTTGCTGCTTGTCAATCTTGTAACTTGAGAAAAGCTGCGAAAACGACATCTCAAGCAGGATTTAAGTTGAAGAAAGTACCGACCAAACCATCTCCAGAAGTTTTATTAAATAAGGGAAAGAAATTTCCTCCTAGTGATATGCACAAATCGTGGATTGACTTTCTTTATTTTGAAAAAGATTTTGATTGAAAAAAATTAAAAAAATGAAGAGATGAGACCGTCCAGCCTATAAAAAGGGCTATGGACATAATAAGATTCCAGCTTGCCATTGATAGTCTCATGAAAGACCATGTCACTTCGTTACATCTAACGACCGATGTATTTAAGATATCTATCAATAATGCTTCAGCACTTTTTTCACTCACGGAAGAGAGATTAGAAGATGAACAAGATTGGGGGCCTTGAAATATACCTTGTTCTACACTGACGTGATAAGACGCCAAGATAATGCTAAACGCCATAATCAATGTGTTCAATGGATACATAAACAGATCGTGTGTCCTAAAAAAAACTAGCCAAATCGAGGTTATAGCTACCAGCATGTGTGGGTATCGCTGTACCAAACACAAAGAGCAAGGCGTAAATCGAAACACATACTCTGATATCAAAGCAAACAATATCATACTCATAGATATTGTCCCAAGAGAGATATGATTTATGTAGGGTTTTATCATAAAAA